>NZ_CP149926.1:2111438-2426226 GCF_037949285.1 Thioclava sp. GXIMD4216
CACCACCACCGTCTCGGGCGAAAAGCCCGAATCCAGCGCCGCCGCATAGACGAAGGGTTTGAAGTTCGAGCCCGGCTGGCGCATCGCCTGCGTGGCGCGGTTGAATACGGTCGACTGATAGGAGAAGCCGCCCTGCATCGCGATCACACGGCCCGTATGCACGTCCATCGCCATGAAGGCCCCTTCCACCTGCGGCACCTGCCGCAGCGTCCAGCGGATGAAACTGCCATCGCTGTCCGAGGTCATGGCGCGCACCATCACCACATCGCCCACACTCACCAGATCCGACGCCACACGCGCCTTCGGACCCAGCTTGCCGTTCTCGTTCAGCTTGCGGGCCCATTGCACATCCTTGGCGGGGATCCAGTTGCCATTGCCTTCTTCCTTGATCCCCTCGATGCCGATGCGGGCATCTTCCTTGCCGACAGACAGCACGACGGCAGGCATCCAGCCCTCGACATCGCGCGGCACCTTATCGCTGCGCACATCGGCCAGCGCCGCGCGCCAATCGGCCTCGTTTTTCAGCTTGTCCGCCGGAATGGTCACCCCCGTGCCCCGCCAGACACCCCGGCTGCGGTCATAATCTTCCAACGCATGCTGAAGGGCGCGTCCTGCCTGTGCCTGCATCTCGGGATCGACGGTTGCGCGCACGGTCAACCCCCCCGAGAAGAACTCGTCCTGACCGAAGCTGCGCGAAAGCTGGCGGCGGATCTCGTCGGTGAAATAGTCGCGCGGCGGCATCTGGTCGCGGAACGGCGCGTAATCCCCGTTCTGCACCGATTTCACCGGCAATTCACGCTCTTCGCGATAGGTTGCCTCGGAGATATAGCCGTTCTGCCACATCTCATGCAGCACATAGTTGCGGCGGTCCTTCAACCGCTGCATATCGCGCACCGGATGGTAATTCGACGGGGCTTTCGGCATCGAGGCCAGTGTCGCGGCCTCATAGGGCTTCAGTTCCGACAGCGGCTTGTTGAAATAGGTCAGCGACGCCGCCGCCACACCATAGGAATTCTGGCCGAGGAAGATCTCGTTGAGATAGAGCTCCAGAATGCGTTTCTTGGGCAGCGCATGTTCGACCCGCGAGGCCAGAATAAGCTCCTTGATCTTCCGCTCGACCGACCGGTCCGAAGACAGCAGGAAGTTTTTCATCACCTGCTGGGTGATGGTCGAGGCCCCGCGCACGTCATGGCCGCCGGTGCGCACCGCCTCGAACACGGCTTGCGCGATCCCGACCGGATCATAACCCGCATGGTGCCAGAAATTCTTGTCCTCTGCGGACACAAAGGCATCCTGCACGATGGGCGGAATTTCGTCGATCGGCACGAACAGACGGCGCTCGGTGGCGAATTCGTCGATCAGGCGCCCGTCGCCATTATAGATGCGCGAAATCGTCTTGGGCTGGTATTGCGAAAGCTGATCATGGCTCGGCAGGTCACGGGAATACATCCAGAAGATCGCCCCGACCGTCAGCGCGGCGAAGAACACCGCCGTAACAATCCACGAAAAGATGCTGCCGAAGAAGGACAGGATAAATCGGATCAAGGTTCGCTCCTTACCGGGGGATGCCCGTTTATCGCGGAAAACCGCAATTCTGCCCGCCTATAGCCGCCACGGCCTGCGGGGTCAAAACAAGTTATACGCCTTCGCGGCAAGATCGCGCTCACATCTCGGCTATGTGAGCGGCGTTTCTACAGCATTCAGCGTCATTTATAGGGCTACTGGCGCAAAAGTCTTGCCTCTGCCGCATCCGATTGCGCCCAGGATTGCACAGCTTGCGTGATCGCGGCGGCCGCGGTTTTGCGCCAGCTGTCATCCAGCAGATGCTTGCGATCCCGTTCCGAGTCCAGAAAGCCCAGCTCGATCAGCACCGAAGGGAAATCGGCGGATTTCAGCACCGAGAAATCGGCCCCCTGCACGGGATGTTTGTAAAGCGTCACCCCCGCCGATTTCAGTGCTCCCACCAGAACCTGCGTAAAACGCACGGTGCGCGGGCGCGTCTCGGTGCGCGCCAGATCCATCAGCACCCGTGCGACATCATCGCCATGCCCGTCCAGATCGACACCGGCCAGAATATCGGCGCGATCATGGCGCTCGGCCAGTTTTTGCGACGCGTCGTCGGTGGCTTTCTCGTCAAGCATATAGATCGCCGTTCCGGTGGCTTTCCCGCTGGCCAGCGCGTCGGCATGCAGCGAGATGAACAGATCGGCCTCGGATTTGCGCGCAATCGTCAGACGGGTCTCAAGCGGCACAAACACATTCTCGTTGCGCGTCATCACCACATCGATCCCCGCGCGGGTCAGGGCCTCTTTCAGCTCGCGCGCGAAGGTCAGCACCAGCACCGCCTCCGAAGTGCCCTCCGCCTCCGCACCGGGATCAATGCCCCCATGACCGGGGTCAAGCACCACCCGCAGCGGGCGCGAGCCATCTTGGCGCAGGATCGGAGCCGGAACCGGCGCCGGCTGCGGCAAATCCCACAAGGCCGAATTCGGGTCGCCCTGCGTTGTTTCGAATTTGTCTTTGCTGACCGGAGTCAGCGAAATATCCAGTTCCGGCGCCTCGCCGGTCCGCAGCTGCGCGGCCGCGATTTTCATCGGGCCGGACAGCTCGGCCACCAGACGCGACCAGCCGGGGCGGAACGGCCCCCAGCGCAGCACCTGCACCGCGCCGCTTTTGCCCCCCTTGCCCAGCATCACCGCCGGATCCTGTGCGGAAAAATCGACCTCGCGGAAATCCACCACCAGACGCGGCGGATTATCCAGCAAGAACGCCCGCCACGCGACAGGCTGCGACAGCCCCAAGCGCAGATCCGTCTGCGTTGCATCGCCGGTGATGCCACTGCGCGCCGGATCAAGCTGCGCCAGCGCCGAAAGCCGGCTGTCTTGCGCCTGCGCCAGACCGCACCCCGCCAGAAACGCCCAAAGCGCCATGACCCAGAAAAGCGCCAAGCGCCCATGACACGGCTGCGCCGATCTCCGCATTCTGCCCGATTCCGTTCTTGTATCCTGTTCGGGGCGAGCTTAGCGCAGCGCCCTCCGAAAGTCAGTGCTCACTTGCCACGCTGCGCCATGAAGCTCTGCAACCGTGCAAGCCCCTCGCGGATGCGGTCGGTCGACTGCGCATAGGAAAACCGCAGCGTCGTGGCCCCGCGCGCAGGGTCGAAATCCAGCCCGGGGGTCACGGCAACCCCTGCCTCGCGCAGGATCTCTTCGGCAAAGGCCAGCGAGTTATCGGTCAGATGCGCGACATCGGCATAGATATAGAAGGCCCCATCGGGCGGCGCGATGCGGTCAAAGCCGATCTGCGGCAGAACCTCCAGCATCAGGCGGCGGTTCTCGGCATAGGCGGCGCGATTGGCCTCCAGCTCGTCGATGCAGTCCAGCGCGGCAAGGGCGGCAATCTGGCTGGCATGCGGCGGGCAGATGAACATGTTCTGCGCCAGACGCTCGACTGTGCGCACATGGTCTTCGGGCACCACAAGCCAGCCGACCCGCCAGCCCGTCATCGAGAAATATTTCGAGAAGGAATTGACCACATAGGCCTGATCCGAGACCTCAAGCGCCGTCACCGCGCGGTCCTCGTAATGGAGGCCATGATAGATCTCGTCCGAGATGAAAGCCAGATCGCGCGCCTCGGCCAGATCCATCAACGCCTTCAGTTCAGCCTTGCCCAGCATGGTGCCCGACGGATTGCCCGGCGAGGCCACGATCAGCCCCTGCACATCTTCGGGGATATCCGAAGGCACCGGCTGATAGCGGTTTTCGGCACTGGTCGGCATGCCCACCGGTTCCACCGACATCGCGCGCAGGATCTGGCGGTAGCTGGGATAGCCCGGCTCGCCCAGAGCAACCTTGTCGCCCGCGTCGAACAGCGCCGAGAATGCCAGTACGAACGCGCCCGAGGAGCCCGAGGTGACCACCACCCGCGCCGGATCGAGATCGACCCCGTACCAACGTTTATACAGCCCCGCGATCCCTTGACGAAGCTCCGGAATTCCCAGCGCCACGGTATAGCCCATCGCCTGATCGTCCAGCGCCTGCGCCAGCGCCTGGCGGGCACCGGAGGGCGCGGGGGTCGAGGGCTGGCCCACTTCCATGTGAACGATATCGCGCCCCTCCCCTTCGGCTGCGCGCGCAGCCTCCATCACATCCATCACGATGAAAGGATCGACTTGTCCGCGGGTTGAGAAACGCATGGTGGGGCTCCATTTTAGGCTTCGACCCCGCCGCGATAGGCCAGCCGCTGCCATAGGTCAATGCAAAGGCTGTGCCCCCCCTTGCCCCGCCGCCGCGCTTGCGCCAGTGTGGGCGCCAACCTCCCGCGCCGGTCTGTGGCGCTGGACCAAGGATCGACAGAGGACCCAGATGACCCGCAAACTCCTTCCCGCCTTCGCCCTTTCTGCGCTTTTGGCCCAGCCCGCAGGCGCGCTTGATCTGGGGTCGATGACCGATAGCGAACGCGCCGATTTCGGACGGGCCGTGCGCAATTACCTGATGGACAATCCCGAAGTCCTGATGGAGGCGATCAACGAGCTTGAAAAGAAGCAGAACGCCCAGATCGCGCAGAATGACCAGCAACTGATTGCGACCAATGAAGACGAGCTGACCAATGATCCCGAGTCATGGGTGGGCGGCAATCCCGATGGGGATGTGACGATTGTCGAGTTCATGGATTACCGCTGCGGCTATTGCAAGAAGGCCTATCCCGAAATCAACGCGCTTCTGAAATCGGATGGCCATATCCGTTTCATCGTCAAGGAATTCCCTATTCTGGGCGACGCCTCGGTAAAGGCTGCGCGTTTTGCCATTGCCACCAAGCAGGTCGCGGGCGATGAGGCGTATGAGAAGGTCCATAACGCCTTGATGACCCTGCGTGGCGATATTTCCGATGACAGCCTTTCGGCGCTGGCCAAGAAGCTCGATCTGGACGGCGATGCGATCCAGAAAGCCGCCGCCTCGCCCGAGGTTGAAAAGGTGATCGAGGCGAATTACGCGCTTGGCCAGCGGATGGGCCTGTCCGGCACCCCGTCTTTTGTGATCGGCGACGAGATGCTGCGCGGTTATGCGCCGGAAGAGGCCATGAAAAAGATCGTCGCCGATCAGCGCGGCTGAACAGGCGCGGCTGTAACTGGCACCGATTTCTGGCACTGATGTCTGGCGCGGCGATAAGACGCAGCGCCGGTCCTGATGGCAAGTTTCGGGAGAGATTGCCCCAAGCCTTCCACCGCACGCGACACTGGGGGATCGGAAGCCCCCGAACAGGCAGCTCTCTGGCCTCTGGCAGGCGGCAAGCCGGAGCGGTCCTCTACGGGGCGGCTTTTGCGGGTTCTGCCATTCGGGCCAGCCCATCTGGATAGCGGCCCCGTCCGACAGGATCGTGCTCTGGACCACGCAGCAGAAAGCTGGCCCGAGGGCCAGCTTCCGGATCTTCCTCAACAGAAGAGATCAGTTGAACACATAGACAATGGCACGGCTATGCGGGTCCACCAGAACCGGTTCCTTGTTGACGTTCACATAGGCGTATTTGCTGTCGGGCACGGGCTGCAATGCCACGTTATCGGGCAGCTTCGCACCGGTTTTCACATCGCCTTTCAGGAAGACCGGATCAACCGGATGCTCCTGCACATAGGTGACCGTGGTGGGCTCGGGTTTGGCGGCCTCGCCAACCAGCGCGCCCCCGATAAGCGCCCCCACAACGGCACCAGCCGGCCCGCCGATCACCGTGCCTGCGGCAATGGCGCCGCCTGCCGCCCCACCTGCGGCGGCACCGGCAAAGGCACCGGCCGCTTGGCCATTGCCGTTATCCTTGATCTCGATGGTCTTCACATCGACATTTTTCGGGCGATCGGCCAGATAGACGATGTTGTTCCCCTCATGGATCGCGATATTCGACGCGGGGGTCCAGCCGGTATTGTCGCCATAGCTGACCTGACACCAGCTGCCGGTCGAGATGCAGCCATCCACCTCGATATTGGCGGCTTGCGGCACGGTCGAGCTGACCTGATAATCCGCCCCCGGCCCTGCGCGCAGCGAGCTGTCAGTGCCAAGCATGGCCGGAAACGCCGAGGCGCTGGTGGCCAGACCTGCGGTTGCAAGCGTGGCGAATGCGGCAACGGTCATCGTGGTTTTCTTGAACATCTTCTATCTCCTAAGCTTACCCGTCGCAGCCGCTGCGCACCGATCCGGCGCTGTGCTGCGATTTGGACAAACAACCCGCATTCGGGCAGAGACGTTCCCCGCAAACCGTTCACAAGATTCTCAAGCCATCGGCGGGAACCGGCCAGCGCCCTCAGCCGCCAAAGCTGCGGCTGGTGCTGGAGCTGGTCCCGAACCCCCCGCGCGAAACCGCCGTGGCACGGGTCATCGGCGCCTTGCCGATGGTCGTGGCCGGTTTCTTGAACAGCCCCTGACTGAGCTTGGCCTTGCCGTTATTGGTCGAGAAGCTGGCCGAGCGGTCGGCATTGGTATAGCCTCCCTGCCCGTTACGATACAAAGGCTGCGCCGAGCCGCGCCCGCCCAGCATATTGCCGATCAGATAGCCTGCCAGAAGCGGCATGAAGATCCCGCCCATACCGCTGCCCTGATGCCCCGTGGCCTCTTCTTCGCTGCCGCAATTCCCGACCCCGTGCTGCTCTTCGCAGACCTGCAGGCTGTCATAGCGCGGGGCGGATTCCACGTTCAGCTCCTGCGCCTGGGCAAAAGCGGTGCGGCATTGCTCGGCGGTGAAGTCGCCCCCCGCGCCTGCCGCCTGCTCGCAAGAGGCCAGATCGGGGAAAGCCTGTGCATCGACCTTTTCCTCCTTGCACCCCGCCAGCGTAAAGGCGGCAGCCCCCATGATGGTCAGGGCAACATAGCGTGAGCGTTTCTTCATCAATCTGGTCCTTCATCAAACAGTATCGGAGCCCCGAGCACGCACGGCATAAGGCCCCATATCACAGGTCCGCGGCATCGGCACCGCAGCTACGGGCGCATCAGCCCCGAATGAAATGCGGCTTGAAGCGCGACAGGTCTTGCGTGATCCGCGAGCGATCCTCGCGCAGCCCCATCCCCACGCAGTCCCCGCCCACGATCCAGGCCCCGATAATCGGTCGGAAGCCTGAAAATTCCGGTAAGGGCTGATAGGCCTGCACGATGCGGGGATATTGCGCATAGCCGTCCTGCTGCGACGTCTCGACCTTGCTGCCCTCGATGATATGCACCGATGCGCCCTCGCGCGAGAAAATCGGTTTGGTGACATAGCCCCGCAGAAGCTGGCCATGCGCGCGGGCGAAACTTTCGGCAATCTCGGGAGCGGGGCGGCCCTTTCCGGCCAGCCCCTCGCGCACATCCTCCTCGAAATAGGCGGGCAGCAGATTGGGATGGCCCTCGAAGAAATACCAGAGCATCGGCAGGATGGCCTTATTGGAGACAAGCGCCTTCCAAGCGGGTTCGATAAACTGTGCCCCCGACCCTGCCAGATACTGGGCATAGTCCTCGCGCAGCAGATCTTCCCACGGATACAGCTTGAACAGCGTGCCGATCACCCGATCCTCGTCATCAAGAAACTGCTGCTCTTCGCTCAGCCCGATCTTTTCCAGATCACAGTAATGCGCCCCCAGACCCGCCTCGCGCGCGGCCCAACCCAGCGCCTCGACCGTGGCATAATCCTCGGGATTGCCGCCCATCGCGGTGAAATGCAGGTCCGTCTTGGGCGCAAACAGGGCGCGGAACCGCTCGACCAGCGCCTCGTGGATGCCGTTGAACTGGTCGGCGTCCTCCGCCAGCACGCCCGCCGCGATCTGCTCTTCGAGCCATTGCCACTGGAAGGCCGCGCTCTCGTATAAAGAGGTGGGCGTATCGGCGTTATATTCCAGCATCTTGGCCGGTCCCTTGCCGTCATAGGCCAGATCGAAACGGCCATACAGTTCGGGCTGCCCGTCGCGCCAGCTATTGCGGACCAGATCCCAATGCGCCTCGGGCAGGCCCATGACCCCGATCAATTCCTCCGAATTCACGATCCGGTCCACCGCCTCGCGGCACATCGCGTGCAGCTCGGTGGCAGGGTCCTCGATGCGGTCCTCGATCTCGCGCAGCGTGAATTCATAGGCCGAGCTTTCGTCCCAATAGGGTTCGCCATGCATATCGGCAAAGGTGAACCCCACCTCTTTGGCCATATCGCGCCAGCCAGCACGTTCGGGCAGATCGAGTTTGCGCATATCATCCTCCTCGGACCCTGACCGGATACCGCAAACCTACGGATATCGCGGGGGGCCTTGCCCGCGCTCTACCCGTTTTCGGCCCCCCATGCCAGCCTTGGCCGCCATCGGTGCGGTTTTCCTCCGAGGGTTTAACCGCTCATCAGGGTTTGCCGCTTATAGCTTTGCCCATTGCAGGAGACCACTTGATGCCGCATTCGCCTTTCCCCACCCGTTCTGTCTTGCGCCTGTTGCCCCCTGCGCCAAGCCGCGCGCTGATAGTAAGGCCGGGGCTGATGCTGACCCTGCTGCTGGGCCTGATGATCTTCGGTGGTCTGCGCGCAATGGCACAACCGCAAAGCAGCGCGCTGTTTCTGGCGGTCACCTCGATTGCCGAGCCGCAGGACGACATCCGTTCGACCGCGCTGTTACTGGCGGGCGGGGCGGCGGATGCCACGGCAGGCCGGAGCGAAACGATTGCCCGGACACTGGCGGACATGCATACGCTTGTCATTACCATCGATCCGGACTGGCTTCTGGATCTCGGGGGCGGCTGCCAGCAGGCAACCGACGCCCTGCTATATATCGCACAGGAAATCGGCAAGCGGCGGGAAGCCGCGCCCCGTGCCCCGGTCCTGCTTGGCATCGGAGAGGGGACGGCCCTTGCGCGCTTGGCGGCCGCCACCCGCCCCGACCAGTTCAAGGGGATCGTGACGCAGGATCTGCACAGGGATCTGCCCGATACCTGTCAGACCGCCCTGCCCGAAGCGGGCCGCAAGACGGTGCTGCGTTGGCATGATGCCGCAACCGACGCGGCCTCGGTGCTACAGGCGGTGCGTGGTGTGCGCTTCTACCCGCCCGCCGAGGACAGCACCGAGGCCCGTAACGCGGCGCTGGTGCAGGCCTATCTGGCGCTGGCAGGAACCGATCACGCCTTTGACACCGGCACCCGTGCACAGGATCTCCAGGATCTGCCGATCACTCTCCACCTGCCCGAAGCGGCCACCGATCATAGCGCTGCGGACACCCCACCGGAGGCATTTGTGATTTTCCTGTCGGGCGATGGCGGCTGGGCCAATTTCGACGAGGAAATCGCAGACCGGCTGGCACAGAACGGGCTACCTGTCATCGGGATTTCAACCATGCGTTATCTGTGGCAGGAACGCAGCCCGGACCGGATTGCCGCCGATATGACCCGCATCCACTCGCATTTTGCGGCCCGTTTCGGCACGCAGAACGTCATTCTGGTGGGATTTTCGCTGGGGGCGAATGTCACCCCGTTCTATGCGCCCTTGCTGCCCGCGACGCTGCGCGAGAACGTGTTGGGGCTGGCCTTGCTTTCGCCCGAAACCCATACCGGCTTCGAGGTGGTCATGGGGGGATGGCTTGGCCAGAAGACCGGCAGCCGCGATGTGGTCGCGGCCCTGGAGGCACTGCCGCCGTCCCTGCATGTGCTCTGCCTGTACGGGCGCAAAGACCAATACAGCGCCTGCCCTGCCAGCCCCTCGGTTACGGCGCTGGCCTTCGAAGGGGGCCATCATCTGGACAAAAACTATGACCGCGCAGCAGAGGCCATACTGGGTCTGCGCCTTCCCGACGCACAGGAGGCAAGACCGCCCGCCGATGCTCTTCCCGCACAACAGGCAGACCCCGCCCCCGCGCCCTCAGTGCGGACCGACGCCGACAGACCGCCTGCGCTTGGCACCGTTTCACTGCCCGTCTCCTTGCCCGTGCCGTTGCTCCCGCCTCTGCCTTCCCCCCCGCCTCTGCCCGCCGATACCGCCGCCTTACCCTGAGCAAGACCCTCCGGAACTGGTCAGCCGGTGCCGTGTCAAAACGGCCACCGCTACGGGAGAGCCCCCCCCCGCGGCATTACCACGGCCCATCAAAGCGAGAGCAGCCTACCCCGATGCAGGATCGATCGCGGGCCCCTGTGGAACGTGCGAAACAACGAAATGAGCCTGCGCCTTTAATGACAGCGCGGGCCCGCGCGGACTGGGGGCCTGGATCGGCCTGTTCGACGCTGAACGGGACCGTGAGGGTATCAGCCGGATTGGCGCGCGCCAAAGCAGGTCCGTGCCAAACCGCCCCCTCCCGATCTCGGCCTTGCTATCCGCAAGCCCGTCAATGCGCGCCCATGCCTTTCTTGATCCGCCGCAGCATCAGCCAGACCGCCAGCACAACCAGTGGCGTCAGCCCCGCAACCATCATCTCTTTGCCCATGCCCAGCTTCTTGGCGAGCGGATAGGCCAGATATCCGCACAGGCTGACGGCGTAATAGCTGATCGCCACCACCGATAGCCCCTCGACCGTATGCTGCAAGCGCAACTGCAGATCCGAACGGCGATCCATGCTTTCCAACAGCTTCTGGTTCTGCGCCGAACGGTCCACATCCACCCGTGTGCGCAGCAATTCGGCGGCGCGACCGGCACGTTCCAGCATCGCATTCAGCCGCTGCTCGGCGGCAAAGACGGTGCGGATCGCCGGATCGTAACGGCGCGAGACGAATTCGCCCAGCTTCTGCCGCCCCGCAAAACGTGTCTCGCGCAGCATCTCGACCCGCTCGCGCACCAAGGCGGCATAGGCGCGGGTCGCCCCGAAACGGAAGGACAGATGCATCGCCAGCATCTCCAGCTCGTAGGAGATATCGAGCAACGCGTTCAACACCTTCTCGGGCGTGGTATCGGCATCGCGCATGGATGCGATCAGCGAGGACAGGGCCGGATCAAGGCTGTTAAGCCGCGCGGTCAGCTCGCGCGCGCGCGACAGCCCCAGCATGGACATCGCGCGATAGGCCTCCAGATCGCAGAGCCGCTGGACCACCCTCCCGACCCGACCCGGCCCCGTTCCGGGCCGCACGAAAAGCGCAAAACGCATCTGCCCTGCCGCATCGATGCGGAAATCGCCCGCCAAAGCGATCGCCTCATCCACAACCCAGGTGCAGACCAGATTTTCCGGTACGAACCAGTCATCGACCATCTTGGCCAGTTGCCCCGGATCTTCGGGCATTTCCTTGATGCGGATATGCACGGCCACCAGACGCTTTCCGGGGGCCGTTCTAAGCCAGTCCTCGGGGAAAACCGCCGTTTCCGCAGGATCGAAGGGGCGCTGTGATACCCCGTCGGACTGCGCAAGATAGCTGACAAACTCTGTATGGCTTTCCCAAGACAGCCGGTATCGCCCGATATTTCCCGCATGGTGGGTGGCCCCTTCGGGAGGCAGCGGCGCGCCATGCCGGTCCAGAAGATCACATAGATGTTCCATATCTGCCGCCCGCGAACGCGATGCCGCCCCCAGCGGTTCTTTCACCGCCAGATAGACCACATGCGAGGGCACCGATATCTTGGGAAAGGGGCGCGCATGAAGCTCTGCCACCATCGGGTAGCGCTGCGGATGGTCTTCGACCGGAGGCATGGGCATGACAGTCATTCCTGGTTACGACCGTCGGAGCCTGCCTCAATCACACCCGCCTGTAAATAATTTTTTGCATTAATATCATATATTTATTAGCATACATTCGTATGCCGCAACAGTTTTTCCGCTGGCACGCGTAGGGACCGCGCGCGGATTGCGTAAAGGAAGACATCGCCAGTTTGCCGGAGACCGCCATGACCTGCCGCCTGTCACGCCCCTCATCGCTTGTGATGTCCTGCCTGTTTGCCCTTTTCGCCCCGCTGGCCGAAGCCAGCCCCGACACAGATATGGCCCGCGCCGCCCAGATCCTTGATCGCTATGACCGCAATCAGGACCGGAGGCTGGATCTGGCGGAATTCGACGCCCTGCGCCGCACGATCTTCAACGGGATCGATCGCGATCAGGATGGAAAAATCCGCGCGCAGGATGTGGCGCAGGCCGCACAGGCCCGCGGGCAGCATGCGGATGGCCAGCGTCTGATGAAACGTGACACAAATCGCGACGGATTTGTGGACTGGTCCGAGTTTAAGGCACAGACACAGGGCTTTACCCGTGCCGACCGCAACAGCGACGGACATCTCAGCGCGGCAGAACTGGCGCGCCTGATCGCCCGCCTTCCTGCAGGCCTCTCGCCTGCGTCATTTTAACAACGGAGCTGTCATGCTCTGTTTTCTCCCCCGCAAAAGGATTTTGCTATGAAACTTCTCCCTGTTTTGCTGACCTCGCTCGGCCTGTTCACGATGGCCGCCACCGCGCAGGCGCAAAGCGTCACCGTGCAGACCGGCAAAGGCAGCACCGTCACCAAGGACCGCGACTGCGTGCGTGAAAACGGTCAGGCCAAATGCACCACGACCACCAAGGCGACCAGCCCGACGGGGCAGACCGCCTCGAAAACGCGCACCCGTAGCAGCGACGGCACCGGCACCGAAACCACCGTTACGGCGACCGGCACGAATGGCGAAACCGGCCAGACAAGCCGCAAGATCAGTGTCACCCGCTGATCACGCTTGCCCTTCCTTCCTGCCTGCGATCCAATCCGGTTGCAGGCAGGGATCGGGCGGAAGGAGGCCCGCGTGACACAGGCCGACAACCGCCCCGAAACCGAATGGGTCGCGCTGATGGCCGCACTGGCGCAGGGCGACCGGCAGGCCCTGCAGCGCCTGATGCAGCGCTTCGGCCCCGGAGTAACGCGGTTCAGCGCCGCTATGTTGCGCCGCCCCGAAGAGGCCGAGGACGTTGTGCAGGAGGTGTTCCTGCGCGTCTGGCAGAAAGCCTCCCGCTATGACCCTGCGCGGGCCGCCGTCTCGACTTGGATCTACCGCATTGCCGCCAACCATTGCACCGACCGCAACCGGCGTCTGGGGGTCCGGCACTTTCTGGGGCTTGACGCAGCCCCCGACCCGGTCGATGACCATCCCCCTGCCGAATATGATCTGGCGATGCGCCAGCGGCTGGGGCTGACGCGAGCCGCCCTGCACCATCTGCCCGACCGCCAGCGGCGCGCGCTTTTGCTGCGCGCCAGTGGCGAGCTGAGCACCCGAGAGATTGCCCAGATCATGGGGCTGTCGACGGGGGCTGTCGAACAACTGCTGATCCGCGCCCGCGCCAGACTGCGCGACCAACTCAAGGAGATCGATCCATGACGCAAGACACCGAAGACATCGACGCGCGCGTGATCGAACTGATGCAGGCGACACCCGTAGACCTCCCCCGACTGTCGCGCACCGTGCTGAGCGAAATCGCCCGACAGACGCCGCACAGACCGCCTCTGGCCGAGGTTCTCATCCGCCCCCTGCCCGTTACGCTTGGCTTCGGTGGCGCGCTGATTGTGGCGCTCGCCCTTGGCTGGGGCGTGATCGGGCCGCTCTTCGGCGATGATCTGGCCCTGGCGCTGATTACCGGCAGCCTGCCGCCGGGAGGCTTCTGATGCAGCGCAAGGTTCTGATTTGCGTACTGGCGGTGTCTTTATTGGGCAATGCGCTGGCGATCGGCGCGGGGCTGCGGCTGATGTCGCTGCGCGCCCAGCTGACCGGCCCCGTGGGCGAGGCGGTGATCTTCCCGCGCGAGATCCGGCGCGATCTGCGGGACGCTCTGGCCGAGAACCGCGAGACCCTGACCCCTGCCCTGCAAGAGGTGCTGAAGGCGCGCGCCAGAATTGTGGCGCTTGGCACCGCCCAGCCCTTCGACCGCGCAGCGACCGAAGCGGCGATGGGCGACTTCCGCCGCGATCTGGATGCGCTTCTGGATCAGCTACAGCCCTTAGTGCTGGACAGGCTTGACGCGCATCACCAATGAAAAAGGCCCCGAGAAACCTCGGGGCCTTTTCCTGCCTGATCAGGCTTTCATCATATGTAGGAGTTCATCCACCGACTTACGGGCATCGCCGTAGAACATGCGGGTGTTTTCCTTATAGAACAGCGGGTTCTCGATGCCCGAATAACCGGTGCCCTGTCCGCGTTTGGACACAAACACCTGTTTCGCTTCCCAGACCTTCAGAACCGGCATGCCCGCGATGGGGGAATTCGGGTCTTCCTGGGCGGCGGGGTTCACGATGTCATTCGAACCGATGACGATAACCACATCCGTCGAGGGGAAGTCGTCATTGATCTCGTCCATCTCCAGCACGATGTCATAGGGCACTTTGGCTTCCGCCAAGAGCACGTTCATATGACCCGGCAGGCGGCCTGCCACGGGGTGGATCGCAAAGCGCACGGTCTTCCCACGCGAGCGCAGCATATTGGTCAGCTCGGACACGGCGTTTTGCGCCTGCGCCACGGCCATCCCGTAACCCGGCACGATAATGACGCTATCGGCATCATGCAGCGCATCCGCCACACCACCGGCGTCGATTGCGATCTGCTCGCCCTCGACTTCCATCGCGGGGCCCGTGGTCGTGCCGAAGCCGCCAAGGATCACCGACACGAAGGAGCGGTTCATCGCCTTACACATGATGTAGCTCAGGATCGCGCCCGAAGAGCCCACCAGCGCACCGGTGACGATCAGCAGGTCATTGCCAAGCGAGAAGCCGATGGCCGAGGCCGCCCAGCCCGAGTAGCTGTTGAGCATGGACACCACCACCGGCATATCGGCGCCGCCGATGCCCATGATCAGGTGATAGCCGATGAAGAAGGCCAAAAGCGCCATCAGGATCAGCGTCCAAGCCCCCGAGCCACCCATGTAGCACAGCAGAAGCGCCAGCGACAGGATCGCCGCACCGGCGTTCAGAACATGGCCACCCGGAAGTTTCTTGGCCTTGCCGTCGATCTTGCCTGCAAGCTTGCCGAAAGCCACGATGGACCCTGTGAAGGTGACCGCGCCGATGAACACGCCAAGGAAGGTCTCGACCTTGAGGATATTCACCTCGGCCATCGACTTATGCGCCACAATCGCGGCAAAGCCCGACAGTTGCTCATAAGCGGTGGGCATTACGCCGGTTTGGGCATGTTCCAGAATGATCGGCATGACCGAGGCCAGCACGATATGGGTATTGATGCCGATAAAGACAGCGGCCAGACCCACGAAGCTGTGCAGCGCCGCCACAAGCTGCGGCATGGCGGTCATTTCCACCTTACGCGCCAGCTGCGCACCGATGCCGCCGCCGACGATCAGCATCAGCAGGATCAGCCAGTAGAAGCCCACACCCGGACCGAAAACGGTCGCAATGATGGCCAGAGCCATGCCCGAGATGCCATACCAGACAGCGCGCTTGGCGCTTTCCTGCCCCGAGAGGCCACCAAGGCAGAGGATGAACAGGATGGCCGCCGCGATATAGGCGGCCGAGATCAGAGCGATATCCATAGATCCCACCCCCTTACGACTTCTGGAACATGGCAAGCATCCGGCGCGTAACCAGGAAGCCGCCGACGATGTTGATCGTGGCAATCAGGATCGAGATGGCCGAGAGGATCACCACAAGCCAGCCGCCCGAGACCTGCGTGCCCGCGCCGATCTGCAACAGCGCGCCAAGGATGATGATCCCCGAAACCGCGTTGGTGACCGCCATCAGGGGCGTATGCAGGCTGTGCGAGACATTCCAGATGACCTGGAAGCCCACAAAGCACGACAGCACGAAGACCACGAAATGCGCCATGAAGCTGGCCGGTGCGACCGCGCCCACCAGAAGCAGCAGCACGGTGCCCGCCACCAGCAGCGTGACCTGAGACATGGTCTGCTTGCGGAAGGCCGCCTTTTCCTGCGCCTTATATTCCTCGGGCGTCAGCTCTTTGGCCTTTTCCTTCGGTTTTTGCGCGGCAATCGCCTTCACCTTGGGCGGCGGCGGCGGGAAGGTGATCTCGCCCTGATGAACCACGGTCGCGCCACGGATCACGTCATCTTCCATGTTATGGTTGATGACACCGTCTTTTTCCGGCGTAAGATCGGCCAGCATATGGCGGATATTGGTCGAGTAAAGCGTCGAGGATTGCGTCGCCATCCGCGAGGGCAGATCGGTATAGCCAAGAATGGTCACGCCATTCTCGGTGACAATCCGCTCGTCCTTGACGGTCAGCTCGCAGTTCCCGCCACGCTCGGCGGCCAGATCCACGATCACCGAGCCGCGCTTCATCATCTCGACCATATCCTTGGTCCAGAGCACCGGCGCATCACGACCGGGGATGAGGGCGGTGGTGATGACGATATCGACTTCCGGCGCAAGCTCGCGGAATTTCTTCAGCTGCGCTTCGCGGAATTCGGGGGAAGACGGGGCCGCATAGCCGCCCGTCGCCGCGCCATCGGTCTGGGCTTCCTCGAAGTCCAGATAGACGAAGGACGCGCCCATGGATTCAATCTGCTCGGCCACTTCGGGACGCACGTCAAAGGCCATGGTGATCGCGCCGAGCGAGGTCGAGGCCCCGATGGCGGCAAGACCTGCCACACCCGCGCCCACGATCAGCACCTTGGCAGGCGGCACCTTACCCGCTGCCGTCACCTGACCGGTGAAGAAGCGCCCGAAGTTATTGCCCGCCTCGATGACCGCGCGGTAGCCCGCGATATTGGCCATGGACGACAGCGCATCCATCTTCTGCGCGCGCGAAATCCGCGGCACCATATCCATTGCGATCACATTCGCGCCGGTGGCCTTGGCTTTTTCCAGCATCTCCGGCGATTGCGCCGGATAGAAGAACGAAATCAGCGTCTGACCCGTCTTCAGGCGCGACAGCTCCGCCTCCTCCGGCGGACGCACCTTGACAACGAAATCAACCGCGTCGAACAGCGCCTCGGCGCCCTCGATAACGGTGACGCCGGCAGCCGTATAGGCCGCATCGGTAAAGCCCGCCTTGATGCCGGCCCCCGATTGAATGAAACACTCATGGCCCAGCTTTTGCAGCTGGAGCGCGGAATCCGGCGTCATCGCAACACGCGATTCCCCCGAATAAATCTCCTCTGGAGCACCGATCTTCAAGTTGATCCCCCCTTTTGACGCGGTGTCAGGTCAATAGACGACATGCCCAAAGCGACACGCCCTGCAAAAGGATTAGACTGCGCAAGATTGTTTCACAAGCGCCCCTATAGTCGAAATCCTTGAAAAGAAGAGCGTTTCACCCCGGAATACAAAGGCATACCTCTGCATACCAAGGCATACTGAATAATTTCATATATTTTTCAGCATCTTGCGGTGCATTTCAAATTCACCTGCAATCCATAAATGGACAGCATGGTTGCCATATATTTTTTTGATTGCGACCATAGACCGCAGTATGTTTGCGGAAACATTCAAATATAGGACACTAATACTGCCTCTTTTTCAGCAACGGTTTGAAAATTATAGGCAAGTTTCCACACGGGTTTTGGCAAATAAAAAACCGGCCCATCCTCCGACGGGCCGGTCGCGGGTCAGCACCCCCCTCGCCAATGCGGATTACAGCGCATAGACCGTCAGGGTCGGCAGGTCGGTAAGCGAGACATCCAGCATCCGGAGCGCCGAGAGCGAAAGCTGGCTGGCACCATCTTCGGCGGGCAGAAGCATCACCTGCACGGATTTGCCGTTCGACAATGTGACCCGGCCCTTGGTCTGGGTTTTCACCAAAGAGGTCTTCAGCCAGAAACCGGCTTGGGTCGGGTCGCCGAGGCTGGCCACGGTCGTGCCAAGCTTGGTGCCGCCGGTGCTGGTTGCCATCGCCGCCGCGCGCTCGCCCGCGCTGGCCTGATCCAGCGATTGAGCCGTATGGGCCACCCCCTGCGGAATGGGGCTTTTGATCAGCCCCGTCCCCGGTGCAGCCGCCGGGTCCGTATGGCCGCCCAACTGGGAACAGGCGCTCAGGCCAAGGCCGCAAACCAGCACCACCAGCCCCTGTTTCAACCGCACGGTCTGCCCCCAGACCCGTTCCTGCGTCCGCTGCCTCGCCATCATGCACCCATCCTTTTATAAAAATACAGCGTGTTCCCGAAGCCATTGCCGCAGGTCACGCCCGTATAGCTAGCGCAAGGGAATTCCTTGGGCAAATCGCATTGCGCAAATCCCAGAGACCGCTTGCTCAATGCCGCTGGCAAACCTAGATTTCGGACATGACACATGCGCCTCTCATAGACCCTTTTGCACGGCCTATCTCGTATCTGCGGGTTTCAGTGACCGACAGATGCGATTTCCGCTGCACCTATTGCATGGCCGAGCATATGCAGTTCCTGCCCAAGCGCGATCTACTGAGCCTTGAAGAGCTTGACCGGCTCTGCTCGGCGTTCATCGGGCTGGGCGTGCGCAAGCTGCGCATCACGGGGGGCGAACCTTTGGTGCGGCGCGATATCATGACCTTTTTCCGCGCGATTGCCCGCCATCTCGACACCGGCGCGCTTGACGAGCTGACGCTGACCACCAATGGCTCGCAACTGGCGCGGCATGCCACAGAGCTGGCCGCCTTGGGGATGCGCCGGATCAATGTCTCGCTTGATACGCTTGATCCGCAGAAATTTGCGCAGATCACCCGCTGGGGGCGGCTTGAGCAGGTTCTCGAAGGGCTACAGGCCGCCAAAGCGGCGGGGTTACGGGTCAAGATCAACACCGTCGCTCTGAAAGGGTTCAACGAGGCAGAGCTGTTCGATCTGGTAAAATGGTGCGGCGACGAGGGGTTCGACCTGACCTTCATCGAGGTCATGCCGATGGGCGAGATGGGCGAAGACCTGCGGCTGGACCAGTACTGGCCGCTTTCGGCGCTGCGCACCCGTCTGGCCGAGCGGTTCACACTGACCGACCTGCCCGAGAGCACGGGTGGGCCTGCGCGCTATGTCCGCTTGCGCGAGAGCGGTCAGAAAATCGGCTTCATCACACCGCTCTCCCATAATTTCTGCGAAAGCTGCAACAGGGTGCGCGTCACCTGCACGGGCGAGCTGTATATGTGTCTGGGTCAGGAGGACCGCGCCGATCTGCGGGCGCCCCTGCGCGCCGACCACGCGGATGCCCCCCTGATCGCTGCCATCCGCGACGCCATTGCCCGCAAACCCAAGGGCCACGATTTCGACTATTCGCGCCAGCAGGTCGCGGGGCAGATGTCGCGCCATATGAGCCATACCGGCGGCTAGACAGGGAACCAACCCCTCCTTTGCGGCTTGTCTCAAGACATAGGTCACGAGGGAAAGAACATGTCATCCGCCACACCAGCAAGCCCGCGTTCGGGGCATGGCACCGCCTGCACCGATTGCCCGCTCCGCAAGAAGGACTGTTTCGAGACATTCTCCGATCAGGAAATCGCGTTCATGGAGCGGTTCAAGGCCGGAGAGATGAGTGTAGCGGCGGGCACGACGGTGATGCTTGAAGGCGCGGCAAGCCCGCAGATGTATACCGTTCTTGAGGGTCTGGGGATGCGCTACAAGACCCTGCCCGACGGCAGCCGTCAGGTGCTGAACTTCGTGTTTCCCGGCGATTTCGTCGGGCTGCAGACCGCTGTGATGGGCGAAATGTGCCACGGCTTCGAAAGCTCTTCCGACATGCGGCTATGCGTGTTCGATCGCAGCGCCTTCTGGGATCTGATGCGCACACAGCCCGAACGCGCCTTTACCGTGACATGGCTGGCCGCCCGCGAGGAGCATTTCCTTGGCGAAAGCCTTGCCGCCATCGGTCAGCGTGAAGCCACAAGCCGCATCGCCTGGGCGCTTTTGCAGATCTTCCTGCGCCAGATCGAGCTGGAGCCTTCGCGCTCTGCCGCCCCCGGAACGGAACGGGGTCTGAAAGGACCGACCGTGCCGATGCCCTGGAAGCAGCAGGATCTGGCCGACGCGCTGGGGATGTCTTTGGTGCATACCAACAAGACGCTGGCCAGATTGCGGCGCGAGAAACTGGCCGAATGGAAGCGGGGCTGGCTGACCCTGCCCGACCCCGAAAAGCTAGCCCGCGCGCAGGATATCATCCTGCCGCAAAAGGTCACGCGCCCTCTGTTGTAAGCCCGACACCGGCGCTGCGCCGACCGCATGCCGGACCCGTCAGGTCATCCCCGTCACGCCAGACCCGTCACGTCAAACCGGCAGACGGGTCTCGACCATTTCGACAAACCAGCTCGCCCCGTAAGGCAAGGCACGGTCATCGAAGATGTAATCGGGGCTATGCAGGATCGCGCTATCGCCATTGCCCAGCCAGATATAGGCGCCGGGACGGGCTTCGAGCATATAGCTGAAATCCTCGGCCCCCATCATCGGGGTGACATCCGGATTGACCTTATCGGTGACCCCGCGCGCGCCCTGCACGGCAAGCGCGGCATATTCGGGCGGGTTCGAGGTCACGGGATAGCCGCGGTCATAATGGATCTCGGCCCGCGCCCCGAAGGCCTCTGCGGTGGCGGTCACGATCTGGTGCAGGCGCGCTTCGACATAATCGCGCAACTCGGGGCGCATGGTGCGCACGGTGCCGCGCAGCTTCACCTCCTGCGCGATGACATTATGCACCGAGCTGTCGGATTTGACCGCGCAGGTCGAGACCACCACCTGATCATGCGGGTTCACATTGCGCGAGGCGATGGTCTGGAGCGCCATGATGATCTGCGCCGAGACAACCACCGCATCCACCGCATCATGCGGGGTCGCGGCATGCCCGCCCCGCCCGAGCACACGGATATCGAACTGGTCGCAAGCCGCCATGATCGGACCATCGCAAATAGCGAATTCGCCCACGGGGATGCCCGGCATATTATGGATGGCATAGACCTCCTCGATGCCGAAGCGGTCCATCAGCCCGTCGCGGCACATTTCAAGGCCGCCACCGCCCCCTTCCTCGGCGGGCTGGAAAATCACCACGGCGCGCCCTGCAAACTGCCGCGTTTCACACAGGTATTTCGCGGCCCCCAAAAGCATGGCGGTATGCCCGTCATGGCCACAGGCATGCATTTTGCCCTTCACGGTCGAGGCATAGGGCACATCGGCCTGTTCAAGGATCGGCAATGCATCCATATCGGCGCGCAGCCCGATGGCACGCTCTGCGCGAGGTCCCTGCGCCTGAGTGGACTGCCCGTGGATCACCCCGACCACACCTGTGCGACCGATGCCCTCGACCACCTCGTCGCAGCCGAACTCGCGCAAAAGCGCGGCAACCCGCCCAGCCGTGCGTCCAACATCGAACAACAGTTCAGGATGCTGGTGGAAGTCATGCCGCCATGCTGTGATTTCCGAAAGCATCTCGGCAAAACGGGTCTTGATCGGCATTGGCGGCTCTTTCTACGCTAAATCCCCTCGCAGCTTGCGCGATGGCGTGCGCGGGCACAAGGCCTGCCGTCTTTGCCCGTGTCGCTTTGCCTCCCCCCGAGGATCTTTGTCCCCTATGAATGGCCTGAAGACGGCTTTGGGGCGCAGGAGGCGACACCCCGCCCCCGCAACTGGCTGTAAAATTACGCAATATTCGGCCTTTAGGGCAAAAAAATCCGCAGAATGCGGAAAATGATTGACGAAGCGCCAAGAAGCGTGATCACCTTAAAGTTGAGTTAATCATAAATCAAAATTTGACCATTTTCTCCCTGTGGATGCGTTTGACCAGTCTGATCGGTTTTCTTGCTTAGGACATTGCGATGGCACATAAATCTCGCGGGACAGCCCCCATTTCGGTCACGATGGTCGGTCAGCCTTTTCCGCCTGCGCAGACGCGAGGGACCTATCAGTTGCACGAATTGGAAATGCGGAACCTGCGCGCAGCCCATTGGCAGGAAAAGCAGGACGCGACGCTGGACGCGACGGACAGTTCCCCATTACTTTTGCAAGACCTCTCGGCGCTGGCGCAACGTCTGACAGGGGCCACGCGCGCGCATGTCACCCTTGCGCAGGACAGCCCCGCCGAAAGCCGCACCGAGGGCTTCACCGAGGGCCGCACCACCCAAGAGGATGCGCTCAGCTTCGGGCTGGAAGAGGTCACGGCACAGTCCCATCTGCACGGGCGCGCAACCCCGCCCTATAGCTGCAGCACCGAGGACTACGTGTTCTACAGCCACGGGCTGTTCAGCGAAACGGGGCGGCGGCTCGGGGGGCTCAGCACCGCCTTTCCGACCAGCGCCCCCGCCTGCGCCTATCGCGCCGAACAGCTTGACACCACCGCCCAGCTTCTGGCGCATACGCTGGCCGTGCATCTGGAAAAGCAGGCGCTCCAGAACAGCTATCAGGCCGCACAGCGCCGCGCGAAACGGCTGGAACGCGAGGCCGAGGTCGATCCGCTGACGCAGGTCGAGAACCACTGCTCGTTCGAGCGCAAGGTCGCGATGCGGCTGGACCTTCTGAATGCCAAAGAGGCGCAGGGGGCGTTCATCATGCTCGACATCGACCATTTCAAGTCGATCAACGATATTTACGGCCATAGTTTCGGCGACAAATATCTGCGCATCATCGCCTCCGCCATCACGTCGGCCTTCCCTCCGCCTGCGATCGTGGGGCGTGTCGGCGGGGATGAATTCGGGATTTTCGTCGAAACGGGTCGGACCTCGTCGAACTATCTGGAAACGCTTCTGTCGCGCTGCCGTTCGGCGGTGCAGCGGGGTGCGGCCATGCTGGGAAAAGCGGATCTGGGGCGGGTCAGCATCGGGGCCAGCCTGTTTCCGTCGCAGGGGCGCAGCTTCAGTCACCTGTTCGAACTGGCCGATAGCGCGCTCTATGCCTCGAAACATGCAGGGCGCGCGGTCAATACCATCTTCTCGCCCAGCCATCACGAACGCTTCAATTCGCGTGCCATCGGGCGCCGCTTTGACGAGGCAATCGGGGCCCACCGGCTGGAACCCTATTTCCAGCCAATCGTCGATAGCGGGACGGGCGAAGTGCAAGGCTATGAGGTTCTGGCCCGCTGGTGCGATCCGCAGCGCGGCATCCTGCTGCCCGATGCTTTCGCCTCGATCTTCAAGGACTACCGCCTTGCCGAGACCTTGACCCGCACGGTGCTCGAACGCGCGCTGATGGCCTATAACGAGGCCGGTCTGGGTCAGCGCGGCGCCCGCCCCGCCTCCCTTTCGATCAACCTGACCGCCTTCGACCTGCTGAACCCCGAATTCGTCTTCGATGTCCAGTCCATGCTGAACCGGCACCATCTGGACTGGAGCATGATCACCATCGAGGTCACCGAAAAGGTCATGCTGGACGAACGCTCGGGGCAGATCCTGCGGTCGTTGCTGGAATTGCGCACAAGGGGCGCGAAAGTGGCGCTGGATGATTTCGGCACGGGCTATGGGGGCTTGCGCCATCTGGACAACTGGCCGGTGGATATTCTCAAGATCGACCGGTCTTTCTGCGCCAAGCTGTCGCAAAGCAGCTCGGGGGGCGCGATTGCCGAAGCCATCCTGCTGATCGCACGGAAATGCGGCTACGAGGTGGTGGCCGAAGGCGTCGAAACCCTTGAACAGCTACAGATGCTCAAGGCGATGGGCTGTCCGCGCGCGCAGGGGTTCCTGTTTGCCCGTCCGATGTCCATCGAAGACCTGATACAGGCCCCCACCCGCTACGATCCGGCCTCACCGACGCCCTCTGCGCAAAAGTAGCCCCGCACGCCAAAACAACAGCGCGTCACGGCGCAGACGGGCCCGGCCCATCACCGGGCCTGTTATGCAAGGTCAGCGCAATGGCATTGACCAGATTGTCCAGTGCCAGCGGTTTGCGCAGCAACAGCCCCTGCACGCTGCGCCCCGAACGGCTGATCTGGTCGGTATAGCCCGACATGTAGATCACCCGCAGATCAGGCCAGATCTTGCGGCTTTCAAAGGCCAGACGATAGCCGTCCAACCCGTTCGGCAGCATGATATCGGTGATCAGCAGATCTGGCACACGGGTCTGGCGCGCCAGAATATCCAGCGCCTGCGCCGCCGACGAGGCCGACAGCACCTCGGCCGAAAGCATTTGCAGGGATTGGGTCAGAATATCATGGAAATGCGGGTCGTCTTCCACCACCAGCACCCGCAGACCGCCCAGATCCGGCAGCTGCATCTGCGGCGGGGCAGCTTCGGCATCGGCCGGTGACACCACCCCGAGCACCAGCGTCGCGGTCGTGCCCTCGCCTTCGGTCGAGCGCAGCTCGAACAGGCCATTCGACTGACGGGCGAAATTATCGACCATCGGCAGCCCCAATCCGGTGCCGCCCTGCGCCTCGCGCGTTGTGTAGAACGGTTCGCGCACATGTTCGAGCAATGCCGCCGACATGCCCGGCCCCGTATCGATCACCGAAATCGCGACACGACCATCGGGGCACGCATGGCTGCGCAGCGTGATCCCGCCCGCCCCCGGCCCTTCCATGATCGCATGGCTGGCATTGAGCACCAGATTGAGCAGCGCGCTTTCCAGATCACGCGGCACACAGCGCACGAAGAGATCCCCGCAGCCCAGATCGAGGTCGAAACGGATCGCCGCCGGAACCGTCTGGCGGGCCAGATCCGCAACCTCGCGCAGCTTCGCGTCCAGCCGCAGCGTCTCGTCCTCGGCGGCGCGGTCTCGGGTCAGGTTCAAAAGCCGTTCGGTCAGATCGGCCCCGCGCTCGCAGACCGTGCGGATAGCCGTGATCTTGCCACGCTGCGTCTCGGAAAGCTCTTCGGGTTTCAGCAGCAACGTATCCACCGAAAGGCGCGCAGCCCCCAGAATATTGGCCATTTCATGGGCAACGCCCCCCGCCATCTGGCCGATCGCATCCAGCCGTTCGGTGCGCGAGAGGTTCTCGCGCAGGATCCAGCCCTCGGTCTGGTCCTGAATGGCCAAAATCCGCACCGGCTCGGCAAAGCCCTGCCCCGGATGGGTCCGCGTCACCGACAGCCGCAGCGCATGTTCCCGACCGCTCCCATCGATCCAGCCGCAATGCAGCTCTGTCGGACCGCCCTGCGCCAGAAGCCGTGTAACGGGATGCTCGTCCCCCTCCAACGGACGGCGGTTGCGCATCGAATGGAATTCTGCCGTCTGCAGGAAGGTGTCGGGGGCGTTGGCCGCCATCTTCTCGGCGGCATGGTTGACCATCCGCAGCACGCCCTGCGCATCAATCACGAAGACCGCCGTTTCCAGCCCATCCAGCACCTCGCGCAGGCGACGCTCTTCATAGACCGCCCTGCGCGCGGCGATATTCTGGTAGCGTGCCCCGCGCAGGGTGGCCACCGCCGCCAGCAGCAGCAGCACAATGGCCAGACTGCTGAGCCGCAAATTGGGCGAGATCAGCCCGTGCTCGGTGCTGCGCAGCGCGACATAGCAAAGCGCGATAGGCCCTATTACGGCCCAAGGCAGCACCCAACGCGCCATACGCCCCCCTGGAAGGTCGGTAAACAGGTCGGGCACCCAGCTTCCTTCGGGAGATGCCAGCAAAGCCGCGACATATAAAAGAAAAAAACCCAAAGCCGTATGGAAGGCCATCGCCGACAGGAAGGTGATGCGCGACAAGGCGGGCGCATCGAAGAAATAGGCATCCATCGCGATCAGGCACGAAAAGATGCCGAAACTCGCCAGCGCCGCATGGCCCCATTTGCACCATTTGGCTCTGGCCATCTGCAATGCCAAAATCGCCACCATCAGCAAGACGCCCGCAATGGTTGCGGGGGCCATCCGTCCGGTGCTGGAGGTCACCAGCGGGTTCAGAGACAGCCGCCGGATCTGGGTTTGCGGCAGGGTATGCAACTGGTCCTCGATCCCGATCCCCGCCATTGCCAGCGCCAGCACGAGCGTCACCAGCACCGGCCCCCGCCCGATACCGCGCAACAGCCCGCCTTGGGCCAGCGCCAGAAACAGCAGGGCATAGGCGGTCTGCGGCACCATCGCGGGCCAGCCCGGCGCAAGCTGGCGCAAAAGCGCGATGTCAAGAACATAGCCGCCAAGCAGAACACAGGCGCAGAGCGCCAGACAGGCCCCCAGCAGCGCATAGGACCCGCCGGAAACATTGCGGATCTGCGGGCGCGCAAACAGGCGATCTTCGAGCTGCACTCTGTGTCTCATGCGATCCTTCCCGCCTGCGCCCCCTGAGATAGGCCCGTGACATATGCGCGCCTGTAACGCCGCCGCAAAACCGGCGGGTGGCTACACGCGATACGTGTTATTGCCGCGCTTTACTGACGAGATCATCGACCAGTTCCGACAGCTTAGCGAGCGATGTCGATTTGGACACCCGCGCATTTGCCGCGCGCATACCCAGCGTGAAAATCGGCGAATCCACCACCTCGGGCATGCCCGAAATCACCACAACGGGAAGGCTCGCGCTGAATTCACGCACCTTGTGCAACGCCACGATCGCCCCGCCTCCGGCCATCACCACGTCGAGAAAAACGATATCGAACCCGCCCAGTTCCAGATTCGGAAGCAGCCTGTCGGATTGCGTCACACAGACGGTTTCATGACCAAGCGCCTCCATCCCCTCCGAAAAGGCGATCAGATAGTTTTCGTCGTCATCTGCAATAAGAATTCTGGCCAAGGGGGTGTCCTTAAAGTTGCGGCTGGCAGAGTATGTGCTACGGTTTGAATTAACTCAAGACCGACAAGGACTTCACAATGACCGATGCATCTCAGGCTCAGCACGGGGATTCACACGCTCTTCCCGTTGTGGCGTTGGGCGCATCGGCGGGCGGGCTGGAACCGCTGGAGGCTTTCTTCTCCAACTGCCCCGATTCGACAGGATGGGCTTATATCGTTATCCAGCATCTATCGCCCGATTACCGGTCCATGATGGACGAGTTGCTCAGCCGCCGTTCGAAGATGCGCATCGAACATATCGAAGACGGCATGCGGCTGGAGCCGAACACCATCTATCTCAACCAGCCCAACCAGACGGTCGAACTGGTCGGGGACCATTTCGTGACCACGGCCTTCGGCGAGAGAGGGCACCGCCCGCCCATGCCGATTGATGCGCTTTTTCGCTCTCTGGTAGAACGCCCGCCCGAAGCGACGGTTGCGATCATCCTCTCCGGCTCGGGCACCGATGGCACCCGCGGCGCGCAAATCCTGCATAATGCCGATGCCACGGTGCTGGCGCAGGCCCCCGCACAGGCGGCATTTTCCTCGATGCCGCGCTCGGTGCTGACAGCCGGTGCGGTGGACCGCGTGCTGGAGGTCGAGGAGATGCCCGAGGCGATCTCTATCGTCTTCACGATGGGCAAGAAAGGCCGTGGTGCCCTGACCGAGATGGAAGGATCGGCCTCGCAGGCGATCCTGAAACTTCTGGAACGCAAATACCATGTGGATTTCTCGTCCTATAAGCCGATCAACGTGCAGCGGCGGATCGACCGCCGCCAGCATCTGCGGGGCCTGCCCTCGCTCGAGGCCTATCGCGTTCTGCTCTCCGAGGATGCGAATGCGCTGGAGGAGCTTTATCAGGACCTGCTGATCGGCGTCACCGAATTCTACCGCGATCCCGAAGCGATCCGCATCCTGCGCAAGGATGCGCTGGATGAGTTGGTAGAACGTTCCGATGACGATGCCCCTTTGCGTATCTGGATTCCGGGCTGTGCCAGCGGCGAAGAGGCCTATACGATTGCCATCGAACTCAGCGAAGCGCTGGAAGCCGCCCGACTTGACCGTAAATTCCGGATCATCGCCACCGATGTGCATCGCCGGTCCATCGATATCGCCTCGGCGGGCATCTATTCGGAAACCAGCGTGGCCAAAGTCCCCGCCGAACTGCGGGCCAAATATTTCATCCAGCATCGCGACCAGTATATCATCGAACCCAAGCTGCGGCAGTCGATCATCTTCTCGGTGCATGACGCGCTCAGTGACCCGCCCTTCATGAATCTGGATCTGGTCTCGTGCCGGAACCTGCTGATCTATCTCAACGAAGAACCACAGGCGCGCATCATCTCGATGTTCCTGTTCGGGTTGCGCAAGGACGGGTTCCTGTTGCTTGGCCCGTCCGAGACGATCGGCCGCTTCGGACCGGAATTCAAACAGATCAATGCCCGTTGGCGACTGTTCCAGAAAGCCTCCAGCCGCAGGGTGCTGGACAGGAACATCCTGTCACACCAGCTGGGCTCGGCCACGCGCAATTCCGAGCGCGCGCCGGTGACCTCGGCCCGCCCTGCCCCGCGCCGCAACGCCGCCACCAACAGCACTTTCTTCGACATGTCGCATCGCGAGATGCTGATTGCGGGATATGATGCGCTGCTCAAACGCTACGCGCCCTCCTCCATTCTGGTGACCACGGACGGGCATGTGCTCAGCTGGTTCGGGGCCGCCAGCGCCTTTATCGACACGATGAACAATCTGGCCGAATGGACGGTGGACGAGATCGTGCATCGCGATCTGCAATTCCCGATCAAGGTCGGGATGGAGCGCCTGCGCCAAGGGGTGCTGGATATCTCGTCGCGCGAGGTGAAGGTGGATATGGGCGGCGGACGCCTGCGGTCGGTTGTGCTACGCATCGAGCCGCTGGATCAACTGACCCGCTCGCGGCTCATGCTGGTGGATATCACCTTCCGCGAGGCAAGCGAGACCGATGCGGAGGACGCCCCGCCCAAATCTGCCAAGCCGATCAGCTTCAACGAGGATGTGCTGCTGCTGACCCGCCGCATCCAGGAACTGGAACGCGACTTGCGCCTGACCGAGGAAACGCTCCAGCATGTGACCGAGCGTCTGGAAGCCAGCGGCGAGGAATTGCAGGCCTCCAACGAAGAGCTACAGGCCTCGAACGAGGAATTGCAGGCCTCCAACGAAGAGCTTCAAAGCTCGAACGAGGAACTGCACGCGGTCAACGAAGAACTGGTGACGCTGAGCACAGAGCACGAATTGCAGATCGACAAGCTTTCCGAGCTGAACGAGCATACCGACACGGTCCTGCGCAAGCTGCGCGTCGGGGTGATCTTCGTGGATAGCGACCTGCGCATCCGGCGTTTCAGCGATCTGGTCGGGGCGCATTTCCTGCTGGAAGCGCATGATGTGAACCGCCCGCTGGCGGTGGTCACGCCGAAGCTGTCCTTCATCGACCTGCCGAAACTGGCGCGCGAGGTGATCAGCTCCAAGACATCGCGCAATGCCGAAGGGGATCACGAAGGCCATCATCTGCGCATCGAGGTCCACCCGATGATGCAGAAATCGACTACGCAGGCCGAACCGACAACGGGGGCGATGCTGCTGTTTCACGGCATCGATACCACGCCCGCCTGAGATCTAGCCCCTGCCCGCGTCAGACGGCAGGCGGGCCATAGGCCAGCAGGAAGATGCGCACCGCCTCCTGACAGTTGCGCTCGATTTCGGCGTCGCTGGGTGGGGCCGTACGCAATCCGAAAAGACATTGCCGCCAGATCCCCGCCGTCACCAGTTCGGAAAACCGGTGCGCGGCCATCACCGGATCGCTCAGCGAAAGCTGTCCGGCCTGCGCCTGCGCGCCCAGCCACTGACTGAAGACGCCAAGAAAATTCCGCGCGCCCGCCTCGTAAAAACGCTGACCCAGCTCGGGCATCCGTTCAACCACACCAATCACGATCCGCTGCACCCGCACCACATCCTCGGCGCATAGCCGCCCCGCCAGAAGGCGCGCCGCCCCCAGAAGTTTGTCCCGCGTCCCTCCCGGTCCGGCAAGACAATCCTCGACACCGGCCAGAAAAATACGTTTGCGCTGCTCGACCAGCGCCACGAACAGATCCTGCTTATCGGCAAAATACACATAAAGCGTGCTTTTGGAGACACCCGCCGCCTTGCAGATGCTGTTCATCGTGGTCGCGTCAAAGCCGCGCTCCAGAAACATCTCCCAGGCACCATCCAGAATCTGTTCACGCTTTTCGGGGTCTTGGCCCGCAGCATGTCGCTTTGCATATCCGGTGCACGGAGAATCTTTTTCGGTCATTACGGCCCTCAAACTTTCCCCATTATTAATCGAACCATCCGGTTCGATAAAGTCTTGATTGATAAGCAGGCTTGCGTTAATGACATCGAACCCAATGGTTCGATTTATCTCTTCGCCTGCCCTTTATCCTCCGTTCCGCCCATATGTCCCGAAAGTCTGCCATGTCCTCCGATCCCAAATCCGCGCCGGATTCCACTGCAAATTCCGGCACCCCGAAATCCGGCAACCGCAAAAAGAAGATCCTGACGGGCGTCGCGGTGGTCGCGATTCTGGCGGGCGGCTGGTTCGGCATCAGCTGGTGGACACATGGGCGGTTCATGGTGAAAACCGACGATGCCTATGTGCAGGCCGATGTCTCGCTGATGTCATCGAAACTGCAGGGCTATATCTCGGAAATCCCCGTGCAGGATAACCAGCATGTGCATAAGGGCGATGTGCTGCTGCGCATCGACGAGGGCGACTACAAGATCGCGCTTGAACTGGCGCAATCCAAACTGCCGACGCTGGAACGCACTCTGGCGCGTATCGACACGCAGATCGCGGCCGCCGAAACCGCCGTGACCCAAGCCAAGGCCCAGCTTGCCGCAAGCGACGCGGCGCTGAGCAATGCGCAAACCAATGCCAAACGCGCCAAGGATCTGGCGGCACGGCGCGTCACCTCGCAGGCGGATCTGGATACCGCCAACGAAACACTGGCCACGGCACAGGCCAATCGCACCGCCGCAGTGGCCGCCATCGCCGGAGCCGAAGCCGATGTGGATGTGCTGCGCGCCGAACGGGCCGAAAGCGATTCCAGCCGCAAGGAGCTTGAACTGGCGGTGGCCCAAGCGCAGCGCGATCTGGACCATACGGTCCTGCGTGCGCCCTTCGACGGGGTCGTGGCCAATATCGCGATCAAGCAGGGCGAACTGGTCAGCATCGGCGAGACCCTCGCAGCGGTCGTGCCCGATCACGGCCTCTATGTGGAAGCCAATCTCAAAGAGACCCAGCTGGCCGGCATCGCCCCCGGCGCCAAGGCCCGCGTGGTGCTTGATACCGATAAGGATCACCCGCTCGAAGGGGTCGTCAGTTCGGTGGCCCCTGCGACGGGCGCGATCTTCTCGCTGCTGCCTGCCGATAATGCCACCGGAAATTTCACCAAGATCGTGCAGCGGGTTCCGGTGCGGATCACCCTGCCCGAGGACGATCATGAACGCCTGCGCGCCGGTCTTTCGGCGGTGATCGAAATCGACAGGCGCACGTCGCCCGAACCCGGTGCGGCGGATACGGCCAGCGCGCAATGAACGCCGCCGCTGCCCATGCTGCGCCCGAGATGACGCCCCGCAGGATGATCGCCTTCATGGTGATGGTCTTCGGGATGTTCATGGCGATTCTGGATATCCAGATCGTCTCGGCCTCGCTGACGGAAATCCAGGCGGGGCTGGGTGCCTCCAGCGACGAGATCTCTTGGGTGCAGACCGCCTATCTGATCGCCGAAGTGATCATGATCCCGCTCTCGGGCGTGTTGGGGCGGATGATGTCCACCCGCTATCTCTTTGCGGCCTCGGCGGCAGGTTTCACGGCGGCCTCTTTCCTGTGCGCCACCGCAGGCTCGATCAACGAGATGATCCTGTGGCGCGCATTGCAGGGGTTTCTGGGGGGCGGCATGATCCCTGCGGTCTTTGCCGCAGCCTTCACCATCTTCCCACCCTCCAAACGCAATATCGTCTCCCCCATCATCGGGTTGATCGCCACGCTGGCCCCGACCGTCGGGCCGACAGTGGGCGGTTATCTTTCCCACGCGCTGTCATGGCACTGGCTGTTTCTGGTCAATGTGCCTGCGGGGATTCTGGTCACGCTCGGCTCGCTGAGCCTGATCGATTTCGACGAACCCAACTGGTCGCTTTTCGACAGCTTCGACTGGACCGGCCTGCTGGCGCTGGCATGTTTCTTGGGCGGGGCCGAATATGTGCTGGAAGAAGGCCCCGGCAATGACTGGTTTCAGGACGAGGCCGTCGCCATTCTTTTCGTCGTGGCCACGATCGGCGCGGTGGTCACATTCTGGCGCGCCTTCACCCGCGAAAATCCGGTGGTCGACCTGTCGGCCTTTGCCGATATCAATTTCTCGGTGGGCTCGGTCTTTTCCTTCGTCATGGGGATCGGGCTTTACGGGATGACCTATCTCTACCCGCTCTATCTGGCGACGGTGCGCGGCTATGACAGCCTGATGACCGGCGAGACGGTTTTCGTCTCGGGCATCGCCATGTTCATTGCGGCACCGCTGGCGGGGATACTGGCCTCGAAAATCGATCTCAGACTGATGCTGCTGATGGGGTTTCTGGGCTTTGGCAGCTCGACCTATCTGCTGACCTATATGACGGCAGACTGGGACTTCTGGGAACTGTTCTGGCCACAGGTGCTGCGCGGCCTGTCGCTGATGATCTGCATGGTTCCGATCAACAATCTGGCGCTTGGCACGCTGCCGCCTGCCAAGATCAAGGGCGCGTCGGGGCTGTATAACCTGATGCGCAATCTGGGCGGCGCGGTGGGGCTTGCCCTGATCAACCAGCTCCTGACCGACCGTCAGGCCCTTCATGGGGCGCGTCTGTCCGAAGCGGTCAGCTGGGCCAATCCCGAAGCGATCCGCCAGCGCGATCTTCTGGCCCAAATCTATAGCTCCTCGGGGATGGATGGCACCACCGCCGCGCTGTCGCAACTGGCGGCCCGCGTCTCGGCGCAGGCACATGTGATGGCGTTTATCGATACATTCGTCGTCCTGACCTGCCTCTTTGCCGGCCTCGCCGCGATGGCTTTGGCGATGAAGCCACCACAGGCCCAAGGCAAGCCCCCCGCGCATTGATCCCCATGCGCTCCTGCGCGAAATCCCCAAGGGCGAGGCCTATCCCGTAGACGCGCTAGGGCCGCTCACAGAGGTAGTGCAGGCTGTGGTCGACATAACGCAGGCACCCACCGCCATTGCTGCGCAATCGGCCCTCTCGGTGGCCTCTCTGGCCGTGCAGGGCTTTGCCGATGTGGAGACCCTGGGCGGAGATTCCCCTCTATCGCTATTCTGCCTGACCATTGCCGAGAGCGGGGAGCGCAAAAGCACCTGTGACCGTCTGCTTATGCGCGGGGTGCGGGAGTATGAACAGGCTGAGGATGAAACCTATCGGGCAGATCTGGCCGAGCATGAGGTGCAACTCAAAGTTTGGACCAAGAAGCGCGAGCGTCTTATGACCGAGGCGGCAGGGGCCAAGGCCGAGAAAGCAGCCGGTGCCCGCGCCGATCTGGCGGCAATGGGGCCGGAGCCTATGCCGCCCATGCGCCCGAACCTGACCGCAATGGACCCGACCTTTGAAGGGCTTATGAAACTCTATGGCATTGGACGCCCGAGCCTTGGCCTGTTCTCGGATGAAGCGGGCGGGTTTATCGGGGGCCATGCTATGAACTCGGATAACCGGCTGAAGACAATGGCGGGGCTGTCGTGCCTCTGGAACGGGGAGCCGATTGACCGCACCCGCGCAGGGGATGGCTCACAGATCTATAGGGGGCGCAGGCTGGCCGCGCACCTGATGGTGCAGCCGGTAGCGGTTCGCCCTCTTCTGGCCGATCCTCTGGCGTCTCGACAGGGCTTTACCGCCCGCTTCCTGATTACCGAACCGCCCAGCCGGATCGGCACCCGCCTTAAGCGTGGCGCTGGGCCGGAAAGCGCTCGTTCGGTGGATAGGTTCACCGCCCGTCTGACGCACATTTTACAAACTGATCTGCCAACCGACCGGCACCCGCAGGAACTGACCCCGCGCCGCCTGACCCTCTCGCCCAGTGCGAAAGAACTTCTATACCGCTTTGCCGAGGCGGTGGAGCTTGCGCAGGCCGCTGGGCAGGACATGGAACAGGTGAGGGCCTATGCCAGTAAGGCGGCAGAACAGGCCACGCGAATTTCCGGTGTACTGACACTGTGGGCGGATCTAGACGCCGCCGAGGTGACACCGCAGGCGATGGGTTGGGGTATCACCCTCGCGCAATTTTATCTGGGGGAGGCCAAGCGGCTGGCCGAGGCGGGCGGTATCTCTATCGAGACCGAGAATGCCGAGCTTGTGCGCCACTGGCTTCTGGAGGAATGCCCTTATGATGAGGTGACTATCCGCGACATTGTACAAAGAGGTCCGAACCGCCTACGGGAGACTAAAACCATCCGAGCGGCGGTAGCTATTCTCGAGAACTATGGCTGGCTTGTGCGCCTCCCTGCAGACACGGTGGTTCGCGACGCAGTCTGCAAGGAAGCCTATCGGATCGTAAGGCCCGCCAATGCTGTTTGATGTGCAAGCCGCACTGGCGGATATTTTAAAGACCTCGCCCCCCGCTACATTCGCTACACCCGCTACATTGGACCTTCTTGTAGCAGAAGTAGCGGATGTAGCAGAGACCCCCACCCGTAATGGGATGCACCGCCCGCAGGCAACGCCCAGCGCCCGTGTAGCGGAAGTAGCGGGTGTAGCAACGCCCCCCGTCCGAAATCAGGAAAACCCGCCCACCGTATTTACTGCGCATCGAATGCCCAGCGATGGGCCGGATGACGCTTGCCACCGGCACGGGCGCGGCATCAACGGGGAGCCTGTCACATGGACGGGCCGCGTGGTCTCTCTGGATCAATGGCGCAGGCTACGCCTGCGGATCAACCTTCCTCGAACTATCAAAAAAGGACTTCAAGAAGTGCTCCTTCCTTGTTCCTGATCTCCCTGAACAAGAGCGGATAGCTGCGGTTCTAAACGACGCAGATGCCGAGATGCACGAGCACCGCCAAGAGATTGAGAAGCTCCGCACCGAGAAGAAAGCCCTGATGCAGAAACTCCTGACCGGTAACCGGCGGGTTGTGGTTAGATAATTTGATTATAGGAGTATTTTATGACCAGCAATTATTGGACCGAGCGTCTTCAAAATTCGCCGAGAAACGATCACCGGAGTGAGTGAGAACGGGATTATGCACGTGTCGTGCACTCCGCAAGCTTCCGCCGTCTCCAAGCTAAGACACAGGTTCTTGGCTTGGGTGACGGTGACTTCTATCGGACCCGCCTGACACATTCGATGGAAGTCAGCCAGATCGGCGTTTCGATCACCAAGAAGCTTTTCCGTGATGCGAAGGCAGCGAATTTCTCAGGAAAAGAACACGTCCTCAGTCAAGCGGCGATTAATTACCTACCTCATCCTATGCTAATGAGCACTATCTGCCTGGCTCATGACATCGGCCATCCTCCGTTTGGTCACGGCGGGGAGGTGGCTTTAAATCGGTGCATGCTTCCTTATGGTGGCTTTGAGGGTAATGGACAAACGCTAAGGATCGTAACTAAGCTCGAAAAGTACGCTGAGCTTTGCGGTATGAATCTCACGAGGCGCGCGGTGTTAGGTGTCATTAAATATCCCGCGCCATTTAGCGAAACAGTGGATTGGAATATCGTTCCTGGTGGAAAACCTGCTTCTGTTATCAGAGAAGCGCCGCTTGAAAAGGGTAACCCAGGTTATAAGGTCGTTACGCCCGACAGTTCTCTTTTTGTGGCGAGCGACTTTAAGCCGCCAAAATGCTATTTGGACGAAGAGCACGAAGACACGGTGCTCAATTGGGTCGCAAAAGATATTAAAGACTGGGATGTTATTCGATCGGACCGCAAGCCAAAAGAAAACGGTAAGCATGCAAAAACGAAGTATAAATGCCTCGATACGTCCATCATGGAACTGGCGGATGACATTGCGTATGGCGTCCATGACTTAGAAGATGCGATTGGGCTCGGCTTGATCTCCCGTCGTAAGTTCTTGACCTGGTTTGACGAGAAGGAACAGCGCAAGAAAAATCTATCCTTGCTCTTGGACAAGATCTTTGACGGTAAATTTGAAGCCTTTACTCAGGAGCTTTTCGACAAACCTTCTCCCGAAAGGAAGCGCGCTATAGGACAGATGGTCGGGTTCTTCGTTGAAAACACTTCGTTTAGCGAAGAACACCCAGAATTAAGTGAGCCGCTGTTCAGATACCAAGCCAAGTTCTGCACTAATCCCGGACGAGATAATTCGACGGTCGAGAGCGCCTTGGAGGTCCTTCGATCGCTCGTCGTAGACTTAGTCATACGGACTCCAGCGGTGCAACAACTCGAATTTAAAGGGCAGAAAATGGTCTCGGAGCTTTTCGAGGCGTTTGCTACCGACCCGAAAAGATTGCTTGATGAAGAACACTACCGAAAAACCATTCAGGCAGGCGGAAAAATCACAACAGCTCGAGTGATCTGTGATTATATCGCGGGAATGACGGATAACTATGCAACGAAACGCTACCAGCAACTTTTTGAGCCCCTAACAGGCTCGGTTTTCGATAGATTATAAGCGGTCTCAATATGTCTCCCGACACCCGCGAAGAAGCCGCCGCCAAGATTCCCGCGCTACATGTACTGATGGCGATGGGCTACCGCTATCTCAGCCCCGCGCAGGCTTTGGCGATGCGCGGATCGGATCAGGCCGTATTGCTGAAAACCGTTTTGCGCGAGCGGCTGAAAGCGCATCGTTTCGAGCATCGCGGCAAACTTCACCCGCTATCCGAAGGCGGGATCGACGAAGTGATCAAGACACTGTCTTCGACGGGGATGACCGAAGGGGTAATCCCCGCGAACAAGGCAATGACCGCGCATGTCACCCAAGGCATCACCGTCACGGAATTTGTGGAGGGCGAAAAGACCAGCAAGACGGTCCCGCTGATCGACTGGGCGGATATTGATGCGAATGTGTTCCATGTGACCGAGGAGTTCAGCGTGCAGCGGCCTGCGGGCCTTGGCAGCTACCGCCCCGATATCGTGGTCTTTGTGAATGGTGTCCCCTTGGCCGTGCTGGAGGCGAAGCGTCCGGTTTCGGCCACCAAGGAAAAGGCCATGGTTGAGGAAGGGATCAGCCAGCATCTGCGTAACCAGCAAGGGGATGGCATTCAGGATCTTTACGCTTATGCCCAGCTCCTGCTTTCCATCTCCGGCTCGGACGGGCGCTATGGCACGGCTGGAACGAAAAAGAAGTTCTGGTCGCTCTGGCGGGAAGAAGGGCTATCGGAAGGCGAGCTTGGCGCCGTACGCAACCAGAGACTTTCACAGAGCCAACAGGACGCCCTGTTTGCCGATCGCCCTACCAGTGCAAGGACTGCCTACCTGCGGCTTCACGCGGCCACTGTGGCCGTGACAGAGCAGGATCGGCTGATCATCGGTCTTTTGCGGCCTGATCGCCTGATCGATTTCACCCGGCGTTTCACCTTCTTCGACAAGAAGCTTGGCAAGATCGCTGCCCGCTATCAGCAGGTCGAGGGCGCGAAGGCCATCATCCGGCAGGTGACGCGCAAGAAGCCCGATGGCAGCCGTCAAGGCGGGGTCATCTGGCACACGACAGGGTCCGGCAAGTCCAATCTGATGGTCTTTCTGACCAAGGCGCTTCTGGTGGAGCCTGAGCTGGCGAATGCGCGGATCATCATCGTGACCGACCGCGTCGATCTGGAAAAGCAACTGGCTGGGACATTCCTGACGGGTGGCGCGTTCGGCTCGGAGATTGCCACCAAGAAGGATGGCGAGAAGGCGAAGGTGCAATCCGGTCGGGATCTGGCGCAGCGGATCGGTCAGGGAAATGAGCGCATCATCTTCACGCTTCTTCAGAAGTTCAATTCCGCGACCAAACTGCCGGAATGCCACAATGCGTCCGATCAACTGATTGTTCTGGTGGATGAGGGGCACCGTAGCCAAGGCGGCGAGAACCATGAACGGATGCGCATGGCCCTTCCGAATGCGGCCTTCATCGCCTTCACGGGGACGCCCTTGTTGAAAGAAGACAAGACGCACAACAAATTCGGGCCGATCCTCCACGCCTATACGATGCAGCGGGCCGTGGAAGATGGTGCCGTCACGCCTCTGGTCTATGAAGAGCGCAGGCCCGTCGTCGATATCAACGAGGCCGCAATCGATAACTGGTTCGACAAGATCACCAAGGGGCTGACGGACAGCCAGAAATCCGACCTCAAGAAGAAATTCTCGACGCGCGGCAGTATCTATGGAGCGGCCAATCGGATCGATCTGATCGCCTGGGACATCGCCGAGCATTTCAGCGAGAATTTCAAAGCGCTCAATCTGGGTCTGAAGGGGCAGCTCGCTACGGATTCGAAGCTCTCTGCCATCCGATATAAGGCGGCCCTTGATGCCACAGGGCTGGTCAGTAGCGCCGTGGTCATTTCGGCCCCGGATAGCCGCGAAGGCCATGAGGATACCGATGAGGCAAAGACGCCGGAGGTGCAAGCATGGTGGAAAGCCAATGTTGGCAATGATCCAAAGACCTATGAGGACGGGATCATCGAGGATTTCGGAACCGATGGCGATCCGGACATTCTGATCGTCGTCGATAAGCTACTAACGGGGTTTGACGAGCCACGGAACGCCGTCCTCTATATCGACAAGCATCTCAGGGGTCATAACCTGCTTCAGGCTATTGCCCGTGTGAACCGCCTGCATGATGCGAAGAAATTCGGCCTTCTGGTGGATTACCGCGGCATTCTGGCCGAGCTTGATACCTCGATACAGGACTATCAGGATCTCGCCGCACAGACACAGGCGGGCTACGAGATCGACGATCTGGCAGGGACTGTCAGCAATGTCTCGACCGAATACAAGCGGCTGCCAGCCTTGCATGATGCCTTGTGGGCTCTGTTCAGCCCTGTGAAGAACAAACATGACTGGGAACAGTATCGCCAGCTTCTGACCCCGCGCCTAAGCGAGGATGATAGCGGGCATATGGTCGATGACACCCAGAAACTGCGCGAGGATTTCTATGATGCGCTGACCGAATTCGGGATGTGTCTGCAGCTTGCCCTGTCGTCGCGAAGCTTCTTTGAAGACAGCGCCTTCGACGAGGCCCTTGTGAAAGCCTATAAGAAGGATCTGAAGTTCTTCAGCGATTTGCGCGCACAGGCAAAGCTCGATGCGCAGGAGACGGTCGACTTCACCGAATATGAACGCCAGATCCGGAACATGGTCGATAAGCAGGTCATCGGCCAGAATATCGTCGATCCACCGGGGGTGATCAGCATTGGCTCTCTGGGCAATGACGATCCGGAAAGCTGGTCGCCCGAGAAGACCCGCACCGAAGCTGACCTCATCAAAACCCGCATGAAGAAGACGATCGAACAGGATCTGATCGACGATCCTTATGCGCGCAAGGTGTTCTCGGAGCTTCTGCGCGACGCGATCAGACAGGCCGAAGCGCTGTTCGACCATCCGGACCAGCAATATATCCTCTTCAAGGATCTGCAGGCCCAGATGGATGAACGCCGGACGCCAGGGGTGCCGGATCGCTTTGCAGGCCATCCCAAAGCCCAGAGCTACTTTGGCCTCTTGCGCCTACAGGGCGAGGAAATGCCCTCCGGCCTCAGCGAAGACCAGCTTATCGATGAGGCATTCCATATCGACAGGGCGGTCGAGGAGGCCGTACAGACGCATTCGATCAATCCCGGCAATATCGAGGGTGAAATCCGCAAGCAGCTTCTGCCGCGCTATTTCAAGCTGCTAGAGGGGCTCGATGCCGCCAAAGCGCTGATCGAGAAGATCATCCTTGTGGTGCGGGCGGGCCGGACGAAGGGCTCCGAGGGATGAATTACGTCAGCTATGGCGGGCAGCGGCTTGAATATTCCGTACGCTCCGATGGCGCGCGGAGCGCCAAGATCGCGATCCATGTCGAGCCGGATGGGCGCGTTCTGGTCGATGCGCCGGAGGCCGCCGAGCAAGCCGACATCCGCAACGCCGTACAGAAGCGCGCCCGCTGGATCTTCACACAGGTGGAAGAAGCCAGAAGCCGTTTTCAACATGTGCGCCAGAAAGAGTATGTGTCCGGCGAGGAAATCCTCTATCTCGGGCGCCGCTATGTGCTGAAGGTCATCAGGGATACCGAGGGCCGTCAGCCGGTCAAGCTGCGCGGCAACCGGCTCGAGGTCACCTGTCGCACCGGCGCGCCCGCAATCGTTCGGGCCAGCGTCCGCGCGTGGTATCGGGTAAAGGGCCGCGATTACTTTGATCGCAGGTTGGCGTTCTGGGAGCAGAGGCTCTCATGGATCAGCGCCCGCCCGCCGTTCCGCATGCAGGAGATGGAAAAGCGCTGGGGAAGCTGTGCGTCGCATGGCGAGATCGTCCTAAACCCGCATCTCATCAAGGCGCCGCAGGAATGCATCGATTACGTCATCCTGCACGAGCTGGTCCACCTCAAGCACCACAACCACGGCCCCGAATTCTGGGCAACACTGAGCGCCGCCGACCCCGACTGGGAACGTAAGAAGCAGCGGCTTGATGCCGATGTCGAGCGGTTGATGGCGGAGTAACAGGCGTGCAAGTGGGGCGGCCCATGGGAGACTAGGCGCTGACGACCTAGAATCACGTCTTAAGAAAGGACAGTCTGGCGATCTATGAGAAGTTTAGACGATCCATTCACACTAGATTTTAACGCTGCCAGACCAAAAAACAATAGGTGGGCCAAAAGGTGGACCAGATCCGAGGTGACCCCATTAAGTCATTGAGTTATGTAGATTTTTAAGCAAATTTTGGTGCCCCCAGAGAGACTCGAACTCCCGACCCTCGACTTACAAAATCGCAGCTCTACCAACTGAGCTATGGAGGCACTCCCGTTCAGATACAAACTTGTTCGGGCGCTGGCAAGTCCTTGCGGCACTTAACGTCTCGAAAGATTGGCTTTGGCCAGAACCACCACCGCCAGCAATCCGACCGCCATCACCAGAAGGGCGGGCGGCGCGGCATCGCCAAGGTTTTCGAGGCTCGCTTTTTCGTGCACCCGCGTTGCCAGCGTCTCGTAATTGAAAGGCCGCAGCAGCAATGTCGCAGGCAGTTCTTTCACGCATTCGACAAAGACCAGAAGCAGCGCCGAGCCGACAGATCCACGCATCAACGGCAGATAGACCGTGCACAGAACCTGCCCCAAGGACCGCCCCAGCGAGCGGGCGGCCATTGGCAAGGACGGGGCCACCCGCCCGAAAGCGGCATCGGTCGAGGCCTGCGCGATGGCAAAGAACCGCACCACATAGGCCAGAATGATCGCCATGCCCGTTCCGGTCAGGATCAGCCCCGGATCATGGCCGGTCAGCGCCCAGATCGTATCGGCCTGCCAGTTATCAAGCGCCGCCAGAGGTATCAAGATCCCCACCGCCAGCACCGCGCCCGGCGCGGCGTACCCAAGTGCCGTCAACGGAATGACCAGACGCGGCAGTCCCTGCCCCGACAGGCGCATCCCGTAGACCATCACCAGAGCCGCCAGCACACAGATGACAGAGGCCAGCCCCCCCGTCAGCAGACTATGCCAGACCGCAAGCAGCAATCCCGATCCGGCCCAGGCCTCGGGATTGGCCAGCGCATGGCCGCCGATCACCAGAACCGGCAGAACGAACCCCGCCGCAAAAGGAATGCAGCACAGCCCGAAGGCCAGCCATCCCGCCGCCCCATGCAGGGAGACCGGCGTCACGGGGCGGCTCTGCCGCGCCGACTGGTAATAGCGCGACCGTCTGCGCCCTAGCGTTTCGGCCGCAAAAAGAGCAAAGATCACCGCAAGAATAACCAGCGCGATCTGCGCCGCGCCTCCGGCATTTCCGGCCTCGAGCCATGTGGTAAAGATCCCCGTGGTCAGGGTCTGCACGCCGAAATAGTCCACGACACCGAAATCGGCGACCGTCTCCATCATGGCAATCGCCGCGCCCGCAACAATGGCCGGACGCGCCAGCGGCAGCCCCACCCGCCAGAACAGCGCCCAAGGCCCCGCCCCCAAGGCGCGGGCCACCTCGTAGCTGGCACCGGATTGCTCGCGGAAGGCATTGCGCGCCAGAAGATAGGCATAGGGATAGAAACTTGCCGCCAGCACGATGACCGCCGCCCAACGCGAGCGCACTTGCGGAAACCAGTAGGCCTGCGCCCCCTGCCAGCCGAAAACCCCGCGGGCCAGCGTCTGCAGCGGACCGGAATAGTCCAGAAAATCCACCAGCGCATAGGCTGTCACATAGGCCGGAATGGCCAGCGGAAACAGCAGCGCCCATTCCAGCCAGCGATGCCCCGGAAAGCGGTACATCGCCACCAGCCAAGCGGCCCCCGTCCCCACCACCGCAGTCAGCACGCCAACGCCGCCCGTCAGAATGGCCGAATTCGCAAGATAGCGCGGCAGGGTCGTGGCCAGAAGATGCGGCCAGATATTTTCCACCGGATGCGCGGCAAGCCAGCCCACCGCCCCGATCGGCGCAAGGATCAGCAGGGCAAACAGCACAGCCACCGCCGACCAGCCCGCCGTACCTGCCGCCCTGCCCCGTTCGAGATGCGCCTTTAGCTTGCCCATATCCTGCCCAATTCCGAGTTTATCCATCAGGAACACCCTTCCCGCATAGACCGAAAGCCGTTTGCCTGTAAAGCAAAGCTCCTTTAATCTAACCCCATAATGAGAGCGGAGAAAAAACATGCAGGTTGTCTTCCATCTTGGCGCCCATGCAACCGACGAGGATAGTCTGGTGCGCTGTCTGGCAAGAAACCCGCGCGTGCTGGACGAGAACGGGGTGATTGTCCCGCATCCGCGCCGTTACCGGATGGTGCTGCGCGACACGCTTCTGGCGCTGAAGGGCGGGGAAGCCGATCCCGAGACCGCCGATGCCGTGCTGGCTGCGGTGACCGATAAGGAAGAGATCAACCGCATCATCTTCAGCCATGAATATTTCATGTGCATTCCCGAGCGTGTGGTCACCGATAAGGGCTTCTATACGATGGTTCCGGGCAAGCTGGAGCCATTGGCCAATATCTTCCCCGATGCCGAGATCGAATTCCATCTGGCACTGATCAACCCCGCCACCCTGATCCCCGCTTTGGCCACGCGCCTGCCCGAGCGCAGCTATGACGATCTCATGCAGGGGGTCGACCCCCGGGATCTGCGCTGGCGGCCTGTCCTCGAACGGATGGTCGAGGCCGCACAGGGCCATAAGATCGTGGTCTGGTGCAATGAGGACGCGCCGCTGATCTGGCCGGAAATCCTGCATAGCCTGAGCGGCATCAGCGGGGATGTCACACTTAACGGCGAACAGATGATCCTGAAGACGATCATGACCGAGGGCGGCTTCCGCCGCTATGCCGATTACATTCTCAACAACCCGCCCAAAACCGTCGAGCAACGGCGCAAGATCACGATGGCCTTTCTCGACAAATTCGCCAAGCCGGACGAGCTGGAAATGGATGTGGCCCTCCCCGGCTGGGACGAGGCCCTGATCGACGAGGTCACCGCCCTCTACGAGGCCGATATCGACGCCATTGCCGCCATGCCGAATGTCACCTTCCTCGCGCCCTGACCACGGTTCGGGCCGCCGTCAGGCCACGCCGGAAGCGGGGGACTGACGCGACAGAAGGCTCCGATTGCCCACATAGACAAAAGGCCCCCCGCAAGGAGAGGCCTTTTCAGGGCGCCATAGCTGGCGGGGATCATTCCATCCCCAGCGCCTGCTTGTAGATATCCATGATCGCCTCTTCTTCCGCGACATCGTTCTTGTCGCGCTTGCGCAGGGCGATGATCTTCTTGATCACCTTGGTATCGTAGCCGCGCGCTTTGGCTTCGGACATGATGTCCTTCTGCTGCTCGGCAATATCCTTTTTCTCGGCTTCGAGACTTTCGAACTGCTCGATGAACTGGCGCAGCTCGTCGGCGGTTACCTGATAGGCGGCATCATTGGGCATGACATGTTCCTCTTATTCGTCTTGCCCTGTTCCCTAAGCCAGCCGCGCCTGCGGAGCAAGCACTCTCGGGGGGCACGAACCGCCTGAATGCTTGTCACATTGGCGCGAAATCGCTAAGCGCAGGCATAACAGCAATTCTTTGAAAAGGGCAGCGCGATGCAATTCCTCATCTGGACCGGCGCGATCATTTCCGTATTGGGGCTGGCGGGCCTTGCATGGTGCATTCTGACCGTCGCCAAAGCCAAACGCGCGGGTCTTTCCGAAGACGAAATGCGGCTCAGGCTGCAACGCATCGTGGCGGTCAATCTGGCCGCGCTTTTCGTGTCGGTGATCGGGCTGATGATGGTCGTCGTCGGGATCTTCCTGCGCTAGACGGGCGCCCCCCAGACCGCGACAGAGGCGCGTCGGGGGCGTGAGCGCTCAGGCGCGATCAAGATCCCCGAAGCTGCGCCCGTTACGGATCAGCACATCCCACAGCGTAACAGGCTCCGGCGCGCCCCCTGCGGCAAGCTGCGCCAGTTGTTCGCGGCAGGCCAGCAGACCGCGCTGGTCGGCCATGAACATCGGCCCGCCCTCGTGGCGCGGGAAGCCCAGCCCGTGCACGGCGCTCAGATCAAGATCACCGGGCCGGTCCACCGCCCCCAGCTGCAAAAGCTTCGCCCCCTCTGCCGCCATTGCCAGCCAGATCCGCTCGACAATCCGCTCGGCATCCAGCGGACGTGCCACACGGTCCGCCTCGGCACGCAATGCGTCCAGCAGCGCAGGCTCGAGCGGGTCGGGCCGCGCCACCCCGTCACTGTAAAGATAGACGCCGCGCCCTTTGCGGATCCCCCCATAGCCCTCGACCAGAAGATAGGTCAGAAGCGGGCCGGGCACGAAACCGGCACGACGCAGACAATGCGCCACGGTCTCGACGCCAAGCCGGTCGATCTGCTGGAAGGGAGGCTGCAAGCCGAAGGCCTGACAGGCCTGATCCACCTGTACCGGCGTCGCCCCCGAAAGCACGGACTGTTCCGCCGCAGCCCATAGCGCAGCCTGAAGACGCGCGACCAGCCCCGGATCCAGCCCCGGCAGGCCGATCGCCAGATCGCCGCCTGCCCGCAGGATCGCGGCCAGAAAATAGACATCCTCGACCGCTTTGCCATGCACTTCGACATGGCGGCCATAGCGTTCGATCCGGATGGCGGCCTCGGGCTGGTTCGTTGCCACCAGCGCCGCCGCCGAGACCGCCTGTAGCGCCCCGACGATCTCGGCGCGCTCTTGCGGCGCAGAGTCGGCAAGGATGATATCGGCCTTGGCAAAGGCCTGCGCCGCGTCGGTCGTGGCGCTGACACGATCCCATGCGGCGTCGCGCTCTGCCGCGCTCATCCGGCCCAACAGCACGGCCGCTTCCTGCGCCCGCGCCAGCCCCGACAGCCCTGCCTCCAAACGGTCCTGTTGTGCCTCGGCCCAGATCACCCGATGACCGGCACCGGCCAGCGCATAGACCAGACCCTCGGGCGGGTTCCAGACGGCAAAGGTCCTTGCGCCGATCTCGCCCGCCCCCACCGGCTCCACCTCCTGCGCATGCACCCGCGCCGCGGACGCGCGCAGATGGCGGAGCGCCCGCGAGGCAGGCGAAGACAGCAGATCGCTATGCGCCACCGCCTCGAAATCCAACGCCTCGGGGAAGGGCAGCAGAACCGCCGCCTCGGCAATGCTCAGCGCCTTTTCCCAGACCGCGTGCTGCGGCCCGGCCTCAAGCGTGTCGCGCAGCGCATCGAGTTCGGTGAAATAGCGTCCGGTCTCGCGGCTGGCCCCTTCCGGATCGGGCACCAGCCCCTCTTCGGCAAAGGCCTGCTGCAAGGTATCAGCCAGAGCGGACATATCCAGCGCATCTGTCGGAACGACCGCATCGCAGCCCCCCAGCTCGACCGCCTGCGCCGCCGAAAGCGCACGCCCGGCCTTCAGGAAAGACAGAAGTTTGCGCGGCCCGCTCCGGCGTAGGAAGCGGATCAGGCTCCCCCCTGCCGGAAGATAGCCAAGGCTCGGCTCGACCGGATCGAAGCTGGCGGTCTCTAGCGCCAGACGCAGACGTGCCGCCTGTGCCAGAGCAAAAGCCCCCGCGCGGATGCGCCCCTCAAGCACGACAACCACCGGACAGGGCAGATCGGACAGGCTCTGCGCAAGCGCCGTCATCGACGGGGTCTCGGCCTCATCGGCGAAATCCGTTTCGGGAGTGTCGGCGCAAGGCCATGCGCCGGTCGCGCGGATCACAACGCCCCGCAGGTCGGCCTCCTGTCGGCACAGGCCGATCGCGCCCCCCAAAGAGCGGCGCAGCACCGCATCGAAGCCTTCACCGCCTGTCTCCGGCAAAGTCAGAAAAGTGACCCCATCACATCGCTGAACCCTGATCCGCCTGACCATACGACCCCGCCCCGCTAAACTGCACATGGCAGGCCCGCGCAGGCCCGCCTTCTCACCGCTTACGGCAAGCCATAGGCGTCTCGCAAGTCGCACGGGGGGAATTTGGTGAAAATCATGCAAAGCCCTGCCCGGCGGGCGGGCCTAGCCACCCGTTCCGGTGCGTTGGGCGTCATCCTCTTCGAAGGCGCTGAAATCCATCGCGGGGAAGCCGCCTTCCGCGGCATCATCACCGCCCAGACCGCCCATATCCATCGCCGGAAAGCCGCCAGCATCGGCCTCCCCGCCCATGTCGAAGCCACTCATTGCCGGAAATCCGTCGCCGCTGGTCCCCTCTTCGCCAAAGGGCGTGTTGCCAATGGCCATAGCGCCCAGATCGGGGCGGGTCTGCATCTCGTCCAGTTCGTTGATTTCCGCGCTTTCGGCTTCGCTGGCGGTCAGTCGCAAAGCGCGGCGTCCGCTATGCTGGCCCAGCTTGGCCATCCCCATCCGGCGGCCATCCACCCCCTCGACACGCAGCTTCTCGAGCGCCTCGCGCGGGATCGGAATCTCGACCCCCGGTTTGAAATTCATCACCCCCGAAAGCGGCATGCTCCAGCGATGCAGTACCGCCGTCAGTTCGGCGCGGGTGCTCATAACGGTGCTTTCCATCTGCTGCGCCCACAGCGCCTCTGCCTCGGGAGCGCGGTTATCGGCATCGCTTTGCGGCAGAACACGCTCCCCGCGTCCGCGCGCGGGCACGGCCCAAAGCAGCGAGACCTCGCGGTCCATCGCGCTGCCGATCTGCATCGTGATGCGGAACATGCGATAGGTGATTTCCTCGAGGATCAGCGAAAGCGGGCGCGGATCATCGAAGAAGGACAGATAGCGGAACCCGCCAGCCCAGATGATGTCATCGCTTTCCGCCAGCGCGTCCTCCAGCCCCGCCAGAAGCGAATCGAGCACCCCCTGCACCATAGAGGCATCCACGCGCGTCGGCCTGCGCGGCGCGGGCTGGATGCGCGAGAGCACCCCCATCGTCTGCACCTCGATCAGGGAGGAAAAGGTGATTGGCGGCAACGCCACAACCCCAAAAGCGTCTTTCGGCCCCTCGATCACGCAGAGCATCGGCTGTTCGGGGAAAGACTCCATCAGTTCGGTCAAGGAGACCTGAGACTGATGCACATCCAGCACCTGAAGCGGCAGCCCCAATGTATCCTGTGCGACTTTCGCGAAGACATGGCGGATCGCACGCTCGGGCGAGACCGGACCGCCCGACGCCGCCGCCTTGGCTGCATCGGTCTTCATACGCAAGATTGTCGAAGGCTTCTGATCCACCATAATATCCCATTTGTACCCGACTGAGGGTCGCTTCCGTCAGACTCGCAGATCAGGGTTTACAAAACATTTAATCCTGTCCCGATTTACGTCTCTTCCGCGCCCTCGTGAACCATTTTTCCGCGCCGCAGCGGTATCAAAACACGAAATGCCGCCCCTCCCTGACCCGGCAGATAATCAATACGTCCCCCGAGATTGGTGAGAATCTCCCGACAGATGGCAAGACCAAGCCCCGCTCCGCCTGCCCTAGACATATCTGTAAGCCTTGAAAATTTCTCAAAGATTAAATCCTGAGCCGACTTCGGGATACCTGCACCATTATCGACGAAATCGATCTGCGCCTGATCATCCTGCCGTTGCACCTCGATTCGCAGCACGGGTTTCTCCGCATCGCAGTATTTCTGGGCATTGGTGATAAGGTTAATAAAAACCTGCACCAGCCTGTCCCCATCGGTAAACAATGCCACATGTTCATTGGGGAAATCTCGCTCGATACGGCACTGCGCCGCAGTGCCGCTATGGGCGGCGGACTGCACCGCCCGATTGAGCAGCTCATGCAGATTGCTCAGGCCGATATGCAACTGCACCTTGCGATGCTCCAACACGGAAAGATCCAGAAGATCGTCAAGCAGCCGGGTCAGGCGGCGCGCTTCCTCAAGGATGATCTTGGCATAGCTCTGACGCATCTCGTCGGGCAGGTCCGGCTCCATCAGGATCTCTGAAAAGGCGCGGATCGAGGTCATCGGCGTGCGCAGTTCGTGGCTGATTTGGCCCAGAAACGCATCCTTTTGCACCGAGATCTGCGTCAGCTTCTCATTGGCCAGCCGCAACTGACGTGCCACCTGTGCAAGCTCTTCGGACTTTGCCTCAAGCTGGGAGGAATGCTCTTTCATATCAGCGGCTTCGCTGGCCATATTGATAAGATCCCCGACCGAGATCACCCGCCCGCCCGACAGTTGCGCCAGCATCGCATGGGCGGTGGCCGAGCCGACAGAACCGGCAAATTTCCGTTCGAGAGCGGCCAGAAAATCGGGGGTCGGGTCCGGCAGCCAGCCGGTTTTGCCCTGCCGCGCCGCCTCGCTCTGGAAGAACTTCTGCGCGGTCTGCGCCCCCAGAATACGCTGCGCCGTCGACAGGTAATCCTCGGATTCGGCCACCGCCATATGCCAGCCCCGCGGCCCCGGCCCCTCGTCATAGATATTGACGAACGCCACCCCCTGCAGCCGTTCGAGCGGCGGCGGAAAGGCCCGAAGCGACAGGCCGATATAGGCTGTCACATTGGCAAACAACGACCAGAACAGCGCATGCAGCAGCGGGTCCATCCCGCTGAGCCCGAAAAGGGCCTCCGGACGCAGCCAGCCGATCCCCCACGGCCCTTCCGCCAGCATCTGCGGCGACATCAACCCGTCGATCCCCAGCGAGGGCAGAAACAGCGTATAGATCCAGATCCCGCCGCCCAGCAGCACCCCGCCCATCGCCCCGTGATGGGTGCCACCGCGCCAGTACAGCCCGCCCAGCAACGCCGGTAGGGTCTGCGCGGCCCCAACAAAAGCGATCAGCCCGATCTCGGCCAGCGCCCCCTGCCCTGACAGCCGGTAATAGCCATAGCCCAGCGCCAGCACCAAGGCGATGGAGAAGCGCCGCGACATCAGCACCACATGGCGCAGATTACTGTTATGCGACGGCCATAAAGCCAGCCAGAGCGGCGTGACGATCTGGTTCGAGATCATGGTCGCCAAGGCGATAGCCGCAACGATCACCATCGATGTGGCCGAGGAGAAGCCCCCTAGAAAGGCCAGCAAAGCCAGCCAGTCGTGATGCTGCGACAGCGGCAGGGTCAGCACGAAAAGATCGGGATTGGCGCCCTCGGGCAGAAGCTCCAGCCCGATCACCGCAATCGGCAGCACGAACACGCTGATCAGCGCCAGATAGGCCGGAAAGGCCCAGGAGGCGATGGCCAGATGACGCTCTTCGACATTCTCGACCACCAGAACCTGAAACATGCGCGGCAGCGTCAGGATCGCCGCCGCCGAAAGCAGTGTCAGCCCCATGAAACGCCCGGGTTGGGGCACCCAGTCCTGCGTGGCGAAATGGTCGATACGGTCCATCACCGCCCCCCAGCCGCCGCCCAGCCCCCAGACCACGAAGCTGCCGACCGCCAGAACCGCCACCAGCTTGACCACCGCCTCAAGCGCCACGGCCATGACCACGCCATGATGGCGCTCGTTGGCATCCAGATTGCGCGTCCCAAACAAAATCGCAAACGCGGCCAGCCCGACGGCGATCCAAAGGGCCCAGTTCTGCTGGGCCCCTTCCGCGGGGGGCGTAAAACCGGGGGTCGCGAAGGCGCTCAGGCTTTCGGTCACCGATTGCAACTGCAACGCGATATAGGGGGTGGCTGCCAGCACTGCCAGAAGCGTCAGCACCACGCCCAGACTGTTGGATTTTCCGTAGCGGGCCGAGATCAGGTCTGCGACAGAGGTGGCCCTTTGGGCCCGCCCTACCCGCACAAGCTTGCGCAAGAACCACCACCATCCACAGAAGACAAGGCTCGGCCCCAGATAGATCGTCACGAATTCCAGCCCCGAACGGGCCGCATAGCCGACGGCGCCGTAAAAAGTCCATGCCGTGCAGTAGATCGACAAGGACAGCGTATAGACCCACGGGCTTTGCAAGACCCGCATCCGCCCCGAACGCGCGCGCCCCTCGGCCCAGAAGGCCACGCCGAACAGCAAGACGACATAAAGCAGGCAGACAAGGATCAGGCTGTCGAACGTCATACCGACGGGTGTTTCAGTCATTCGATCGCTCAGTCATCGCAAATTTCGGCCAGCGGTTCGCCGGGATCCAGCGCCCGGTCGAGCCTGCGCGACAGATAGGCCGTCACGGCAATCACCGCCCCCCAGACCGCAAAGATATACAGCCCGAACCGCGCCACCTGCGACGGCTCCACCACAAACATCGCGGGCAACACAAACAGGATCAGCCCGAACAGCGGAAGCAGGCGCAGCGCATCCATTACCCGCCGCAGCCGGTAGGACCGCCTAGCCAGAAAAAGCGGCGCTCTAGCCGGTGCCATGACGCACCCCCTGCGCCGCAGGCGCGCGACACGCGGCCAGCATACCATCCAGCGCCGCGACCAGATCGGCATTGGCGAAGGGCTTGGCCAGAAAGGCCGTCGCGCCCGCCTGATCTGCCGCGGCACGGTCACGCGCCTGCCCGCGCGCGGTCAGCATCAGCACGGGGATCGCCCGCAAGGCCGGATGTGCGCGCATCTGCGTCAGGATCTCCAGCCCCGACAGGCCGGGCAGCATCATATCCAGAATCACGGCATCGGGTCGGGTGGTCTCTATGGCCCCCAACGCCTTTGCCCCATCGGATTCACTCGACACAACAAAACCACGCCGCGACAAGATAAAGCGCAGCGCCTCGACAATATTCGGTTCATCCTCGATCAGAAGAACATGGTCTTGCGGCATGCCCGTCTCTCCTTCTCCCGTCTCGACTATCTCTTGCCGGAGGGGTTGTGTCAAATTCCGCGCTCAAGATCTTGCTGCCGATTGGTCTTAAAGCGGAGCCTATCCCAGCTCGGCGCGCACCGCCCCCAGAATCGAGGGCTCGCGCCGCGCGCTGCAGGCACTGCGCGGGCAGATCCGGCAGGTCACGCCAATCGGCCTGCGCGGCTGCAACAGCGCGGCCGGATCCAGCGGCACGATCAGCATATAGGCCTGCACCGCAACCGGCTGACCAAAGCCGGCCCCCACCACCTGCGGCACGGAAATCGCATAGGTGGTAAAGCTCTGGCTGACCCGACCGGCAATTTCCACATCATGGCGCAACGGCTGCATCGGCTGGCGCAGCGCATCATAGATCGGCCACAAGGCACATCCCGCCCCGTAACGCGGCAGGGCAAAGCCGCTGCACGGCCTGCGGAAAATCACCGCCCCCGAAGCATCGCAGATCACCAGCCCCAGATCGGGCAGCACCGGATGCCCCGCTGGCAGTTGCGCCAGACGGCGCAGAACCAGATCGGCGGGCAACTGATAGGCCGCCGCGATCTCGCCCGGAGACATTCCGAACCGCGCGAGCCCCTCTTCCAGCCGTGCCATCGGAAAGGCGCGGATATCATTGCGCATCCGCTCCAGCCAGTCGCGCACCAAAGCACGGGCCGCATCCGAGGCAAGCTCGGGCGCATTCTGGACAATATCGGCCACCCTGGCACGGGGATTGGCCTCCAGCTCGGCCACCGACCAACCCTGATCGCGCAGCCATGCCTCCATCTGCTCGAACGGGCCGGACTGCCCGAGATCCGCCCCGCTTTGTGCATCCAGATAGCCCACCAGCGCCTCTGCCGCCCCCGACAGACGCAGGCTTTCCCCCGAAATCGTCTGCAAGAACCGCGCCTGCCATTCCGGTTCGATCTGCGGCTCGTCGGTGAGGATCGCCGCCGTCGAGCGCAGACTGGTCACCGCCGAGATGACCTCGTGCAGACCATCCAGCAGAAACGGGTCCTCCGACAGCCGTTCGGAGAGCTGCTCCACCAGCCGGTTCAGCGCCCCGACCTGCCGCTGGCGCTCGGACAGAAGCGCGGCCCAGCCCGGAAAACGGCTGACGAATTCCTCGATCCGGTCGCTCTCGATCTGCGTGGCGATATCGGCAGGCGCCTGCGCCGCCGCCTCGCGCAGATTATCGAACAAGACGCCCTCGGCCCCTTCGGCCAGCGCCATCGGATCGACCTCCAACGCGGCGGCAATCTGCTCCAGCAGGCTATCGGCCACCCGACGCCGGTTATGTTCGATCAGGTTGATATAGGCCGCGGACATGCCGATACGATTGGCAAGCTCTGCCTGCCGCATGCCCATCGCCATCCGTCTTTCGCGGATGCGGGTGCCGGTAAGCGCCGCGCGCACCATGCCAGTCCTCTCGCCCAAAAGCCGCCAATCAGACAGTCCTGTCAAAGGGATAGCGCGAAACATCCCATCACGAAAGCAAAATGCCGCAGATCGGGACGGCTCGGCTTGACTTCTTCGCGCCGCAACGCAGCATAAGAGGGCGCGTAAGAGATCGGAGACAAAGATGGCCTCCCAGACCACCCCCGATACCGGACAGACCCTCGAAGGGGCGCATGAGACCCTGCCGGAAGGGTTGCAGGACCTTGAAACCGCGGTGAATGATGCGGTCAGCACGGCGGTGGATCATGCCAGCCGCTACCTGCCGGATTGGGCGGTTTCAACGCTGGTGCTGGCGATGTGCCTGCTGCTGGCATTGGCGCTGCATCGGGTGGTGCGCAGCATGCTGGACCGGATGGTGCGCAACCGTGATCTGTTCTGGCGTTCGCTGGTCGGGCGCTCTACCCGACCGCTGCGTCTTCTGATGATCGTGCTGGCGCTTGGCATAGGGATCAGCGTCGCGCCCCTGTCCGAGGGAGCGGCGCGGCTGATCAGTCACCTGCTGCTGATTGCCTTCATCCTCTGTCTGGCATGGATCGCGCATACCGCGCTCTACATCTGGACGACGCTGCATATGCGCCGTTTCAAGCTGGATGCCGAAGACAATCTTCTGGCGCGCAAGCATGTGACGCAGGCGCGCATCCTGCTCCGTGTGGCAAATGTTGCCATCGTGGTTCTGGCGGTCGCCGCCGCCCTGATGACGGTGCCTGCCGTGCGCCAATATGGGGTCTCGCTGCTGGCGGCGGGTGGAGCTGCGGGGATTGTGGTGGGCCTTGCCCTGCAACCCATCCTCAAAAACCTGATTGCCGGTATCCAGCTTGCCCTGACCCAGCCGATCCGTATCGATGATGCGCTGATCGTGGAGGGGGAATGGGGATGGGTCGAGGAAATCACTTCGACCTATGTCGTGCTCAAACTCTGGGACTGGCGCCGGCTTGTGGTGCCGCTGAGCTATTTCATCGAGCAACCCTTCCAGAACTGGACCCGCGAGAATGCCGAACTGATCGGCACCTGTATGTTCTATCTCGACCATTCCGCCCCGATTGCCGATCTGCGCAAGGCGGGCCAGAAAATCGCCGAGGACAACCGGCTCTGGGATGGCAAGGTCTATGCGATGCAGGTCACCGATTTCCGTGAACGGGTGATGGAGGTGCGCGTTCTGGTATCGGCCCGCACCGCGCCACGCGTCTTCGATCTGCGCTGCGAGATGCGCGAGGGGCTGATCGACTATATCCAGCGCGAAATTCCCTCGGCCCTGCCCAAGACCCGCGCCGAAGCCATGCTGAACACCGAACCCGGGCCCGGGCGCGCGCTGCCCGAGACAGATGCCGGAGCACAGGGCCAGACCCGCGGGCCGCTTGGATAGCGACGTTACTGGAATTCGCGGAAACGCATACCGTAGCTTGTGGCCTTATGGCTGCATTCGCTGACCGTAAATTCCAGCCATTCGCGTTTCGGGTTGGGTTTCGTGACCTGTTCGATATCGCGCGTCAGCTGAACCCGCGCCTTGAGAAGCGCCTCGCCCATTGTCGGCCCCGCGATCTTGCGCAACCGCTCCATCCAGAAATTGCGCGCCTCGCTGATATACGAGCCGGGCGGCACCAGATTGGGATGGATCTCTTCGGCGACGACCATGCAATAGGCCGCCTCGACCTCTTGCGTGGGTGTGTTGAACAGAAATGACGCAGGGGCCGCAAACTGGCTTTGGGACACCGCAAAGAACGCCCAGCCAAAGCCGCCGATCATGACCGGAAACAGGCCCCATTTCACCCATGCCGGCAGCCCGTCTTCCTTGACGATCTCTTTATGTACTGTCGCTTTACTCATACCGCCCTCCTCTGGGCCTCGTCCACATGCAGACTGCCAGAGGGCGGTGAAATTTCGATTAAAACCGGAAGGGCGCGCGATCCTCTGCCCGCGCGCCCTCCCCGTCATGCCAAAGGCTTACTTCAGCGCCTCGTCGGTAATCTCCAGCGTATAGGCGCCTTCCGGCTCTTTGGTGATCACCGGATCCGAGCCGCCATTCATCAGCACCTTCACGGTGCGCTGGTAATCTGCCGGATCCAGCGCGCCATTGGACCCTGCCGTCAGCTTGGCGACCTCTTCCATCATGCGCTTCTGGTGCTCTTCGGTCTGCGCCCCGGTCATATCGTTGTCCAGCACGATCTCGGCGGCCTCATCGGGGTTTTCCTCGGCCCATTTCCAGCCCTTCATCGACGCACGGACAAATTTGACCATCTTCGCCTTGAAGTCCGGATCTTCCAGCTTGTCCTGCATGACGTAAAGACCGTCCTCAAGCGTCGCCACACCCTCGTCCTCGTATTTGAACGTCACCAGATCATCAGGGGAAATCCCCGCCTCGATGATCTGCCAGTATTCATTATAGGTCATGGTCGAAATGCAGGAGGCCTGCTTTTGCAAAAGCGGATCGACATTGAAGCCCTGCTTGAGCACCGTCACCCCCTCGGGGGAGCCATCTGTGGGGATGCCCAAGGTGCTCATCCAGCTCAAAAACGGGTATTCATTGCCGCCAAACCACACGCCCAGCGTCTTGCCCTTGAAATCCTCGGGGCTCTTGATGCCGCTTTCCTTCAGGCAGGTCAGCATCATGCCCGAGGATTTGAACGGCTGCGCGATATTCACAAGCGGCAGCCCTTTCTCGCGCGCGGCCAAGGCCGAGGGCATCCAGTCCACCGTCACATCGGCCCCACCACCGGCCATCACCTGCGTGGGCGAGATATCGGGACCACCGGGCAGGATATCCACATCGATGCCCTCATCCTCGTAAAACCCTTTGTCCTTCGCCACGTAATAGCCTGCAAACTGCGCCTGCGTGACCCATTTCAGCTGCAGCGTCACATCCGCCGCAAAGGCAGGGCTTGCCGTCGCCAAAGCCGCCAGCGCCGCGCCCATCATCCAGTTCTTCATCTTACTCTCCTGTTGGTTTTTATCTTGCCGTCTCTTGGCCCGCCTCATCCCCTTTGAGACGGATGCCAGAAGGTCAGCACTTTTTCGGCCAGCGCAATCAGCCCGTAGAATCCGGTACCAGCCAACGCCGCTACCGTAATTTCAGACCAAACCAGTGCCATGTCGAGTTGCCCCACCGCGGTCGAGATCCGAAACCCCATCCCCCGCGTCGGAGAGCCGAAAAATTCAGCAACAATCGCCCCGATCAACGCCAGAGTGGTGGCAATCTTCAGCCCGTTGAACAGGAAGGGCAAAGCCGCAGGCAGGCGCATTTTTATTAGCGTCTGCAGATAGCTGGCCGAATAGGTGCGCATCAGATCGCGCTGCAGCGGATCGGTGGCCTTCAACCCCGCGACCATATTGACCAGCACCGGAAAGAACACGGTGACAATCACCACCGCCGCCTTCGACTGCCAGTCAAAGCCGAACCACATGACGAAAATCGGCGCGATCCCCACGATAGGCAGCGCGGCAAGGAAGTTCCCCACCGGCATCAGCCCCCGTTCCAGAAAGGCCGAACGGTCCACCAGCACCGCCATCACAAAGGCCGCAGCACAGCCCATCACATAGCCCGAAAGCGCCCCCTTCAGAATGGTCTGGCGGAAATCGACCCAAAGCACACCGGTCGAGGCCGCAAAGCGCATCGCAATCTGGCTTGGCGCAGGCAGGATCACCTGTGGCACCGCAAAGCCGCGCACGATCCCCTCCCACAGCACCAGAAGCGTCACGCCAAAGAGCGCAGGCACAAAATAGCGCGCCCATCCTGTCTCGGACCAACGTGCCGCGATGGTTGCATTCATCCAGAAGGCCACGGCCCAGAACAGGATCGCAAAGATCAGAAAGCTCATCTTACCAACCCCATCCGTTTCAACACGACCGCCTCGATCAGGCCCACCAGCCCCACCAGCACCGCTGCCAGACAGGCTGCCGCAATCAGTGCCGCCCAGATCTGGACCGTCTGCCCGTAATAGCTGCCCTGCAACAGACGCGCACCAAGCCCCGCCACAGCCCCTGCGGGCAATTCGGCCACAATGGTGCCCACCAAAGCCGCCGCCACCCCGACCTTCAGCGAGGCAAAGAAATAGGCCATCGAGGACGGCAACCGCAGCTTCCAGAAAATCGCCGCCTTCGGCGCGCCATAGGTGCGCAACAGATCAATCTGCATCGCATCAGGTGCGCGCAAACCCTTCACCATCCCCACCAAGACAGGGAAGAAACTCAGATAGGCCGCAATCAGCGCCTTCGGCAAAAGCCCCTTCACCCCCAGCGAGGCCAGAACCACAATCACCATCGGCGCAATCGCCAGCACGGGGATCGTCTGGCTTGCAATCGCCCAAGGCATGAAACTCATATCCAGCGCCTTGTTATGCACCAGCGCCACGGCCAGCAACAGCCCCGCCACGGTCCCGATGATAAACCCGAGCCCCGTGGCCTCCAGCGTAATCCAGCCATGATAGACCAAAGACCGCTTCGACGTCACCTTCTGCCCCGTCACACCGTCCCAAAGCCCCATCACAACCTGATGCGGCGCAGGCAATACGGGCCTGTCCAGCGCCATCGTCTGACCAACCATATCCCAAAATCCAACCGCCTGCCCCGAACGCGCCGCCTGATCATAAACCCAGGCACTGTTCAGCCAGACCGTCGCGCCATACCAGACCGCGATAATGGCACAAACCACAACCAATACCGGACCAACCCGCGTCATGAGTCCCCCCCGATCACAGTTCCAGCTGCCCTAAATATCCCGGGGGGTTTGGGGGGCAGCGCCCCCCTTCCTATCCAAACAGACTCACACATGGGCATGCCCCGCATGCAGCCCCTCACGCACCCGATGCGCAATCTCCAGAAACTCTGGACTATCGCGGATCTCCAAGGGACGCTCCTTCGGCAAGGGGCTATCGATCACATCGGTGATCCGCCCAGGGCGCGGGCTCATCACCACAATCTTGGTCGAAAGATAAACCGCCTCTGGGATCGAATGGGTCACAAAACCGATCGTCTTGCCGGTCCGCGCCCAAAGCGCCAACAGCTCCTCGTTCAGCTTGTCCCGCACGATCTCGTCAAGCGCCCCGAAAGGCTCGTCCATCAAGAGGATATCGGCATCAAAGGACAACGCCCGCGCGATAGAGGCGCGCTGCTGCATGCCGCCCGACAGCTGCCACGGAAACTTCCGGCCAAAGCCCTTGAGGTCCACCAGCTCCAGAACCTTCTCGACCCGCGCATCCATCTCGGCCTTGGGATAGCCCATGATCTCCAAGGGCAGCTTGATATTTCCCGCAATCGTCCGCCACGGATAAAGACCCGCCGCCTGAAACACATAGCCATAGCTTCGCGCCTTACGCGCCTCATCGGGCGAAATCCCGTTAACGGTCAACGCGCCCCCTGTGGGCGTCTCGAGCGCCGCGATACAGCGCAGAAAGGTCGTTTTGCCACAGCCCGAAGGCCCGATAAACGACACGAACTCCCCGCGCTCGATGGACAGGTTCACATCCTTCAGCGCCTGGACCGGCCCGTCATTGGTTTCAAACACCAGATTGACATCGCGGGCATTGATAATCGGTTTCTTCATCTTCCCCGTTTTTCCCTAATGACCCGTTTTCCGGGCTCTGTGGGTTGAGGATGCCCAGAAGGCGGGCACCCCGCAAGAGTTGACGTCTCAGACGCCGCTGGCCGGAATACCGGCGCGTACCACAGGGCGCGGCGCGGTCAGTTCCTTCCATGTCGACAGCGCTTTCGAGACCGCCGTTCCCGGCGGGCGGGCGACAAATTGCCCGTGGCCCTCGGGCGCCTCGACACGGCCCTCGGTTGCCGCAACCACCCCGCGCGACAGCGTATAGCGCGGCAGGCCCTTGACCTCTTTGCCCTCGAAGACGTTGTAATCGATCGACGACACCTGCGTCTTGGCGGAGACCACCTTGCTGGCCTCGGGGTCCCAGACCACCAGATCGGCATCCGCGCCCACCAGAACCGCGCCCTTCTTGGGATAGATATTCATGATCTTGGCGATATTGGTCGAGGTCACGGCGACAAACTCATTCATCGTGATGCGGCCCGTATTCACCCCATAGGTCCAGAGCATCGGCATCCGGTCCTCAAGCCCGCCGGTGCCATTGGGGATCTTGGTGAAATCGCCCACGCCATAGCGCTTCTGCTCGGTCGTGAAGGCGCAGTGGTCAGTCGCCACACAAGACAGCGTCCCCGAAGCCAGACCCGCCCAAAGACTGTCCTGATGTTGCTTGTTGCGGAAGGGCGGCGACATCACGCGCCGCGCCGAATGGTCCCAATCCTTGTCGAAATACTCGCTCTCATCCAGCACCAGATGCTGGATCAGCGGCTCGCCATAGACGCGCTTGCCCAGCATCTTGGCACGGCGGATCGCCTCATGGCTTTCCTCGCAGGAGGTATGCACCACATAAAGCGGCACGCCCGCCATATCGGCGATCATGATCGCGCGGTTGGTGGCCTCGCCCTCGACAATCGTCGGGCGGGAATAGGCATGGGCCTCGGGGCCGGTATTGCCCTCGGCCAGAAGGCGTGCCGACATCTCGGCCACCACATCGCCATTCTCGGCATGGACCATCGGCAGCGCGCCCAGCTCGGCGCAGCGTTTGAACGAGGCGAAAAGCTCGTCATCATTGACCATCAGGCTGCCCTTATAGGCCATGAAATGCTTGAAGGAATTGATGCCGCGCTCGGTGATGGTCTTCATCTCGTCAAAGACCTGCTCACCCCACCATGTCACCGCCATATGGAAGCTGTAATCACAATGCGCGCGGGCGGCCTTATTGTCCCATTTCTTCAGCGCATCGAGCATGCTCTCGCCCGGATTGGGCAGGGCGAAATCGATCACCATCGTAGTGCCGCCCGAGACCGCCGCAGCTGTCCCCGCGTCAAAATCATCGGCGGAATAGGTGCCCATGAAGGGCATTTCCAGATGGGTATGCGGGTCGATCCCGCCGGGCATCACATAGCAGCCCTCGGCGTCCAGAACCTTGTCGCCTGCAAGGTCAGGCCCGATTTCGATGATCTGGCCGCCCTCGACCAGAACATCCGCCTTGTAGGTCAGATCGGCGGTGACAATCGTGCCGCCCTTGATGACCGTTTTCGTCATGGGTGTCTCCCTATTGTGGCAGGGGCGCAGCAGATCTGTGCTACGCCCGAAGCCGCAACAGAGATCAGAGTTCGCCCGTCAGGAATTGCGCGCGACCGAAGCCGAAGCTCCAATCCGCGCGTGTGTTGGACATCACCGACACCATCAGATCTTTCGGATCCAGACCGATCGCTGTTTCCAGCTTGCGGCAAAGAATGTCGTAGAAGGCCTGTTTTTGTTCTTCGCTGCGCGGCGAGGAGAAGACCTGCACAAGGATCGGGCTCGGGCCGCGGGTAAAGCCCAGCCCCGTATCCAGCAGCACCATGCGACCGGGTTTGTATTCGGTCACCAGCTGGTAGCGGTCGTCCTGCGGCACAGCGAAGGCCTCCAGAACGGCCTCGTGACCGGCATCGAGCATCGCTTTGATCTCGGCCTCGGGGCGCCCTTCGATGACATGAAACTGGATAAGCGGCATCTGTGATCTCCTTCATTGTCGCATCCGGCACTCCCAAAGAAGGTGCGCCGTCTTGACAGTGAAATTGACCCATCACGCCCATGTTTCAAGCATCCTTGTTGCAAGGTTCGATTTGCGAAAATGCCGGTATGCATTGAGGTAATACCTCCATGAACCGAATTATCCGCAAAATACATCACCCCACGATCTGCGCGGTTTCCAGAACGGCATGACACAGAACATCACAGCCCGCCGCCGCCCATTCGGGGCTGATTTCCTCGGCCTCGTTATGCGAGAGACCATCGACACAGGGGCACATGATCATCGTCGTCGGCGCCACTTTCGCCGCCCAGCAAGCGTCATGGCCCGCCCCCGAGATGATATCCATATGGCTGTAGCCCAGACGCTCGGCGGCAGTGCGGACATTGGCCACCAGCTCCGGCGCGAAGGTCACAGGATCAAAGTGCCCCACCGGATCAATGACGCAGCCCACACCAAGCTCTGCACAGATCCCAGTGGCGCGGGTCTCGATCTCGGCGCGCATCGCATCCAGCTTGGCCTGATCGGGCGTGCGGATATCGACGGTAAACACCACCTTGCCCGGCAGCACATTGCGCGAGTTCGGGGTGAAGGTCACCTGCCCCACACCGCCCACAGCTCCCGGCTGGTTCTTCATGGCCACGTCCTGAACCATCTCGAAAATCCGGCTCATGGCAAGACCCGCATTCACCCGCATCGCCATCGGCGTAGAGCCGGTATGCGCATCCTTGCCGGTCAGCGTGAATTCCAGCCACCACAGCCCCTGACAATGGGTCACGACGCCAATGGATTTCTCGGCGGCCTCAAGGATCGGCCCCTGTTCGATATGATATTCGTAATAGGCATGCATCTTGCGCGCGCCGACCTCTTCGACGCCCTTCCAGCCGATACGTTCAAGCTCGGCCCCATAGGTCTTGCCCTCAAGATCCTGACGGCCATAGGCGTAATCCAGATCGATCTCGCCCGCGAAAACCCCAGAGGCCAGCATGGCAGGGGCGAAACGCGCGCCCTCCTCATTGGCCCAGTTGGTCACCACGATCGGATGTCTGGTCTTGATATTGAGGTCGTTCAAGGTGCGCACAACCTCAAGCGCGGCCAGCACCCCCAGCACCCCGTCATATTTGCCGCCCGTGGGCTGGGTATCAAGATGGCTGCCGATATAGACGGGCAACGCCTCGGGGTCCTCGCCCGCGCGGGTGGCAAACATGGTGCCCATCTTGTCGACGCCCATCGACATGCCCGCCGCCTCGCACCAGCTCTGGAACAGCGCGCGCCCTTCGGCATCTTCATCGGTCAGGGTCTGTCGGTTATTTCCGCCTGCAACCCCTGGCCCGATTTTGGCCATTTCCATAAGACTATCCCAAAGGCGTGCGGAATTGATGCGGAGGTTTTCTCCGGGTGCGGACATATTCAAATACTCCCTGTCACCGGAACGTCTTCGCGGGCGTCCTCTTTGTGACGAATTCGTTTCTGACCAACTGGTCAAGAATATTGAGACACCCCAAGCCGAAACGGGTCAAGGGCCTGACAGGGTCCGCCCTAACCGGAGCGTAGAAACCTGAAGCCTGCGCCTAAATTTTACGCATAAGCTCCGGATGGCGGGGCGGGACAAGTAAAATGGTCAGGAAAATCGGGGCCGAGCCAGTCGCTTAACGCAACTCCGCTTTGCTGGGTTGGCGCCCGCCCGAGCGGATCTCAGGACACGGCAATCAGCGAATCCGCCGCATAGGTGCCGGGCGCATCAAGGATCAGCGGCATACGGCGCAACGGAAGGCCGTTCTGCATCCGCCGGTCGAACGTGATAAAACGGCCAATCCCCGCCGCCATCGGCTCTTCGGGGATCACCATCGGGAAGCCATGCTTTTGCCGGTGCGCGACAATCAGTTCCACCTGCTCGGGGCGCTTTTCCTTGAGCAGCATGATGGCCGAGAAATCGACGCGCTCATCCGCCGGATTATGGATTGCCAGAATGGGGGTGCGGGTCGCACCTATGAAACTCGGGAAGGCAAATCCGCCCGATAGCACGAAGGCGGCGCGGATCGGCGGCAGCGTGCGGCCAAGATGCTCGGCCAGAAACAGGGTATTGAGCACCGAAATCCCACCGGCAGAGGCCCCTGCCAGCAGGTATTCCCCCGACAGGCCGAACTCGGCCTCGCGCGCCGTGATCCAGCCGAAGAACGCGCAGACATCCTCGACCACTGCCATCGGACGACGGCCACGGAAAGACTCGTTCAGCCCCGGGCAATGGGTTTCCCCATCGTTCAGAAGCTCGGATAATTTCTGCTGGGTTGGCCAAGACAGAACCGCTGGCGGGCGCGCCAGACGGTAATCCAGCGCGGCAAAGGCATAGCCCTCATCGACAAAGATCTGGGCGATCTTGGCATGGGTCCAGCTTTGACGGCTTCCCGTGCGAAATCCGCCCGCATGCAGCCACACGACAAGCGGCACCGGCCCGGAGGACTCTTTCGGGCGATACAGATCGACATGCAGATCGACCTCTCCCTTCTTATGGGAGGAGGTTGTGTAGACATGCGTGGAACAATCGAAAGAAGACATGGCGGAACGGATCGATGCAGGGAGGGAACTTCCCCGACCATACCGTCACGGACCTCAAAAGCAATTTTTAAGATCTTCCACGACGCCAAAACGCCCTTAAATCAAAGTTAACCCTGTCAACGCGTCATATCCAGCGTCACGATCTCCGCATCTGCACCGCTTTGCGGCGCCGTCTCCGGCACCGCCGCCACCTGATTCGTCGCCTCCGGCGCGGTGCCCTGCGTGGCCGTACCACCGGCAACCCAGCCCGTGTCTGTCTGCGTCAGATCATGCGTCAGACTGGCATAGGCTTCGGTCATCAGTTCCGGTGTCACCGTCTCGGCGCTGCTGACACCGGCCCGCACACGCGCCGCCTGTTGTTCCAGCAAGGAGACGCGGAAGGCAGGGCTTGGCCCCGCAGGCAGAGCCAGGATCTCGCTATCGACATAGCTGGCCGATACGGTTTCGGCGGTGCTGCTTTCCGCCTGCCGCGCCAGTGCCACACCCGTGCCCGTTCCCGTGCCGGACCCGCTTTGCGTGTCCACATTTGCCCCCTGTCCGCTATTGCTCGACGACAAGGCAGCCGCCGCCTCGACTGTTGTCGCCGGAGCGGATTTTGCCAAAGCCGGCATCAACAACGGCGACCAACCGATTGAGGGCAAGAACCCCGAAAAACGATCCATCACCACAGCCCTTTCCCCAAAGAGCCCCCACAGATCAAGCTTGGGCGCGAGTCGTTACCGAAGCCCTAACCATGCCGATAAAGACATGCTATAGTTAACGCCTTAAGGGCTATTCCGGCGAGCCTCGGCACAGGATCTCAGGGATCGACAGACAGCAGCCTGCCGAACAGAAACTCCAGAAAACGCTCGGCCTCGGCGAAGGGATCGCGTTCGGACCCCAAGATGGTGCGGACCTGCACATCGAAATCAGCATAATGTTGTGTCAGCGACCATATCGAGAAGATCAGGTGATACGGGTCAACCTTGGCCAGCTGACCGGCATCGATCCACTGCTGGATAATTAACGCTTTCTCCTCGACCAGCGTCTTCAACTGCCCCGCCAGACCGTCATGGAAGCGCGGCGCCCCCTGAAGCACCTCATTTGCGAAGAGCCGCGATTCGCGTGGCATCTCGCGCGACATCTCCAGCTTGCGGCGCATATAGGCCATAATCTCGGTTTTCGGGTCCCCTTCGGCGGTCATCGCATGCAGCGGAGCCAGCCAGACATCCAACAACCCCGACAGCAATTCGACATGGATCGCCTCTTTCGAGGGGAAGTAATAAAGCAGATTGGGCTTGGACAACCCCGCCTCGGTGGCAATCTGGTCCAGTGTCGATCCGCGGAACCCATGCGCCGAGAACACCTCAAGCGCCGCTTCCAGAATGGTCTGGCGATTCCGGCGCTGGATGCGGGTCAGGGGTTTGCCCGATGTCTTCCCCGCTGCGGTCTGGACAGCGGTCTGCACGCCGTTGTGCTGCGCATTCTGGGGGGCGGATGGGCGTGTATCGGTCACAGAATTCCTCCGAAGCTTTATTTTGCATATCCAGCAATCCGGTTTTCATCAAGTTTGCGCCGGTGAAAGGGCCGGATTTCCCCGCAAGAAACCGTAGATGCGCGCGAAACTGTCATTGGCGCGGCAATAGCCAAGCTGATAGGATATGTCGCGCTATTCCTTTTCGGTGCATATGATGAGATCACTCTCCCTGCCCTGCCTGCTGACAAGTGCCCTGGTCGCGGCCTTGCCTGCAACATTTTCCGCCTTCCCCGCCCATGCAGAGCTGCAAAGCTGCCAGACCTCGATTCGCGGCCAGCAGAACCAGTTCGTCTTCGATGCCGACAATCCGCAGGTGAAAGAAAGCCTGAGCCTGCGCGAAAAGATCTTCGGATCACGCGGCAAGGTCACCTGCCCCGGTCAGGTCACCCTGCGCGCGATGACCCCCGAGCTTGACGATCAGGGCCGCGCGCCCTTCTGCCTGCAATGGGACAAGGACGAGGACACCTATATCGGCTATGCGCAGGGCGAGCGCGACGGGTTCGGCCATTGTATCGAGGCGTCCAAAAGCTTTTGCGAGCGGGTGAACGGCTCGGGCGATGCCGCCAAACAGATGACCGAGAATACCAACGGGTTTGCCAAGGATGTCACCGGCAAGGTGGTGGGCAAGAAGATCGGTTCGGTCGTTGTCAAAACGACAGGGGACAAGCTGAAAGGCCGGCTGAAGGATGCAGGCGTGGCCGCTATTGCCGCAGCCTCTCCGGCAGGTCTGGCCGCAGTCGCGGTGACTGCGGTGGCTGTGGGCGGCACGATGTATGTCTGCTCGGATAAGGGGGCGAAGGGCGCGGATGTCGAGGGCACCACAAACCAGTTGCCCGATGGCGCGAATGTCGATGCGACGGTCAATGCCAATGACGGGGCAGAGCTTCTCGGGTCGGAGCTTCCGGTCTTCACCGACCCCGAGGCCGTCACCCCGCCTGTCACGCAACCTGTCGAGGAAGCGCCGCTAAATGCGATCAATCCCGAGACGGGGATCGGCGTTCAGGGCGCGGCCGAAGACGACGTGTCGAACAAGAACAAGCACTGACCTGCTGCCTTTCGAAACGATAAAAGGGGCCGGAACATCCGGCCCCTTCCTTTATTCCGCCGCCTGAGAGGCGGGATTGTTGGGATGGGTCGTCCAATTGGCATAGGCGGCGACTTCGCGCCCCGTGCGGGGATCAACCTCGCCCAATTCCAGCTCGCGCATGGTGATGCAATCCACCGGACAGACATCGACACAAAGGTTACAGGCCACGCATTCCTCGTCCTTCACCGAATAGATGCGGTCTTCCGAAACGGCGATGGCTTGGTGGCTGGTGTCTTCACAGGCCGCATAGCAACGCCCGCATTTGATGCAATCGTCCTGATTGATCTCGGCCTTGGTGACATAATTGAGGTTGAGATACTGCCAGTCGGTCGTATTGGGCACCGCGCGGCCTACCAGCTCGTCAATCGAGGTGAACCCTTTCTCGTCCATATAATGCGACAGCCCCGAGATCATCTCTTGCACGACCTTGAACCCATAGGTCATCGCCGCCGTGCAAACCTGCACATTGCCCGCCCCTAGCGCCATGAACTCGGCGGCATCGCGCCAAGTGGTCACGCCGCCGATGCCGGAAATCGGCAGGCCTGCGGTTTCGGGGCTACGCGCGATTTCCGCCACCATATTCAGCGCGATCGGCTTCACCGCAGGGCCGCAATAGCCACCGTGGCTACCCTTACCGTCAATCGTCGGCTGCGGCGCGAAACTGTCCAGATCGACAGAGGTGATCGAGTTGATCGTGTTGATCAGGCTCACCGCATCGGCGCCTCCGCGTTTGGCGGCCTCGGCGGGTTTGCGGATATCGGTGATATTGGGCGTCAGCTTCACAATCACCGGCTTGTCGTAATACTGCTTGCACCAGCGGGTGACCATCTCGATGTATTCCGGCACCTGCCCCACGGCAGAACCCATCCCGCGTTCGGCCATTCCATGCGGGCAGCCGAAGTTCAGCTCGATCCCATCGGCGCCGGTTTCCATCACCCGCGGCAGGATCGCCTTCCAAGCCTCTTCCTCGCAGGGCACCATGATAGAGGCAATCAACGCGCGGTCAGGGTAGTCCTTCTTGACGCGGGTCATCTCGTCAAGATTGGTCTGCAGGTCGCGATCGGTAATCAGCTCGATATTGTTGATCCCCAACACGCGACGATCCGCCCCATAGACCACGCCATACCGCGGGCCTGACACATTCACCACCGGCGGGCCTTCCATGCCCAAAGTCTTCCAGACCACCCCGCCCCATCCAGCCTCATAGGCGCGGCGGACGTTATATTCCTTATCGGTCGGCGGCGCCGAGGCCAGCCAGAAGGGATTGGGGGATTTGATACCGAGAAAATTGCTCGACAGATCGGCCATGTCTTAGCCCTCCATCAGGAAAGAGTGAATATCTTCAGCCGCATCGCGCCCCTGCGCGACCGCCGTCACGGTCAGATCCTCGCCCGCATGGGTGCAATCGCCCCCCGCCCAGACACGCGCCATGCTGGTGCGGCCGATGCCATCAGTGATGATCTTGCCGCCCGCCACTTTGACCTCTTCCGGCGTATCCCCCAGCGTCTGGCCGATGGCCTTGAAGCATTGATCCGCGCTCAGCCGGAAGGTGTCTTCGGTTATCTCAAGCCCCTCAGGGCCCGCCTTGGTATAGGCGAATTCCACCTCGCGCACCGATCCATTGCCGATAATCCCCACAGGGGCGGCATGTTCGATGATCCGCACGCCTTTGGATAGCGCCAGATCCTGCTCGAAGCCCGAGGCCGGCATCTCGGCCCGCGAGCGGCGGTAGACGATGGTCACATTCAACGCGCCCAACAGCTTCGCCTGCACCGCCGCATCTACCGCTGTCATGCCGCCGCCGATCACCACCACATCGCGACCAATCGGCAAAGCGGCCAGATCGGATGCCTGACGGAGGTCCGCGATAAAATCGGTTGCCGGAAGAATGCCGTCCTTCTCTTCGCCCGTCAGACGCAGCGCATTCACCCCCGACAAGCCCATGCCAAGGAAGACCGCGTCATAGTCCTCCAGCAACTCGGCCAGATCGCCATCGCCCGCACGGCCCAACATCCAGTTTTCCACCAGAGTGATCCCGCCGATCTGCATCAGCCAAGCGACTTCCTTCTGCGCGAAATCATCCGGCGCCTTGTAAGAGGCAATGCCATATTCATTCAGCCCCCCCGGCTTGCGGCGCGCATCATAGATGGTGACCTCATGGCCCTTCATCGCCAGCCGATGCGCACAGGCCAGACCCGCAGGCCCCGCCCCCACCACGGCCACCGAACGTCCCGTGATGTCGGCGCGCACATAGGGGTGGCTCTGCTTGGCCATCAGCGTATCGGTCGCATGGCGCTGCAACAGCCCGATCTCCACCGGCTTGCCCTCCGCCGTCTCGCGCACACAAGAGCCTTCGCACAGGTTTTCCGTCGGGCAGACACGCGCGCACATGCCGCCCAGGATATTGCTATCAAAGATGGTCTTGGCCGCAGCCTCGGGAGTGCCGGTCGACACCTGACGAATAAATAACGGAATGTCGATCGAGGTCGGACAGGCCGTCACACAAGGCGCATCATGGCAGAAATAGCAGCGATCTGCCGCCACCTGTGCCTCATGCCCGTCGAGCGGCGGATGAAGATCGGTAAAATTGGCCCCAAGAGCCTCCGGATCAATGCGCCCCGCCACTATTCCGGCTGTGAGCTGGCTGTTGGACATGATGTCCTCCCTGCTTGCGTCTTTTTTCCACAGTGCCACCGAATATTTTTTTATCAAATGGTAAAATATAGGAAGTGCCGAAAAAACTGATCATTGCCCAAGAACAGATCGATGACCCTCTCTGTGCCGTGATTTTCAGCACCCCCCGAACGGCTCTTGATGCTTTTCACTGCGCTATACCTGGCGTATAAGCACGGCCAGAACGCCTGTGGACAAGGAACATTGGCATTCTTGACAGGCCACAACACGCACCTTTCGAGGACCCTATGAGCAATAATATCCGTGAAACCGATGTCGCCTTCATTCAGGCGCTTGCCGAGCTGCTGAATACAAACGATCTGGCCGAAATTTCGGTCACCCGTGAATATGGCGAAGATGACAGCCTGAAGGTGCGCGTCTCGAAACAGTCGACTGTTGTGACCCAGATCGCAGCTGCGGCACCTGTTGCGACGCCCGCACCTAGCGCGGCCCCTGCTGCCGCCGCTCCTGCCGCTGCACCGGCCAGCGAAGACCTCGCCGCCCATCCGGGGGCTGTGACCTCGCCGATGGTCGGCACCGCCTATCTGTCGCCCGAACCGGGGGCTGCCGCTTTTGTCACCGTTGGCGCACAGGTCAAGGAAGGCCAGACGCTGATGATCATCGAAGCGATGAAAACCATGAACCACATTCCCGCCCCGAAAGCAGGGACCGTGAAACGCATCCTGATCGATGATGCGCAGCCGGTCGAGTTCGGCTCGCCCTTGATGATCATCGAGTAAGGCCGGACCCATGTTTGACAAGATCCTTATCGCGAACCGGGGCGAAATCGCGCTACGCGTGATCCGTGCCTGCCGCGAGATGGGCATCGCCTCTGTCGCTGTCCACTCGACCGCCGATGCCGATGCCATGCATGTGCGCATGGCCGATGAATCGGTCTGCATCGGCCCGAACCCCTCGTCCGAAAGCTACCTGAAGGTCAGCCAGATCATCGCCGCCTGTGAAGTCACCGGCGCGCAGGCGATCCATCCGGGCTACGGGTTCCTCTCGGAAAACGCAGGCTTCGTGCAGGCGCTGGAAGATCACGGCATCACCTTCATCGGCCCCTCGGCGGAACATATCCGCATGATGGGGGACAAGATCACCGCCAAGGAAACCGCGAAACGTCTCGGCATTCCGGTCGTGCCGGGTTCGGCCGGTGGCGTGCCCGATATCGAAACCGCGCAGGCCGTGGCCAGCGAAATGGGCTTTCCGGTGATCATCAAGGCCACCGCAGGCGGCGGCGGGCGCGGCATGAAAGTCGCGACCTCGCTCGAAGATCTCGAAGTCGCCTTCCGCACCGCCCGTTCGGAAGCCAAAGCCGCTTTCGGCAATGACGAGGTCTATATCGAGAAATATCTCGAAAAACCGCGCCATATCGAAATTCAGGTCTTTGGCGACGGCAAGGGCCGCGGCGTCCATCTGGGCGAGCGCGACTGCTCGCTCCAGCGCCGTCACCAGAAAGTGCTCGAAGAGGCCCCCGGCCCCTGCATCACCCCGGAAGAGCGTGCCCGTATCGGCAAGATCTGCGCCGATGCGATTGGCGAACTGGGCTATGCCGGTGCCGGCACCATCGAATTCCTCTATGAGGATGGCGAGTTCTATTTCATCGAGATGAACACCCGCCTGCAGGTGGAGCACCCCGTCACCGAGGCCATCTTCGGCGTCGATCTCGTGCGCCAGCAAATCCGTGTGGCCGCAGGGCTCGGCATGGAGTTCACGCAGGACGATCTCAAGATCAACGGTCATGCCATCGAAGTGCGGATCAATGCCGAACGCATCCCCAACTTCGCCCCCTGCCCCGGCAAGGTCACGGCCTTCCATGCGCCAGGTGGTCTGGGCGTGCGCATCGATAGCGCGCTTTATGCGGGCTACAAGATCCCGCCCTATTACGACAGCCTCATCGGCAAGCTGATCGTGCATGGCGCCGACCGTCAGGAGGCACTGGCCCGCCTGCACCGCGCGCTTGGCGAAATGATCATCGACGGTGTCGATACCACGATCCCACTGTTCAACGCCCTGCTGGAAGAACCCGATATTCAGGCCGGCAACTACTCGATCCACTGGCTCGAGAAATGGCTGAAAGCCAAATACGCATAACGGCAAACCGCGTCCGAGACGCTGCCACATGCTCCAGAAAAAGCAGCAAGGCCGCCGATCAGGCGGCCTTTCCTTTTGGCAAACGGCGCCTCAGACGGTTTTCGGGCGCAGCAAGCAGCTATAGCGCCGCTTCTCGCCCTTGCGGTAGTAATCCCCGACATGCTCCCGTTGCGCCACGGGCAGCCCCTCCCAGTCCAGCCAGTCGATATCAAAGCCCTGCACCTCGGCAATCAACTCCATCGCCTTGCGCGAGGGAATGCCGATGGCCGTCACCTCCTGCCCCTCGAACTGGGCAATCGCGTTCAGGTCCTTATGGGTCCGCTCGCGCTGGAGCGCGATCACCGCCCCCGGACGGTCCAGAAATTCGCTATCCACCACCACCAGTTTCGGCCCCAACTGACGCACCAGATCGAACAGGCGCATATGGTCCATCACATGGTAAAGAATGCCCAGAACCCCAACCACATCATAGCGTTGCCCCGCCTCAATCTCGGCCTGCATTCCCGCAAAGAGATCGCCACATTTCAGGCTGACCTTCTTCTTCAGATGCTCGCGCGGAAACTCGGCAAAGCGGTCGATCAGGCTCTGGCGCCCCTCGATCCCCACCACCTCTGCGGCCCCTGCCGCGGCAAAGGCATAGGCCCAACGACCGTCATGGGCCGCCAGATCCAGCACCCGCTTGCCCGCGATCTCCTCCGCCAGCGGTTTGATCACCATCTTATGGCGGGCATTCATTCGGGCCACAGTTCCGGGATCTTCGGAATATCGATCAATCTCCGGCAAAAAATCAAAGAAACCCATGATTTGCGCTCGCCCCCAATTCGGTCCATTCTCGCACTAGGCAGACCCTAAAAGGATAATACGGGCAAGAAAATGGCACAAACGCTAACAGCCGAGCTCCTTCTGAGCGGCTATGCAAATGGCATCTTCCCGATGGCCGAAAGCCGCGAGGATCCGCGCCTGTACTGGTTCGAACCCAAGCTGCGCGGCGTGATGCCGCTTGAGGGCTTCCACCTTTCCCGTTCGCTGGCCCGCGAGATCCGCCGCATGCCCTATCATATCAGGGTCAATCACGCTTTCCGTGCCACGGTCGAAGGATGCGCCGACCGTGAGGAAACATGGATCAACGCGCAACTGTTCGACCTCTATGACCAGTTGCACAGCCACGGATTCGCCCATTCGATGGAGGTCTGGGAGGGAAAGACGCTGGTGGGTGGGCTGTTCGGCATCACCCTCGGGGGCGCGTTTTTTGGCGAATCAATGTTCTCGCGTCGCACCAATGCCTCGAAAATCGCGATCGCCTATGTGATTGACCGCCTTCGTGTATCTGGCTTCACATTATTTGACACACAATACCTGACGCCGCATCTGGCCAGCCTTGGCGGGATCGAAATTCCCCGCGAAGCATATCGCGCAGAACTGGCACGGGCTTTGGAAAGCGAGGGCGATTTCACAAAACGCCCCCTGCCCTCGGGTCAGGAATTGGTGCAGCGGATGACCCAGACATCGTAACGCTGATTGTCGAGCGCCGAAAGCGCGGGGCTCGACGCGATCATCCAGCCGGAAAATGCCTGTTTATCGGTCTGATTGTCGAAAATGGTCAGATGTGCGAACGCATTCGAACTCGGATCTTCCGAAGGGTAGCGGCATTCGTTCAGAGTCACCTTCAACGTGCCATAGGTCACGCTCTGGCCGGTTTTCAATGCAATATCCGAAGCGATGCCATTGATCTTGTCGAGCCCGCGCAGCTGCGCCCCCGAGGCATCGGCAAGGCCGGTCATAACACCGCTTTCCTGCGCATACACAGCCGCTGGCAGGATGGCCATCACCGCCACAGAAAGAAACTTGAAGATACGCATGGATCAGATCACTCGGGCTGCCATGCCTCGTAGTCGTGACGCTCGACCGGCATCACGCGACGAAGCGACCCTGCAGGCGCATAAGCCGCAGGCGTCCCGGTGAGGTTTTCCTCATGCGGTTTTTCCCAGGTCTTATGGATCATCGGACGTTCGGTCGGCGGCTCTGCAAAGGTGTGATGCAGCCAGCCATGCCAATCGGGCGACACGCGGCTTGCCTGGCTCTCGCCATTATAGATCACCCAGCGACGCTTGCCGTCCTTGGTCTGGTAAAAGATGTTACCTTGCTCGTCTTCGCCGACTTTCTTGCCATTGCGTGCCGACCAGATGCGCGTATTGAGCGTCTGACCATTCCACCATGTCAGAATCTGAAGCAGGGTTTTCATCTTATTCCTCCGCAGGCTGTCTCAGCCCCTTATATCGCAGCGCACGACAAGGTCCAGTGCGCAGATAGGCTTTGCGACCGATCCCGTGGTCACGAAAACGCCGCCCCGAAAGAACGGAGCGGCGCAAGGATCTTAGCTCGCAGAGCTGCCCTCTTTCTTGGCATCTGCATAAATCAGAAGCGGCTTGGCACTGGCTTGAGTGACCGCCTCTTCATTGACCACCACTTCGTTCACGCCATCCATGCCCGGCAGTTCGAACATCGTATCCAGCAGGATATCCTCGAGGATCGACCTCAGGCCGCGTGCACCGGTTTTCCGCTCGATCGCGCGTTTGGCAATCGCCGACAGCGCATCTTCGGTGAAGGACAGGTCGACGCCTTCGATCTCGAACAGACGCTGGTATTGCTTGACCAGCGCGTTTTTCGGCTGGGTCAGAATGATGACCAGCGCATCCTCGTCGAGATCGGTCAGCGTTGCAATCACCGGCAAACGCCCCACGAATTCGGGGATCAGCCCGAATTTCAGCAGATCTTCCGGCTCGAGTTCGGCAAACAGCTCGCCCACGCCACGGTCATCGTTGTTCTTCACATCGGCGCCAAAGCCCATGGCCGAACCTTTGCCGCGCTGCGCGATGATCCGGTCAAGCCCCGCGAATGCGCCACCACAGATGAACAGGATGTTCGTGGTATCCACCTGCAGGAATTCCTGCTGCGGGTGTTTGCGCCCCCCTTGCGGCGGAACCGACGCCACGGTGCCTTCCATGATCTTCAGCAGCGCCTGCTGCACGCCCTCGCCCGACACATCGCGGGTGATCGAGGGGTTGTCGGATTTGCGGGTGATCTTGTCGACCTCGTCGATATAGACGATGCCGCGCTGCGCCCGCTCGACATTATATTCCGACGCCTGCAGAAGCTTGAGGATGATATTCTCGACATCCTCACCGACATAGCCGGCTTCGGTCAGCGTGGTCGCATCGGCCATCGTGAAGGGCACATCCAGAATGCGCGCCAGCGTCTGGGCCAGAAGCGTTTTACCACAGCCGGTCGGACCGATCAGCAAGATGTTCGACTTCGACAGTTCGATATCCTGTTTCGACCCGTGGTTCAGACGTTTGTAATGGTTGTGCACCGCGACCGAAAGAACGCGCTTGGCCTTTTCCTGACCGATGACATAGTCATCCAGAACCTTGCAGATATCGCGCGGCGTCGGCACGCCTTCGGAGGATTTCAGCCCCGCCGATTTCGTCTCCTCGCGGATGATGTCCATACAAAGTTCAACGCATTCATCGCAGATGAATACAGTCGGCCCGGCAATCAGTTTCCGGACCTCGTGCTGGCTTTTGCCGCAGAAGGAACAGTAAAGGGTGTTCTTGCTGTCGGAGCCTGTAGTGTTCGCCATGATATCCCTCTGCAGTAACGGCCGGGCGGGTCCGGTCCTTTTGGGCGGCGGGCCACCCGCAAACAAAGTCTAGGGCAGCCCGACCGTCATGCCAATGTCAAATTACCTCTCCCGGTTAAGGGAGGGTCACTTCTTGTCTTCGGTTTTCCCGCGATTTTCGAGAATTTCGTCGATCAGACCCCAGTCTTTGGCCTGCTCTGCCGACATGAAATTATCGCGTTCAAGGGCCGCTTCGACGGTCTCGTAGTCATTGCCGGTATGCTTGACATAGATCTCGTTGAGGCGGCGTTTCAGTTTTGCCGTTTCCTGTGCGTGGATCATGATATCGGTCGCCTGACCCTGATAGCCACCGGACGGCTGGTGGACCATCACGCGCGAGTTAGGTAGCGAGAACCGCATGTCTTTTTCGCCTGCCGTCAGCAGGAGCGAGCCCATCGAAGCCGCCTGACCGATCACCAGCGTCGAGACCTTCGGCTTGATGTATTGCATGGTGTCATAGATCGACAGACCTGCCGTCACCACACCGCCGGGGCTGTTGATATACATCGAGATCTCTTTCGACGGATTCTCGGCCTCGAGGAACAGAAGCTGCGCACAGATCAGGGTGGCCATGCCATCATGGACCGGACCCGACAGGAAAATGATGCGCTCTTTCAGAAGGCGCGAGTAAATATCGTAGGACCGCTCCCCGCGCGAGGTCTGTTCGACCACCATCGGCACGAGCGTGTTCATATAGGTATCCATCGGGTCTTTCATGGAAATCTGCCCTTCCCTGTCATTAGTCAGACATGTCTAACGCCAAAATCGTTACTTGAGTCTTATGATCGCGCACCGTCCTTCGCAAGGGACGTTCACGGTTTGCTCAGCGTATTGCGAAGAAATCTCCTCGATTTTGCATAAGATTGTTCGTTTCTCTCCACACAGATCGCCAAACCGCTTTGAGACACCCGCTCCGCGCAATCCGCGTTTGTATGAAATATTTTTCGCGCTTTCGATCAGAGCCGCCCTGCCTGCTAGCTGCCGCGATAGGTCGACATGCCATAGGGCGACACAAGCAACGGCACATGGTAATGTGACTTTGCGTCATTGATCCCGAAACGGATCGGCACGATGTCCAGAAACAGCGGCTCGCCTCCTGCTTGGCCGGTTGCGCGCAGATAGTCCCCCGCATGGAAGACCAGCTCGTAAATCCCCGTGGCAAAATCCGCAGCGGGGAGAATCGGCTGGTCCGTGCGCCCATCGGCATTGGTGCGCATCCGCGCCAGTTCAACGCGTTGCTCACCCGCAAGACGAAACAGCACCACCTCCAGCCCCTGAGCAGGGCACCCCCGCGCTGTGTCCAGAACATGTGTGCTCAGATAGCCTGACATGCGATCGCTCCGTCTCGAACCCCATATAGCCCTGCAAGATTGGCCCGAGCGGCAAGGCAGCGCAAGCCGATCATGCCCTGCCACCGCAATTCCCTGAGCGCACTCTTGAAGTTGCCGCATTTTGGGCTTTTGATCGGACCCAAGACAGGAGAGATAAAAATGGACCGGTATCCCAGAAACATGCGCGGCTACGGTCGCGACGCACCCGATGCACACTGGCCGGAAGGGGCAAAGCTCGCGATATCGCTCGTGCTCAATTACGAAGAAGGCGGCGAGAACAACATCCTGCATGGCGATGCCGCATCCGAGGCGTTTTTGTCCGATATCGCAGGGGCCGCGCAATGGGCCGGCCAGCGCCATTGGAACATGGAATCGATCTATGAATATGGCGCGCGTGCGGGGTTCTGGCGGCTGCACCGGCTGTTCACCCGCCGGAACCTGCCGGTGACCATCTATGGCGTGGCCACGGCGCTGGCCCGCAGCCCCGAACAGGTCGAGGCGATGAAGGAGGCGGGGTGGGAAATTGCCAGCCACGGGCTGAAATGGGTCGAACACAAGGACATCCCGCCCGAAGAAGAAGCCCGCCAGATCACCGAAGCCATCCGCCTGCATACCGAGGTCGTGGGCACCCCGCCCAAGGGCTGGTATACGGGGCGCTGCTCGGCCAATACCGTGGCGCTGACCGCCAAAACCGGCGCATTCGACTGGATCTCGGACACCTATGACGACGACCTGCCCTATTGGCTGACGCTCGAGGGGCGCGACCAGCTGGTGATCCCCTACACGCTGGAAGCCAATGACATGCGCTTTGCCACAGCCCCCGGCTATATCGAGGGCGAGCAGTTCTTCCAGTATCTCAAAGACACATTCGACACGCTCTATGCCGAAGGCGTGGCCGGTCAGGGCAAGATGTTCTCGATCGGGCTGCATAACCGGCTGATCGGACGTCCGGGCAAAATTGCGGGGCTCACACGGTTTCTCGACTATGCGCAAAGCCACGAGGGCGTGTGGTTTGCCACCCGTGGCCAGATTGCCGCGCATTGGGCCGCCACCCATCCGCCGGTCCACAAACCCCGCCCGAGCGAGATGACACAGGATGAATTCGCCACCCGCTTTGGCCGAATTTACGAGCATTCGCAATGGATTGCGGGCCGCGCATGGGAGCTGGAGTTGGGCCCTGCCCATGATTGCGCGGCAGGGGTGGCCTCTGTGCTGGCGCGGATCTTCCGCACCGCAGGCCACGAGGCGCAACTGGCCGTGCTGCGCGCCCATCCCGATCTGGCAGGCAAGCTGGCACAGGCCAAACGCCTGACCGCCGAAAGCACCTCCGAACAGGCCAGTGCGGGCCTTGATGCGCTGACCGATGACGAACGCGCGACCTTCCAGCAGCTCAATGCCGATTACGTCGCCAAATTCGGCTTTCCCTTCATCATTGCCGTGCGCGACCATAGCAAGGCCTCGATCCTTCAGGCTTTCCACACCCGCCTCACCCATGACGCCGAGACCGAATTCACCGAGGCCTGCCGACAGGTCGAACGGATCGCGCGCCACCGTCTCAACGATATGGATATCTGATGAGTTCTTCCTATTACGCCCCGCCGGGTGGTCTGCGCGACCAGAACACCCGTACTGTTGATCGCGCGGTTTTCACCGAAGCCTATGCCTTCCTGCCCGCCCATACGCTGTCAGACATCACCACCTCCTACCTGCCGGGATGGGACAAGGCCCGCGCATGGGTTCTGGCCCGCCCCATGTCGGGCTTTGCCGAAACCTTCGCGCAGCTGATTGTCGAGATCGCTCCGGGTGGCCATGCCACCAAACCCGAGCCGGACCCCGATGCCGAGGGCGTGGTTTTCGTGCTGTCGGGCCACCTTGACCTGACGCTCAAGGGCACGCACCATGATCTCTCCGAGGGCGGCTATGCCTTCCTTGCCCCGAACGAGGACTGGTCACTTGCCAATGTCTCCGCGGCACCTGTCACTCTGGTCTGGATACGCAAGATCTGGACCCCCGCCGAGGGCATTGCCAAACCCGAAAGCTTCGTGACCTCGGACCAGCAGACAGCGGCGCGCCCGATGGCGGGCACCGAAGGCAAATGGGCCACCACCCGTTTCGTCGAACCCGACGACATGCGCCACGACATGCATGTCAACATCGTCACCATCCAGCCGGGGGCAACGATTCCCTTTGCCGAGACCCATGTGATGGAGCACGGGCTATATGTGCTACAGGGGCGCGGGGTCTATCTGCTGAACAAGGACTGGGTCGAGGTCGAGGGCGGCGATTTCATGTGGCTGCGCGCCTTCTGCCCGCAGGCCTGCTATGCGGGCGGCACCCAGCCCTTCCGGTACCTCCTGTATAAGGACGTCAACCGCCACATGCCCTTGCGCGGAATGCTGGGGCGCTGATGGATATTACCACCGAACCGCTTACCGCCGAAGCCTTCGCCCCTTTTGGCGATGTCCTGTCGGCGGAGGGAGCGCCCGACCGTCTGATCAATGCCGGCAAATGTGGCCGCTATCATGATCGCGCCGCGCTCAGTTTCTTCGAAGGCCGCGCGGGTGTGTCGATCTTCAAGGCCGAACCGCGTAGCCTGCCCTATGAATGCGACCTGCTGGAGCGCCATCCTCATGGCAGCCAATGCTTTATCCCGATGTCGGAACATCCTTTCCTGATCATCGTGGCCACCGATCTGGGCGACCGCCCCGGCAGCCCGCGCGCTTTTCTGACAAACGGCGCGCAGGCGATCAACTTCCACCGCGGCATCTGGCATGGTGTGCTGACGCCACTGGCCGGTCCGGGGCTCTTTGCGGTGGTCGACCGCATCGGGGACGGCAAAAACCTTGAAGAGGTAAGGATCGCCCCGCCCTTCCGCGTGCGGACCAGCTAGAAGCAGCGCTTCCCCAAACCTGCACGGGCCTGCCCTTATCTGGGCGGTCCGGGAGGCACAGTCTTCGGGGCCCTCTATGCGGTCCCGAAGCCCCCCCCTGCTATGGCCGATGGCCGCCCCGTTTGCAGGCCGCTCAACCGCCCCCAATTCCCCAAGAACAGAGATACGGCCCCGCAATGTGACGCAGCGGAAAAGCCGCCTTTGATTGATCTTGCGCGCAAAGGACCAAGATCCTGTCTTAACGGATAAATCTGGAGGGATCACAATGCGCTGGCGCGGAATAAACCATGTCGAATTTTCGGTTCTCGATTACGATGCCTCGGTCGCCTTCTATGACCGCATGTTCGGCTGGCTGGGATATCGCTGCTTCTGGACGCTCGATATCGGGTATCGCTCGACCTATTACATGGCGCGTTTTCCCTTCCCGCATAGCTATATCGGGCTGCAACCCGCCAAATCGGGCGGCAAACTTTCGCATGAAGCTCGCGCGACGGGCATCCATCACATCGCGCTCTGGGCCCGCAACCGGCGCGAGGTGGACGCGTTCCATGCGGAATTTCTGTGCCCGAACGCTGTCCCCGTGACAGATGCGCCCGCAGAATATCCCGTCTATTCACCGGGGTATTATGCGGTATTTTTTGAGGACCCGATCAACGGTATTCACTGGGAACTGGCGCATATTCCGCGACTGCCGTCTTTGGGCGCATGGAAACGCTTCCGTCAGGCGGTGAAAGAGCAAGAAAAGCAGCACCCCGAATGGGGCGGCTCGGCCATGAAACAGGCCGAACGCCCCCTGCCCGGAAGAACCGGGCGATAAAACACCATCGCGCCTGTGACATCAGGCAAACGGGGGCTCCGGGTGAACGGGGGAGCCCCCATCACCTTAAAGATCCGGATTGATCAGCCGGTGATATTCCTGAATGGCGAAACGGTCGGTCATGCCCGCCACATAATCGAGCACCACCCGCGCCAAGAGGATTTCGGCATCCCCCCCCGAGGCCAAGGCCTTGCCCACATCGCCCTGCCAGTCAGACGGAAGCTGCTGCGGGTTTTCCATGAAAAACGGGAATAGCCCGTTGACCATCGTCGTCACCCGCTTGCGCTCGACCACCACGGTCGGGGCGCGATACATGCGGGTGAACAGGAAGCGCTTGATCGCCTTGAGGTTCTGGTAAAGCGGCTTCGAGAAACGGATGATCGGCCCCTCCATCGAGCGGATATCGTCCACCGTCTCGGGGCGCAAAGATTCCAGCCGGTTCTGCGCCACAGCGATCACATCCTCGACCATCACACCAAAGACACGGCGCAAGGCCTCGTGCTGGCGACGCGAGCGGTCCAGCCCCGGATACAGCTTGTCGACCGCCGCGAAACACTCGCCGATCACCGGCAATTCGCACAGGTCATCCTCGGTAAACAGTCCCGCCCGCAAGCCGTCATGCAGGTCATGGTGGTTATAGGCACAATCATCGGCCACCGCAGCCACCTGTGCCTCGGCACTGGCATTGGACGCCAGTTCCAGATCCCACATCGCATCGACTTCGGCCAGTGCGTAGGGCAGATCCTCGCGCCGCGCGACCGTATGGCTACCGCCACGATCCGAAATCACCGGACCATTATGTTTGGCAATGCCTTCAAGGGCTTCCCATGTCAGGTTCAGCCCGTCGAAATCGGCGTAATGGCGCTCAAGCTTGGTCACGATGCGTAAGGCCTGCGCGTTATGGTCGAAGCCGCCATAGGGCGCCATCAGCTCGTGCAGCGCATCCTCGCCGGTATGACCGAAGGGCGGATGGCCCAGATCATGCGCCAGCGCCACGGTTTCCGCCAGATCGGTGTTCAGCCCCAGATGGTTGGCAATCGTGCGCGCCACCTGCGCCACCTCGATCGTATGGGTCAGACGGGTGCGGTAATAATCGCCCTCATGTTCGACAAACACCTGGGTCTTATGTTTCAGCCGCCGGAAGGCCGAAGAATGGATGATCCTGTCGCGGTCCCGTTGAAACGCGGTCCGGAACGTGGAATAGTTTTCCGGAATAAGTCTCCCCCGAGTCTTCTCGGGATGGCAGGCATAGGGCTTGAGCACGGCAACCTCTTCTTGTCGCGGCATATAAGACATCCTATATCCCCTAGCCTAGGGAAGAACAGGCCCCAACGGGCAGAAAGCGTGTGAAAATGCTGCAAATTCCGCCAAAAGTCACCGAGCGCGCCTTCGCGCGACTGGCAGAAATCAACGAAGATGCCGAGACCCCGCGCGCCCTGCGTGTGGCCGTTGAGGGCGGCGGCTGTTCGGGCTTCCAATATGACATCAAGCTCGAAGAGCAGGCCGCCGAAGATGACCTGATCCTGCAAGGCGCGGGCCAGCGCGTGCTGATCGACCCCGTCTCGCTGCCGTTTCTGGAAAACGCGGTGATCGATTTCACCGACGAACTGATCGGCGCGCGCTTTGTGGTCAATAATCCCAATGCCGTATCCTCCTGCGGCTGCGGGATTTCCTTCTCCATGTAACATGCCACAGGCCGCGCCCGTTTCGTCATGACCGGTGCGGCCTGCGACCTTTTTGAAAGCCGCCCATGCGGATCCCTGATATACTTCTCGCCGGATCGGTAGCCGCTGCCGCCTGCGCCTTTTTTCTGGATCAGCCAGATTTGCTGGCCCTCTGCCTGATTTCCTCGCTCGCGGCACTTTATCTGGTGCTAAGGGTCCGCAATTTCCGGATATCGAAGCCACCGCGCCAGTGGCAACTACGCCGCAAAGCCCCCGCACCCGCCCCGCACAGGGATCTGCGCGGACACAAGCCCATCCTCATCGACGGCTCCAACGTCCTGCATTGGCGCAAGAACCTGCCCGAGCTGACCGCCCTGCAACGGGTTCTGGCACGGGCCAAAGCCGCCGGTTACGCGCCCCTCGTGATCTTTGATGCCAATGTGGGCTACAAGCTCTCGGACCATTACATGGGGCCAGAAGAGCTTGCGCCGCTGCTTGGCCTGCCCCCCAGGCGGATACAGGTTGTTGATCGCGGCCTGCCTGCCGACCCCGAAATCCTGCGTCAGGCCACACGGCTTGGTGCAAAGATCATCACCAATGACCGTTATCGCGACTGGCTCGACCAGTTTTCCCACGCCAAGCGCAAGAATGTCCTGATCCGCGGCCATTTCCGCGGCGGGCGACTTGTGCTTTCTCTCTGACCAGAGTCAGCCATCCACACCGGACACCCGATGCAGCTCGAAACCGCGATCCGTATTGCCGCACTGGCCCATAAGGGCCAGACCGATAAGGGCGGCGCGCCCTATATCCTGCATCCTTTACGGGTGATGCTGGGGGCCAAGGACCATGACAGCCGCGTGGTGGCCGTGCTGCATGATGTGGTCGAGGATAGCGACTGGACGCTCGCGGCGCTACGCATCGAAGGGCTGAGCGACCTTCAGGCCACAGCCCTCGATGCGCTGAGCAAACGCATGGGCGAGCCCTACGAGGCCTTCGTTCTGCGCGCCGCCGCCCACCCGATTGCGCGGGTCGTCAAGCGCCTCGACCTCTTGGACAATCTGGATCTGTCGCGTATTGCTCATATCGGGCCGGAAGACAGGCAGCGGATCGCCCGCTATCATGCCGCGCTCAAGATGCTGGACCAGAGCGGAGACAGGCCATGAAAATCGCGACCTTCAATATCAATGGCGTCAAGGCCCGTATCAATGCGCTGGTGGACTGGCTGAAAGAGGCCGATCCCGATGTCGCCCTGCTGCAAGAGATCAAATCCATCGACGAGGCCTTCCCCCGCGAGATCATCGAGGATCTGGGCTATCGCGTTGAAACCCACGGGCAGAAAAGCTTCAACGGGGTGGCGATCCTGTCGAAACTGCCGCTAGAGGACATCTCCCGCGGCCTGCCGGGTGATGACAGCGACGAACAGGCCCGCTGGATCGAGGCGACCGTCATCGGCGAGCGCGCGGTTCGGGTTTGCGGGCTGTATCTGCCCAATGGCAATCCGGTGGAGTTCGACGCCGAGGGCGCGCCGGTTGCCGAAGGCAAATACGGCTATAAGCTGGCATGGATGGAGCGCATGAAGGCCCGCGCGACCGAGCTTCTGGCGCTGGAAGAACCGCTGGTTCTAGCGGGCGATTACAACATCATCCCGCAGGATGAGGATGCCGCCAAACCCGAAAGCTGGCAAAAGGACGCGCTGGCCCTGCCCGAAAGCCGCGCCGCCTTCCGCCGCATCCTGAATCTTGGCTTCACCGAGGCCTTCCGCGCCCGCACCCAAGGCCCCGGACATTACTCTTTCTGGGATTACCAAGCGGGCGCATGGGCGCGCAATAACGGCATCCGCATCGACCACCTGCTGCTGAGCCCGCAGGCCGCCGACCTGATGACCGACTGCCAGATCGACCGTGACATCCGTGGCCGCGAGAAGCCTTCGGACCACGTGCCGGTCTGGATCACCCTCGACGCCTGATCCGCACCTTCTCCCCTGCCTCCGTCTAAGACCCGCTTCCCGTTTCGAAAGGACCCCGCCTATGGCAACGAGCTTCGAGCAGCTCAAACAGACCACATTGCTGGATCGGGCCATCGGGGTCATTCTGGGCCTGATCATCCTTTGCACCATTCTGGCCAACTGGGAGATCTTCGCCTTTGCCGCGCCCGTCGCGAAAGTCCTGAGCGTCATCGCCGTGCTGGCGCTGACACCTTCGGTCAAGAATTCGCGCCGGATCTTCGTGGTGGTGGCGCTGGCACTATGCGCCTATGCGTTCCTCTTCTATCCCACACCCTGGGCGGTGATCTCGGAGGCGCTTGGCCGTGCGAGCTTCATCATCGCTTTTTTCTCGGCTCTGGCCACATTGCGCCATGTGGCGGGGATCTCGGAAAAAATCACCCGCGCGGCGATCTATCTGGCCAGCCAGCCGCCCGGACGGCGCTATAGCGCGCTGACCATCGGCACACAGGCCTTCGCCCCGATGCTGAACTACGGCGCGATCTCGCTTCTGGGGGGCATGTCGCGTGCCTCCTCAGACCGCGAACCCGACCCCGAAATCCGCAAAATCCGCATACGCCGCATGCTGCAGGCGGTCCATCGCGGCTTTGCCGCCAGCCTGTGCTGGTCTCCGCTGGGCTTTGCGATGGTGATCTCGACCTCGATCGTGCGAGGGGCGGAGTTGAACCATATCATCCTGCCCGCCCTCGTGTCCTCCGCGATCCTGATCGGGGTCGGCTGGGCGATGGACCAACTGTTCAAGCCGGTGATCCCGCAAGGCCATCACGCAACCCCGCTGCGCGACAGTATGCCCACCACCGCCCGCGATCTTCTGCCGGTGCTCTGGCTGATCCTGCTGATCGCGATCCCCGCTGTCATTCTGGATCTGACCGCCGGATTGCCCGCTGCCATGTCCGTCCTGATGATCATTCCGCTGCTCTCTGCGGGCTGGCTGCTGATCGGGGCCCCCAGACGCACGCGCCTCAACCATGCGGTGCTGCACGCCTGCGAATTCGGGTTCATCGAGCTGCCCTCCTATCGCAACGAGATCGTTCTCCTGTCGATGGCGGGGTTTATCGGCTCGTCTGCGGGCACCATGCTTGCGCCAATCGTTGCGGGAAGCGGGCTGGATCTGGCGGCGATGCCGGTCTGGCTGCTGCTGATCCTGCCCATCGTCCTGATCCCGATCGGCGGGCAGTTGGGGATGAACCCCATCCTGTTCGTCTCGCTTTTCGGGCCGCTGCTGCCGACACCGGAGGCGCTTGGCATCTCGCCCACCGCGATGGTGCTGTCGATCACGGCAGGATGGTCGCTTTCGGGGGTTACCTCGCCCTTCACAGCCTCGGTAATGCTTGTGGCGCGGCTGGGCGATGTGACGCCCGCGACCGTCAGTCTCAGATGGAACGGTGCCTATAGCGCCGTCTGTGCGGTGATGCTTGCGCTCTGGCTGATGTTCTGGATCTGATCGAAAAAGCGCGCGACTTTGGCCGCGCGCTTTTCGTATCCGGTTATTGCCTGACTTAAGTCAGCGAAACCATATCATCGCGATGGATCAGCGCCGCCCGTCCGGGATAGCCCAGAATCTCGGCAATTTCCTGCGACTTATGCCCCGCGATCGCGCGCGCCTCGCTCGAGGTATAGCGCACAAGCCCCTTGGCCACGATCTGCCCGTCCGGCGCAAGAATGGCCACCGGCTCGCCGCGACCGAACTCGCCCGAGACCCGCGTCACCCCCGCAGGCAACAGCGATTTGCCATGCGATAGCGCCTGCACGGCCCCTTGATCGACATGCATCTGGCCTTGCGGTTTCATGCCCGAAATCCAGCGCTTGCGCGCCGCACGCGGGTCCCCCTCGGGGAGGAACCAGCTCGCCCTTGCCCCCTCTTCCAGCGCCAGAAGCGGGCGTGCAACGAAACCGTCCATGATGGCCATCGCACATCCGCCCGCCACAGCCACTTTCGCGGCCAGCAGCTTGGTCTTCATGCCGCCTTTCGAGACACCAGAGATGGGGTCGCCCGCCATCGCCTCGATTTCGGGGGTGATATGCGGCACGACCGGAAAATGTTCGGCGGTCGCGTCGGTCTTGGGGTTGGCGGAATAGAGCCCGTCGACATCCGACAGAAGCACCAGATGGTCCGCCCCGATCGTCACCGCAATCGACGCGGCCAGACGGTCATTATCGCCAAAGCGGATCTCGTCCGTGGCGACCGTATCGTTTTCATTCACAATCGGCACGACGCCCAGCGACAGCAGGGTTTCCAGCGTCGCGCGCGAATTCAGATAACGGCGACGGTTGGCGGTATCGTCCAGCGTCATCAGGACCTGCGCGGTGATCACCCCATGCGGTGCAAGCATTTCCTGATAGCCCTGCGCCAGCCGGATCTGTCCGACAGCAGCGGCCGCCTGCGACTGCTCCAGCGGCAGATCACCTTGGGGCAATCGCAGGATGCGGCGACCAAGCGCGATCGAGCCCGAGGACACCAGCACCACATCGGTGCCCTGCCCCCTGAGCATCGCCACATCCTCGGCCAATGCCTGCAACCACTCCGCCCGCAGACCGGCCTGATCGACCAGAAGCGCCGAACCGATTTTGATCACCACCCGCTTGGCCTGCGACAGGCGCGGGCTTTGTGCGGCGGTTGACACGCTGGGGGCACCTGCCATCCGGCCCGCGATCAGGGTTGCCACGATCCGTCCTCGTCATCACCATTGCCACCGCGGTCTTCCACGATCTGCGCCCAAAGCGCGCGCAGCACGGTATCCACGTTTTTCTTGGCCACGCTAGACATCAGATAGACCTTGCCGCCCACGGCCTCTTCCAGCTCGGCCTTGCGCTCGGCCAAGGTCTCCTCATCCAGCGCGTCGATCTTGTTGAGAACGGTCACGCGGGGTTTGTCGAACAACGCCTCGGAATAGGCTTCCAGCTCGCCCACGATGGTCTGCCAGTCCTCGACCACGGTCTCGGAGGTGCCATCCACCAGATGCAGAAGGACCGAGCAACGCTCGACATGGCCCAGAAACTGGTCGCCCAAGCCACGGCCCTCGGAAGCGCCCTCGATCAGACCGGGAATATCGGCCATCACGAATTCGCGCCCGTCCACGCCTACGACGCCAAGGTTCGGCACCAGCGTGGTGAAGGGGTAATCCGCGATTTTCGGGCGCGCATTCGACACGGTGGCAAGGAAGGTCGACTTGCCCGCATTGGGCATGCCCAGAAGCCCCGCATCGGCGATCAGTTTCAGACGCAGCCAGATCGTGCGCTCCACCCCTTCCTGACCGGGATTGGCCTTGGACGGCGAACGGTTGGTCGAGGATTTGAAACGCAGGTTGCCCCAGCCGCCATTGCCCCCCTTGGCCAGCAGGATACGCTGCCCGACCTCGGTCAGGTCGGCAATGACCGTCTCTTCATCCTCTTCGATAATCTCGGTGCCGACCGGCACTTTCAGCACGATATCATCGCCATCCTTACCGGTGCGCTGGCTGCCCATACCATGCTGACCGGATTTGGCGAAAAAGTGCTGCTGGTAGCGGAAATCGATCAGCGTGTTCAGCCCTTCGACCGCCTCGACATAGACCGAGCCACCCTTGCCGCCATCGCCCCCGTCAGGGCCACCGAATTCGATGAATTTCTCGCGACGGAAAGACACACAGCCGGCACCGCCGCCGCCGGAACGGATATAGACTTTGGCGAGGTCGAGAAATTTCATCGGGCTGTTCCTTCGGGTTGCAGCAGTTTCGGGCGTGATGTGGCGTTGATACCAATGGCACGGGATACGCTGCCTGCGCCTGCGGATCAAGGTGGGAAGTGGGGCGCGCGGCCACAGCTTGGGGATATTTGCGAAATTCAGGCCTCGGGGTCGGGCGCCTCATAGTCCAAGCCCCAGTCCGGTGCAGGGGCAGCGCGCTGCGCCGACGTTCCCGAACCGGTGCCGGTCACACGGAAGCCCGCCTTTTCCAGCACATGTCGCGAGGCAGGGTTGTCGCAAAACACCCGCGCCGTCAGTTGCCGCAGCCCCCAGGCCTCGGACAGCCAGCCGATAAACCCCTCTAACGCTTCGGACATCAGCCCCCGCCCCGCCTCCGCCGGATCAAGGAAATAGAAAATAGCGGGGCACGCGCCCTGCCCCACCCCGATCGAGCCAACGAACCGGCCCTGATGGCGCAGCGCAAGACGGCACGGACGCGCGCCCTGCCAACGGGCTTCGGCCAGAAAGGCGCGTGCCTGCGGCAGTGTCCAATCGGCAGGAAACCGTTGCAGCATCCGCCCGATAGACGGACAGGTCACGAGCCGGTGGAAGGCCACATCATCCTCGGGACGCAGCGGGTCGATCCGCAGGCGCGGCGTGCGGATCTGTGGAACAAAGCGCCGCGCCCAGCCTGCGCGGTCAAGGCGCAAAGGCTGATGCGGGCGCAGGTCCGCCCATGCCACGCTCGGCCGCCTGTCTGCCGGACCATCCTCGACAAACCCGAGCCCGTAAAGAATTCTGGCCGATGCATGGTTGCCGATAAAATAGCCCGCTTTCAGATGATCCACCTGCGGGTCGGCAAAGTGGCAGGCCACAAGATGCAGCGCCGCCTCCTGAATATACCCCTTGCCGCGCGCGTGCGGCGCGAGCCAGTAGCCAAGCTCGCCCACCATCCCGATCATACCGGCAAAGCCCGCGCCATCCTCGATGGCCCAGACCTGCTTGTCCTGACTGCGCGCCACGAATTCCTGTGCATCGGACAGACGATAGGGGTGCGGCACCCGCCCCAGCCAGCGCGCTGTTTCGAACCCCGAAAGCGCGGAGACAATGGCAGGCACATCCGCCGGAGATAAAGGGCGCAACCTCAGGCGCGCCGTATGGACATGGCGCGCCAGAAGCATGGCTCAGTCCATTTTCCGAAGATAAGTCCATGTCGGCACCGAGGCATTGCGCGCCACGGACCAGCTTTCGGCATCCCCAAGATATTCGAAACCGGCATTGGTCAGGACACGGCCCGAACCGGGATTATCCTGAAACACCTCGGCCAGCAGCGTGCGCGAGCCATGCGGATTGGCCGCAACCATCGCCTGCACGGCTTCGGACGCATAGCCCGCATTCCAATAGCCTGCCCCGACCCAGAAGCCGATCTCGGACTGGGTGTCATTGATACGGGTCAGCGACACAATGCCCAACAGTTCGCACGAGCCCTGCGCAGAACCGTCGATCGCCCAGACATCCTCATCGCCCTGTCCTGACAGGATACGCGCGATGAACTGGTCTGACGCCCCCGGCGGGAGCGGATGCGGAATGGCACGGGTTCCGGTAGCGACACGTTTATCCGAAGTATACATGGTCATCAGCCCGGCATCGGACTTGCGCAGCGGGCGCAGGATGAACCTTTCAGCTTCGATCACAGGTTGGTCAGGGATGGCTTCCTGAAACATGTCGTCCTCCGTAATGCCTCTAGTGTAATCCAGTTTCGAGGCGAATTCTGGCAGATAATGTGCCAAGGTAAAAATCGTATAAAGACCTAGCGTCAATTCGCAAAGAAGCGCCGGATGCCGGATCATTTATCGCGTTATGGGCGTTTCGCATTGCATTATGCACAAGGCCCCTCCTCCTCGCGCCAAACGCAAACCCTGCGACACGCAAAAGGGGGACCGGCTGCTGCCGATCCCCCTTCATATTATCCGTGTGACGGGAAGGTCGGCTTACTCGGCCGCCTCCGCAACAGGAAGAACCGAGACGAAGGTGCGGCCCTTGAGGCCCTTCTTGAACTCGATAGTGCCTTCGGCGACAGCAAAGAGGGTGTGGTCTTTGCCCATCATGACGTTATCGCCGGCCCAGACTTTGGTGCCGCGCTGACGCACGATGATGTTGCCCGGGAGAGCCGCCTGACCGCCATAGAGTTTGACGCCAAGACGACGACCTGCGGAGTCGCGACCGTTACGGGACGAACCGCCTGCTTTCTTGTGTGCCATGGGTGGTTACTCCCCTGATTACTTGGTTTCGTGAGCCGCACGACGTGCGACGGCGGTGCCAACAGCTGCTTTCACCGAAGCATCTGCGCCCGAGGCGACGATGTCGGTGACGCGCAGCAGCGTGAGCTTCTGGCGGTGACCACGGGTACGCTGCGACGAGTGCTTACGACGGCGCTTGTGGTAGGTGATGACTTTGTCGGCTTTGATCGAGTCGATGACTTCGGCTTGCACGGCAGCACCTTCAACGAAGGGCGCGCCAACGACAAGCTTGTCGCCGCCAACCATCAGAATTTCATTGAACTGGACTTTATCGCCAGCTTCAGCAGCAATCAGTTCCACGCGGAGCACGTCGCCCGCTTGAACCTTGTATTGCTTGCCGCCAGTCTTGAGGACCGCAAACATCGCGTCTTCCTTTTTGCTTCCGCGTCCTTTGGCCCCTGACGGTGTTGTGGTCCCTCATGGGACCGCCTTCGGACAGCGCGCCCTTTTCAGGGCGGTGACAATGATAAACCCGGCAGACAGAATCATGCCGGGTTGGCGCTGTATGCGTGATCACAGAACAAAAGTCAATCTCCAGATGTCCCGTTCACAAGATCGCCCGACTGGCGCGCGGCTGGAACCGCACGGCAACGGCAAATCCCCGCTCGACGGGCACCTGTTCATACTGCCCTGCCGCCTGCGCAGCCGAGGCCTCCATGATCTGCAATCCCAACCCTTTGCGCGTCACACCGCCTTCGGGAAGACCGATTCCGTCATCGGAAAGCTCCAGACAGGCCTCGTCGGGCGCGATCTGGCGCAGCCCCACACGAATATTGCCGCGTCGCCCGTCGGGATAGCCATGTTTGATCGAATTGGCGACGAATTCGTTCACCAGCGTCCCGATAGCGGCAGATTGCTCGGCCACGACGGCCAGATCGCAGGCCTCGCACAGGATACTGACCCGATCCGGCGTCTGCCCTTCGAGATAGCGCGCCACATCCGTCAGATAGCCTCCCAGATTGACCGCAGAACCGCTATCGGAACGATAGAGCTGTTCGTGCAGCATGGCCACGGTCTGGATGCGCCGCTGAATGGCCTGCAAGGCCTCGCGCCCCTCATCGGAAGCCACATTGCGCGCCTTGATCGAGGCCAGCGCCGCCAGCGATTGCAAGGAGTTCTTTACGCGGTGATCCACCTCGCCGCGCAACTCGCGCGCCAGACGCAGGGTCCGGCGCAGCTCCAGCCGCGCCATGACCTGATGCGCCATCACCCGCAGGGTCTGACGTTGCAGATCGGTCAGAACACGCGGGCGGTGATCCAGCGCGCACAGGCTGCCAATCGCAAAACCCTCCTTGGTCACCAGCGGCATCCCCGCGTAGAAACGCAGATCGGGGTCCTGCGTGCACAGGCGATTGTCGCGCGTGCGCGGATCAAGCAGGGTATCGCCGATTTCCAGAATATCGTCCTGCAAGACCGTATAGGCACATATGGCGACATCGCGCGGCGTCTCGTCCACATCCAGACCTCGGCGCGCCTTGAACCACTGCCGCTCTTCCGCCACCAGCGAAATCAGCACGATCGGCACGTCACAGACCGCGCGCACGAAATCGACAACCTCATCGAATTCCGCCTCGAATTCGGTATCGACAATATCGTAAGACCGGAGGGCCTGAAGACGGTCGGCTTCGCAGGGATGCAGCGGGGCTTGCATAGGGATCTCGTTCACACAATCCGGAACATGCGCAAGCGCAGGTCCCTCAGAAATTTCAACGTTTTGTGAAATCTAGAAGCGCCTCTGCCGCAAGGCAAGCAGGGAGTAAGCCTCCCCGCTTCACTTTTTATCCCTGCGCCTTTTCTTCCAGCTCCAGCCACTCTTCTTCAGCCTCCGACAGCGCCTGCTGCCGCTCGACCAAAGCCTCCGTGGCTTTCTGGAACTTCACCGGTTCCTTGGCGAAAAGATCGGGGACCGACAGAAACTCTTCCAGCTTGGCAATCTCGGCCTCTAGCCGCTCGATCACCGCAGGTAGCGCCTCAAGCCGATGCTTTTCCGTAAAGCTCAGCTTTGCCTCGGTTTTGGCCGCGACAACCGGCGAAGCCGCAGGCCGGACCGCCTCCCCCGCGGGTTTGTTCACAGGCCGGTCCTCGGGTTCGGTCAAGGACCGCTGATGGCGGTAATCGCTCCAGCCACCGGCATAGACCACAGCCCGACCATTGCCTTCCATCGCGATGGTGGTCGAGGCCACACGGTCGATAAAGTCCCGATCGTGGCTGACCAGCAAAACAGTGCCGTCATAGTCGCCCAGGATATCCTGCAGAAGATCCAGCGTCTCGACATCCAGATCGTTGGTCGGCTCGTCCAGCACCAAAAGGTTTGACGGCTTGGCCATGATCCGCGCCAACAAAAGCCGCGCCCGCTCGCCGCCCGACAGCGACTTGATCGGCGCCCGCGCCTGTGCCTCATCAAAAAGGAAATCCTTCAGATAGGCCACAACATGCTTGGGCGTGCCGCGCACCATCACCTGATCCGAGGCCCCGCGCACCGCCATATCGGGGTCATTCACCAACCCCTCCCACAGCGTCTGCTCGGGATCAAGCGCCGCGCGGGTCTGGTCGAAAATCGCAACCTCCAGATTGGTGCCAAGGGTCACGGTCCCCGCATCCGGCTCCATCTGCCCCATCAACATCTTCAGAAGCGTGGTCTTACCCACACCATTGGGGCCCACAAACGCAATCCGGTCACCGCGCAAAACCCGCAGGTCGAAATCCTGCACGATGGTCTTGCCGCCGAACTCCTTGCACAGCCCCTTCGCCTCGATCACCCGCTTGCCCGACGCCTTGCCCGATTCGATCTCCATCGCGGCCACGCCCTGACGCTTGATCTGGTTTGATCGTTCCGCGCGCATATCCTGAAGCGCCCGCAACCGCCCCTGATTGCGCTTGCGCCGCGCCGAAATGCCCTCCACAGCCCATTTCGCCTCGACCTTGATCTTCTTGTCCAGCTTGGCCCGCGCCTCGTCCTCGGCGGCCCAAACCTCCTCGCGCCATTCCTCGAAATGCTCGAAGCCGCGCTCAAGACGGCGCACCTTCCCACGGTCAATCCACAAAGTGGCCCGCGTCAAAGCCTTCAAAAACGCCCGGTCGTGCGAAATCACCACAAAGGCCGCCTTCGTCGCCTTCAGCTCGGCCTCCAGCCAGCCGATCGCCTCGATGTCCAGATGGTTGGTCGGCTCGTCGAGCAGCATCAACTCCGGCGCCTCCGCCAAAAGCTTGGCCAAAGCCGCACGCCGCCGCTCGCCGCCTGATGCCGTCTCGGGCGCGGCCTCCATATTCAGCTTCAACCCCTCGGCCACCATCTCGACCTTATAGCCCTCAGAAGGATCCAGCCCCGAAGCGGCATACTCCCCCAGCGTCGCAAAACCCGACAGATCGGGCTCCTGCTCCATATAGCCCACCGAAATGCCGGGCGGGATCACCACCTCGCCATGATCGGCCTCCACCAGCTTCGCCATCACCTTCATCAAGGTGGATTTGCCGGTGCCGTTGCGGCCCACCAAGGCCACACGGTCGCCCTGCTGGACAACAAGATCGAGACCGTCGAACACGGGATCGCCGCCATGGGACAGCGAAATATCGGAAAGCTGTAAAATAGGTGCACGTGCCATGACGCGCAGCTAATCACGCCCAGCCCAAAGGTCAATCACCCTTCACACAGGCCCCCGCTTCCAGCTGCCCGAAATATCCCGGGGTGAATTGGGGCAACGCCCCAAGAGGGGCAGCGCCCCTACCCCGCCACCAGACGCAAGGCCCGCCGCCGTGCCGCCGGAATGCGGCCGATTTCAAGCCCCGTGAACACATGCAACGTTCCCAGATCCGGATCCACCACCGCATGATCGGAAACCCAGCCCCCCATTGCCAGATAGCTGCGCAGCAAGGGCGGCATCCGCAATATCGCCTGTTTCGGGTTCCCCTGCGCCCCCATCAACGCACGCGCATAGCGCACCACATCAGGCGCCTTGACCCGTGGCAACCAGCGCTCCGGCCCCAGATGGCGCTGCGACAAAAGCGTGAAACTATCCGCATAATCGCGCCAGTCCGTGCCCCTGAAGGACGAGCAGCCAAACAGCATTTCCACCCCTGCCCCATCGACAAAACGCGTCATCGCCCCCCATGCCACCCGCAGGATATCCGCGTCGTGATAGGCAGGATGGATACAGAACCGCCCCATCTCCACCATCGGTGCGGGATAATCCGCCAGCGCCTCCAGCGCATAGAACTGCGCTGCGTAGCTGCGCCCGATCTCCTCCCCCGAGGCCAGCGGCAGCAGGCGGAAACAGCAGACCAGCCGCCCGCTCCCGCATTCTTCCACCATCACATGCTGACACTGCGCGTCAAACGCATCGCGGTCCACACAGCCCTCGCCACGGAAACACAGTCCCCGAATCGCCTGCACCGCCTCAAGATCCTGCACCGTCTGGGCAAAGCGAGCCACATATCGACCCCGTATCAACGAAAAACTCATCTGTCGCCTCCGGCCCTATGGTCCACTCTCACGACCCGCCCGACTTCCATGACCTGCCCGACGGCCCACCCGACAGCCCGCCGACAGCCCGCCTGCCGAAAGACTATGCGCAGTTCATGAAAAAAAGAAGTCAGCGCCCGCTCCCGCCTGCCCGACACCGTGCCTGCGCATGAATTTTCGGCAGCTTTCCTGCGGCAAACGGGCGGCCAATGAAAAACGCGCCGCAAGACGGCGCGTTCGATCTTGGCATGCATATGGCCCAGACGGGCGGCACCCCGTTAATTGTCGGGGCTGCTCGACCCCAGAAGTGTGCCGGCGTCCATACGCCCCACCGAGCCCAGCAACTGGCGGATCAGACCGATGCCCTTCACATTGGCCTCGGTCACGCGATGGGTCAGCGGCACCACATGGCCATCCTTGAGGGTATAGCGCTCGACCCCCGACACCACGCCAGCCTTGTTGAAGCTGACAGCTAGAACCTGACGGTCGATCTCATGCGAGGCCCCCCAGCCCACACGTTTCCAGCGCGAGCCGACGTAATACCAGTCCGAGCCTTCCAGAACGCCCGAAGAGCTGGGTCGCCCGATCAGCCGGTCAAGATCGTCTTTGGTGGTTTTTCCGACCTGAACTTGCGACAGGTCTTCTTCCGTCGGCACATAGCCATGATTGCGATAGATAGGCGAACAAGCGCCAAGCCCGATCACTGCGCAAAGGGCAACCCCCTGCATCAGGCGGCGCGGTGCGAAACCAATGCTCACTGTATCCCCCTTGCCTCGCGGCCACTGGCCTTTTATCCCGATTACAATACCTGCACACGGCCCTCAAGACCGGAACCGGTAGGTTCTGGCCCGCTTGGTGCCGGATATTGCCGGAAAAAACAACCCGCCATCGCGGCGGCCCCCCTCTTCACCCGCATCTTGCGGGCCCTGACACAGCCAAAGGCCCGCCCGGCCCCTGCCGGACAGCCCCAGACAGAAGGACACGCGTCATGACAGACGGCACCCCCCTTGAAATGCCCTGGTCCCACCCCGTCGCGGTGAAAGACCTCAACGGACGCAAGCCTCTGCGCTTCGACATCTCGCCCGAACCCGCCCTGCGCAAGGAGATCGCCCAATGGGCCGATATCGTCTCGGTGGAGGCGCTGAGCTTCAAAGGCGAACTGACGCCCGCCGGCAAACATGACTTCGTTCTCAACGGCAAGCTCCACGCACGCATCACGCAATCTTGCGTCATCACGCTGGAGCCGGTCGCGGGCGAGGTGAAAGAATCGGTCAGCCGTCGCTTCCTGCGCGACTGGGTGGAACCTACCGCCGAAGAATCGGAGATCCCCGAGGATGACAGCGCCGAGGCCCTGCCCGCGGTGATCGACCTTGCCCATGTGGCGCTCGAAGCCTTCGAACTCGGCCTGCCGCTCTATCCGCGCAAGGACGGCGCAGAGCTGGGCGAGACGGTCATCACCAAACCCGGTGAAACGCCGCTGCGCGATGAGGACCTCAAACCTTTCGCCAATCTGAAGGCTTTGATGGACAAGAAGGACGGAAACGCGTAAGCGGGCGGGGAACGCACGAATCCCGGCCCTTCCAAAAGGCCAGATCCCTTGGGGACCCTCCGTCTTGGAAGGCATCTCGTACGATCAATTTGCCCCGTATCGGGCAGGCCGGACCTTGCCGCGAAAAATCTAGGCCCAAGCCCCAAGAAAGGGCTTGCACCTTTGGAAAATCGCAGTATGTTCCCGGCCTCATTCGAGTTTTGGGTTCACACCAGAGTCGCCGCAAGCGTCTATCGGGTGAAACACCAGGAAAATCACGGCTTTACGGCCACCAACGCGGGCGATGCGCCCCCTAACATCCGAGGTTGAGACATGGCTGTCCCTCAGAATAAAGTCACGCGCTCCCGCCGCAACATGCGCCGCGCGCATGACGCACTTGTTGCTGCAAATCCGGCTGAATGCCCGAACTGCGGCGAACTGAAGCGCCCGCACCACGTTTGTGGCGCTTGCGGCCACTACGACGACCGCGAAGTCGTCGCAGCTGCTGACGAAGTCGATCTGGACGACGACGCGGCATAAGCCGCGTTGCCCGACGACACAGCTATCGGCATGCTTAATCGGCAAGACCAATCGCTGGACGCAGGGCAGGATACGACTGCTGTGACGCAGGGTCGCGATGCGACCGCAGCGCCGGAGCAATCCGGCGCTATCGTCATTTCTGTCGATGCGATGGGGGGCGATCATGGCCCTTCCGTCGTGGTCGACGGGGTTGCGCGCGCGTCCAAGAAGTCTCCTGAACTGCGCTTCCTGCTCAACGGCCCCGAAGCGGAGCTTAAAAGCCTCGTCGATGCACGTGGTCTGGGCAAGGTTGTCACCATTCGCCACGCCAGTGATGTGGTGCGGATGGAGGACAAGCCCTCTCAGGTCATGCGCAATGGCAAGGACAGCTCCATGTGGGCCTCCGTCGATGCCGTGCGCGAGAAATCGGCGCAGGTGGCGGTGAGCTGCGGCAATACCGGCGCGCTGATGGCGCTGTCGATGCTGCGCCTGCGCAAGCTGCCGGGCGTGAACCGCCCCGCCATTGCCAGCTTCTGGCCCTCGCAGAATTCTGCGGGCTGGTGCGTCATGCTGGATATGGGCGCCGATATCAAAGCCGATGCGCCCGACCTGCTGACCTATGCGCTGATGGGCAGTTCCTACTGCCGCAATGCACTCAATATCGAGCGCCCGCGTGTGGGGCTGCTGAATGTCGGCACCGAAGAACATAAGGGCCGCGCCGAGCTGAAAGAAGCTTACGGCCTGTGCCGTGATGCGCAGGCGCGCGGTGATTTCGAATTTGTGGGCTTCGTCGAGGGTAGTGACCTGTCCTCCAACAAAGCTGACGTCATTGTGACTGACGGATTTACCGGCAATATCGCCCTGAAAACCGGCGAAGGCACGGCCAAACTGGCCGGTCGCCTGCTGAAAGAGGCGCTGACCTCTTCGGTCTTGTCGAAGCTGGGGGCGATGCTGGCGATGAAGTCGCTCAAACGCCTGTCTGAAAAGATCGATCCGCGCCGCGCCAATGGCGGGGTATTCCTTGGCCTGAACGGCACGGTCGTGAAATCGCATGGCTCTGCCGATGCGCTCGGGGTTGCCGCAGCGATTGATCTGGCGGCCCGTCTTGCGGCGTCCGGTTTTGCCGAAAGGCTCGCGGCGCGGGTTGCAAGTGACATGCCCATTGGGCAGGATGCCGCGCAAGGCGACGCTGCCAATTCTAAAAACGAGTAATCGAATGACTATCAGAGCTGTGGTCCGTGGTGTCGGGCATTACCTGCCCGAGCGCATTGTCGAAAATGCCGAATTCGAGACCAAGCTTGAAACGTCGGATGAATGGATCCGCTCGCGCACCGGCATCGAGCGGCGCCATTTCGCCGCCGAAGGCGAGACCACCTCGCAACTGGCGATCAAGGCCGCCGAAGCCGCATTGAAACATGCGGGCATGAGCGTCGAGGATATCGACGCGATTGTCGTGGCGACCTCCACCCCCGATTTCACCTTCCCCTCCGTGGCGACAATGGTGCAGGCGGGGCTCGGCTCGACCCGCGGTTTTGCCTATGACGTGCAGGCGGTCTGTGCGGGGTTCATCTTCGCGCTGACCAATGCCAACGGGCTGATCGTCTCGGGTCAGGCAGAGCGCGTGCTGGTGATCGGGGCCGAGACCTTCTCGCGCATTATGGACTGGGAAGACCGCTCGACCTGCGTGCTGTTCGGGGATGGTGCGGGCGCGCTGATTCTGGAAGCGGCCGAAGGCACCGGCACGGTCAATGACCGTGGCATTCTGGCCTCGGATCTGCACTCGGATGGGCGCTATCGCGAGCTTCTTTATGTCGATGGTGGCGTGTCCAGCACCGGCACCACCGGCCATCTGCGGATGCAGGGCAATCAGGTCTTCCGCCATGCGGTCACCAAACTTGCCCAGACCGCGCATACGGCCTTGGACAAGCTTGGCCTGTCGGGCAATGATGTGGACTGGATCGTGCCGCATCAGGCCAATCTGCGCATCATTTCCGCTACGGCGGAAAAAATGGGCGTTCCGATGGAGCGCGTGGTCGTCACCGTGCAAGATCATGGCAACACCTCGGCAGCCTCCATCCCGCTGGCCCTGTCGGTCGGTGCCTCCGAGGGCAAGCTGAAGACCGGCGAGATCGTCGTGGTCGAGGCGATTGGCGGCGGTCTGGCATGGGGATCGGTGGTTCTGCGCTGGTAAGCCGCGCCCAAAATCCGGCAAAACCCGACATTATCTCCTGGGAAAGACCGGCCAAGGCACTGGCGATATTGACTTTGCTGACCGACAGCCCCATCCTTGAGTGAAAATTCTTCTCAGGGGGCGATATGTCCAAAACACTGACCCGTATGGATCTAAGCGAGGCTGTCTTCCGCGAAGTCGGCCTGTCGCGCAATGAATCGGCCCAACTGGTCGAGGATGTGCTACAACATATCTCCGACGCGCTTGTCGCAGGCGAGACGGTAAAGATCTCGTCCTTCGGCACATTCTCCATCCGCGACAAAGCCTCGCGCATGGGTCGCAATCCCAAGACCGGCGAAGAAGTTCCGATCAGCCCGCGTCGGGTGCTGAGCTTCCGCCCCTCCCATCTGATGAAAGACCGTGTGGCCGACGGCAACTCGAACTGATCCGATCAGGTGACCTGCGCCCCCGAATGGGGTGCCTTTAGACAAGCCCGGCCCCAGCAGCGTCCGGGAAAGGAATTGACGAGTCATGGCAAAAGCTGCCGATGCCTTCCGGACGATCTCTGAAACTTCCGAGATCGTTGGCGTCCCATCGCATGTCCTGCGGTTTTGGGAGGGGAAATTCCCACAGGTCAAGCCAACCAAGCGGGCTGGCAACCGCCGCTATTACCGCCCCGATGATATCGCGCTTTTGTCAGGTATCCGCAAGCTTCTGCACGAAGACGGGCTGACCATACGTGGCGTGCAGAAAGTGCTCAAGGAGCAGGGCGTGCGCCATGTCTGCGATCTCGGGCGGCTCCATCTTCCGCCGGACGACGCCCCAGACGCGCCCTTTGCGCAGCCTGCGCCCCCCCTTTCCGACATGCCGCGCGCGGCGTCCCCCCTGCCTTCAGATGCGCCCTTGCCGTGGGATGAAAGCGCCGTGCACGGGACACAGCCGCTTTCTGCCCCCGAGGCTCCGCCCCCCACGCATCCGCCGCTGGCAGCCCCCGCAGGGAGCCTGCCGGACGCGATGACGGACCCGGACTTCGCGGTGCCCGCACATACGGTTTCTGTCGAGAAGACCGCAGAGCCGGATCACGACGCCCCGTCCACACCGGAGCCGCAGGCAGAGGAAGCTCCGGACGCCCCCATATCTCCCCCCGAGACGGAGGTTATCGCGCCCGACCTCAACGCGGCTACAGACACTCCCTGCCAGACGGAGCCGCAAGCGGCGTCCGAAGGCGCGCTGCAGCCGCATGACTTTCTGCCCGAGCTGGAACCGGCAGAGGGCGAAGAGGTGATGGACACGCTTCCCGACACCCCTGCCCAGCCCGCGCACGCCGCCTCGCTCGTCCCCGAGCCAGAGGTTCCGGACGGGCCGAGCTTTGCCGATGTCTGGGAACAGACACCGCTTTTCGCCGACGAGACCGACGCGGATGACGATGACGACATCTCGGCTCTGATCGAGGACGAAGAAGACATCTCTTCCCCCGCGATTCTTCCCGAGGCGATGGAAACTGCACCCTCGGAACCGGAGGGGGAGGCCGAGGATCACGACGCACCGGAACAGGCAGTTCCCGAACTGGCAGAACCGGAGCTGGCAGAGCCGGAGCTGGCAGAGCCGCAAGTCGCACAGCCCCCCGCCCCCCCGCGGCCCAGTGCCGAGCAAAGCGCCGCAGCCCTTGCCACGGTCACCCTGCCCCAAAGCGATGGTGCCGGGGTCGCAGCTTTGCCGCCCACGCGAATCTCGGTGCTGGTGGCCCGTATCTCGACCATCAAGCCCGACCGGATGACCCGCACAGAGCAGGTCGCCCTGTCGCGGGCGGTCGATAAACTGCATGCATTGCGGCGTGAATTGTCGCGCGAAATCCGGCCCTGAAGGGTTTTTCGCCGTTTTCGGGAAAGCAGATGAAAAAAGACGAAAAAATCTTCGATTTCGGTCTTGCGCCCCGCGCCGCTTTCCCTCTATATGCGCCTCATGTCGGGCCATGGCGCAGCCTGGTTAGCGCGTCCGTCTGGGGGACGGAAGGCCGTGAGTTCGAATCTCGCTGGCCCGACCACCGAAACACCCACCCTTTGGGGTGGGTGTTCGCTTATCCGGATCTGCCGAACGGGCCCACCCCCTGCCCGAGCATGACGATGGAGAGCCGCCCATGACCCTTGGTGTTTTGTCCGATACCGCCATCGAGGCGATGATCTCCAAGCAGGAAATCCGTGCCGCAACGCCGGTGATCCCCGAACAGATCCAGCCCGCCAGCCTTGACCTGCGACTGGGCCATGTCGCCTATCGCGTGCGCGCCTCCTTCCTTGCGGGGCGCGGCACCTGCGTGACCGACAAGCTGGCGGATTTCGAGATGCACCGGATGGACCTGTCCAACGGAGCGGTCCTTGAAAAGGGCTGCGTCTATCTGGTGCCCTTGATGGAATCGCTCAGCCTGCCCGAAGGCATCAGCGCGGTGGCCAATGCGAAATCCTCGACCGGACGGCTGGACCTGCTGACCCGCGTCATCACCGATCATGGCACCGAATTCGACCGTATCCCCGATGGCTATCAGGGGCCTCTTTTTGCCGAAATCTGCCCGCGCAGTTTTTCGGTGCTGGTACGGCCCGGAATGCGGCTCAACCAGATCCGCTTCTCGGGCGGTCAGGCGGCGCTTTCGGATGACGAGCTGCGCGCGCTGCATATGGTCGAGCCGCTGGTCAGCGGACAAGCGGTCATCGACCACGGCCTGGGCTTCTCGGTCGATCTGCGTCCCGAGACGGGCGATCTGGTAGGCTACCGCGCCAAGCCCCATACAGGCGTCATCGATCTGGACCGGATCGGGGCCTATAATCCGACCGAGTTCTGGGAAGAGCTACACACCAGCGAAGGCCGTATCATCCTCGACCCAGGTGCGTTCTATATCCTCGTCTCGCGCGAATCGGTGACGATTCCTCCCGATTTTGCTGCCGAGATGGCGCCCTATCTGGCGATGGTGGGCGAGTTCCGTGTGCATTACGCGGGCTTCTTCGACCCGGGGTTCGGACATGGGGCGGCAGGGGGCATCGGCTCGCGCGGGGTGCTGGAAGTCCGTTGCCACGAGGCCCCCTTTGTTCTGGAACACGGGCAGATCGTGGGCCGTCTGGTCTATGAACATATGGCCGAGCGCCCCAAACGCCTTTACGGCGCGGATCTGAAATCGAACTACCAAGGCCAAGGGCTGAAGCTCGCCAAGCATTTCAAGTCATAAGTCCGGCCCGTGGCCTAAGCACGCACGCCCCAGAAGACGCGTTTCATATCGCGTGTGCCGCGTTCTTTGCGCCACGCGGCGCGCCTCTGGCGACCCCGCTTGTAACGACGCAGGATGTGCCACACCGGATATGACACACAGAGGGTGCCGCCCTTAGCGGTGCCCCCTAGCGGTGAAACATCCTAAAACCTGCGGCCCAGCTTGGTCATGCGTGCCAAACGGCGTGCATTTCCGGCCATTTTGCGCAGTTGTTGCTGTTTCCTGCGCTCTTCGGGGGTCAACGGCGTATCGTCGTTGCGGCCCTTGCGCGACGCCCTTTCGATGCCTTTGTTGATCCCGTAGTTTATGCCACGCCGCAAAAGCTGGTTGAAGATCATCCGCAGGATCTGTTGCATCGCTCTGGCTCCTATTCCTCGAACATCTCGCTTTGTCCGGCCTGTCCGGTGGCGATATCTTCCTCGTCATCCTCGACCTCCTCGCCCGGCATCCGTCTGCTATCAAGCAATCCGGCGCTGCGAAGTTCCGCAAGAGCGGGCAGATCACGGGCGGATTCGAGGCTGAAATGGTCAAGGAAGCTTTGCGTCACCACAAATGTCACCGGACGGCCCGGCGTCATCCGCCGTCGCCCGAAACGGATCCAGTCGAGCTCCAGCAGCAGATCAAGGGTCCCGCGCGAGACAGCCACCCCCCTGATCTCCTCGATTTCGGCGCGGGTGACCGGCTGGTGATAGGCGATAATCGCCAGGGTCTCGGTAGCGGCCCGCGAGAGTTTGCGCTGCTCCACCGTTTCCTTGTGCAGCAGGAAGGACATATCGGGGGCGGTGCGCATCGCCCAGCCTTCCCCCACCCGCACGACCTGCACGCCACGCCCCTCATAACGGGCGCGCACGTTTTCCAGCGCCTCGCGCGGGTCGGACCCTACGGGCATGCGCGATTGCATCTCGCGCGTGGTGATCGGCTCGGGGGTGGCAAACAGCATCGCCTCCACCATGCGCTCCTGTGCCTCCATCGCGGGGGCGGAAAACAGCTGCGGCTCGCGCTCTTCGGCGGAAACGGTTTCTACAGGATCACTCATGATGTTTTCCGGATAGAGATGGGGGAAAAGGTTTCGGATTGCCGCAGTTCGACCACGCCCTGTTTGGCAAGTTCCAGCGACGCCGCAAAGGTGGCCGCCGTGGCCGAGCGCCTGCGCGCAGGGTCCACCCGCCAGCTTTCGGGCAGGTAGCTTGACAGATCCATCCACTCGCCCGCATAGCCCAGCAGGTCGCGGAGCTGTTCAAGCGCCTGTTCCATCGTAAAGATATTGCGCCGGTCAAAGGCATAGGGGCGGAATTCGTCGCGGGTGCGCACGCGCGAATAGGCGCGCATCAGATCCATCAGCGTGGCGGAATAGGTGATCTTTTTCACCCGCACCACCTCTTCGGAAATCCCGCGGGCAAAGACGTCCCGACCCAGTTGGTCACGCGCCATCAACTGCGCTGCGGCATCGCGCATCGCTTCCAGCCGTTCCAGCTGGAAGGCCAGATGCGCGGCCATATCCTCGGCAGAGGGGCCCTCGGCATCGGGTTCGGGCGGCAGCAAAAGGCGCGATTTCAGATAGGCCAGCCACGCCGCCATCACCAGATAATCGGCGGCCAGTTCGATCCGTAACGCGCGTGCATGGTCGACAAAGGCCAGATATTGCTCGGCCAGCGCCAGCACGGAGATCTTGCGCAGATCCACCTTCTGGCTGCGGGACAATGTCAGCAACAGATCAAGCGGGCCTTCGAAGCCGTTGACATCAATGATCAGCGCCTCGGCAGCCAGACGGTCAGCCACGCGGCCATCTTGCGATTTCGGACGATCGGCCATCAGACCTCGCTTGCCTGCAATACGCCTTCCAGTTCCCGTTCAAGGGCTGCGATATCGGCAGGCTCGGGCGGCCCCCGCCGCGCAAGCGCCGCTGCCGCCCGTGCAGAGGCGGCTTCGGACATTGCCCCCGCCCCGAGAACGGCGTCTTCCATCTCGGCCATATCCCCGTTGCAATGCAGCGCCACATCACAGCCTGCCGCCATGGTGGCCTCGGCCCGCTGGCGGATGCCGCCCGACAGCGCCTGCATCGACAGGTCATCCGACATCAGTAGCCCGTCAAAGCCGATCACCTGCCGGATCAGGTCCACCATCACCGGCGACTGGGTCGCGGGCGCATCATCGAAGGCGGCAAAACGGATATGGGCGGTCATCGCCATCGGCATATCGCGCAGCGGCTGGAAAGCGGCGAAATCATGGGTCAGCAGATCCTCGGCGCAGGCCTCGACCAGCGGCAGATCCTTGTGACTGTCCGCCATTGCCCGACCATGCCCCGGAATATGCTTGATGATCGGCAACACGCCCCCGGCCAGAAACCCCAAAGCGGTCGCGCGGGCATTGCGGGCCACGGTTGCGGCATCCTCGCCCAGACAGCGGTTGCGCAGGAAAGGATGGGTCTGCGGCCCCGCAATATCGCAGCAGGGCGCGCAATTCGCATCAATCCCCACGGCGCGTAATTCATCGGCCATGATCCGCGCCCGCAGCCAGAAGCCGCGCTCGGGGTCGGGCCGCTGCGCCTGTTCCAGAGGCGGCAGCCATTCGCGCCAATGCGGGGCGCGCAGACGTTGCACCCGCCCGCCCTCCTGGTCGATCAGCACCGGCGCGTCCCGCCCCACGGCCTCGCGCAGATCCGCCGTCAGACGGCGCAGCTGTTCGGGTGTGTCGATATTGCGCGCGAACAGGATAAATCCCCAAGGCTGGACGGCGCGGAAAAAAGCGCGCTCCCGCGCGGTCAGGGTCAGCCCCGACAGACCGAGAATCGTTGCCGAGCTCATCAGCGCACCGTCGCCGGAATACAGGATGCCCCCTCGGCCACAAGGGCCGCACAGAACTGACGGGCCTGTGCCAGATCCTCGAAGCCCTGCACACGCAGGCGGTAGAAGGTACGCCCCCCCGCCGTCGCTTCCTGTATCACACGTTTCTTACCATCCATTAGGGGCCCGAATTTGGTCACCACGCGGTCCCAGTCCTTCCGCGCCTCATCGGCACTTTGATAGGTGTTCAACTGCACAAGACGCGTCCCCGCCGGCAGGCTCGCCGCATCGATTTCCACCGGCCCCTCGCTTTCGCTGGGGGTCGAGGCATCGGCCCCGCCACCAAACGAGGCTGCCACCGCCTCCGCCACCAGATCACGCGCAGGGCGCAACATCGGACGCGGCGAGCGGATCACGCCCGGAATCGTCTGGGAAATCGCCTCTGGCGAAGGCGGTGCCACCGCACCATCGTCGCCCGTTCCATCGGCATCATCGACGACCAAAGCGTTACTGTCGGAATTGGTCAGGCTATCGGCAGTGGCCTCGTCCACGGCCCCAGGGGCGGCAAGCGATTGAGTCGCGGCCTGCATCTCGGGGGTGGGCCGGGCATTGCTATCGGGCACCGGCACCACAATGGTCTCGGGCGTCTCGTCGGTTTCCATCGGCGCGGTCGCGGCATCAATGGGCTTGAGATCGGACATCGCCTTGTCATCATCGCTCAGACCGGCCTCGGCGGGGGCCAATGTCACCCGTTCGGGGGCAGGCGCGGCCACGCCGGTTCCCGCCACACCATTGACCGAAAGCCCCACATGTTCGGCCAGTTCGCCACCCGGATCTTCGGGGGCCACGCGCGACGGACCCTCCATCGCCTTGATGACCGGCACGCCCTGAATATCGCGCATCGCCAGCTTGTAGCCCCAGACGACGACGCCCAGAATCAGCGCGACAGATGTTGCCGCCCCCGCCAGATTGACCCAGCGCTGGAACGGATTGGGGCGTAAGGCGGGTTCGTCATCGTCAAAGACCTCCGCCCCGTAACGCGGATCAAACCCGCCTGCGGTCGAGGGATGCGGCTGATTGGCGTAATTCGGGGTAAAGCCCCGTGCGGAACCGGCCACCAATGCGCCGGAGGCAACAGCCGCTGCGGCAGGGGCTTCTGGCGTGTAGGCCGGTGCGGGTTCGGCCCATGCCTCGGGATCTTCTTCCGCGATGAAATCGTGATCGTCGGGCTGGCGGTGCGGGCGATAGGCCCCGAATTCCAGTGCCTCGTCCTCCACGTCATAATCACCGCGCGGCACAAAGGCCTGACTGGGCATGAAAAAGCTCGACTCGCCCGAAGGGTCGGAGGAATCGCGCCGCTTCTTGCCAACCGAAGGCGCAAGATAGCTGGACGAGCGCCGCCGTGGGCGCCCCCCCTCATTGCCGGATGCCTCCTCTTCAAAGGACGCATCCTCCCCCTCGAAGGGTCTGTGAAAGACTGCCATCATCCGCCTCGCCGCCGGTTTCCCGGTCCACTACCTTCTATTCCGGCGGCGTGCGTTTTAGCGCATCTCTTCAGCCGGAGTGACGCCAAGGATACCAAGTCCGGCAGAAATCACAACCGCCGTGGCGCGTGCCAATGCGATTCGTGCAGCGGTTGCGGCCTCGTCCCCCTCCTGGAAGAAACGCAGCTCGGGCTTGTCATTGCCACGGTTCCACAGGCTGTGCAGATCGGAGGCCAGCTCGTAGAGGAAGAAGGCCACGCGATGCGGCTCATTGGCACGCGCCGCGATTTCCACCAGACGCGGCCATTCCGCGATCTTGCGCGCCAGCACTTGCTGGGCGGCATCGTCCAGCATGATATCCACCTCGGCCAGCTTGGCATCATTGAGATCCCAACCGGCATCACGCGCCTTACGCAGCACCGAGCACACCCGTGCATGCGCATATTGCACGTAGAACACGGGGTTGTCTTTCGACTGCTCCAGCACCTTGTCGAAGTCGAAATCAAGGGCCGCGTCATTCTTGCGGGTCAGCATATGGAAGCGGGTCACATCGGCGCCCGCCTGCTCGACCACATCGCGCAGGGTGACAAAGGTGCCCGCACGTTTGGACATCTTGAAGGGCTCGCCGTTCTTGAACAGCTTCACCAGCTGGATCAGCTTGATATCCAGCGGCACCTTGCGGTCGGACAGCGCGGCCACAGCCGCCTTCATCCGCTTGACATAGCCGCCATGATCGGCGCCGAAGACGTCGATCAGCATATCATAGCCACGCTCGACCTTGGTCCAGTGATAGGCGATATCGGGGGCGAAATAGGTCCAGCTGCCGTCGGATTTCTTCACCGGACGGTCAACATCATCCCCGAATTGGGTCGATTTGAACAGCGTCTGCTCGCGCTCTTCCCAATCCTCGGGCAGCTTGCCTTTCGGCGGCTCCAGCACGCCTTCATAGATCAGGCCCAGATCTTCCAGACGCTTCAACGCGCCTTCAATCTGCCCCGTGCCATAAAGCGATTTCTCGGAATAGAAGACATCCATCTTCACACCCAGCGACGCCAGATCGCCGCGGATCATCTCCATCATCGCTTCGGTCGCGAATTCGCGGATATCCTCCAGCCAGTATTGCTCGCCCTTATCCAGCAGGCTGTCGCCGTATTTGTCCTTCAGCGCCTGACCCACGGGGATCAGGTAATCGCCGGGATACAGCCCCTCGCGGATCTCGGGCTCCTGACCGCAGGCCTCGCGGTAACGCTCATAGGCGGAGCGCGCCAGAACATCGACCTGAGCGCCGCCATCATTGATGTAATATTCGCGCGTCACATCATAACCCGCGAAATCCAGCAAGCTGCAGAGCGCGTCGCCGAAGATCGCGCCACGGGTATGGCCCACATGCATCGGGCCGGTCGGATTGGCCGAGACATATTCGACATTGACCTTCAGACCTTTGCCCAGATCGGCACGCCCGAAATCGGCACCGGCTTTCAGCGCCGCACGCGCCACATCGCCCCAGACCGATCCCTCAAGACGCAGGTTCAAAAAGCCCGGACCCGCCACTTCGGCAGAACTCACACGCGGCTCATCGCGCAGCTTGGCCGCCAGCGCCTCGGCCAGATCGCGGGGCTTGGCGCCTGCGGGCTTGGCCAGCACCATGGCGGCATTGGTCGCCATATCGCCATGCAGCGGATCACGCGGCGGCTCGACAGTGACATTGCTCAGGTCCAGCCCCTCGGGGAGCGTGCCTTCCTTCGACATCTCGTTCAGCGCGTTGATCACGACCGCGCGGATATTGGCAAACAGGTTCATCTGGGTCTTCCTCTGGTTGCCTCTCCACTGCCAGAGGCGGGGCATAAGGTCAACTGCTGCGGCTGGGCCGCGCGGCTTTTGCGGCGATCTTTAGGCCGTCACAGCCCTCAGGGCAACGGTGCCACCGGTCCGGGCGGGGCATCGGGCCGGTCGCCCCCCTCGGGTAAAGACTGGCGCGCGGGGCCCTCCGATCCCGCATCGGGCGATCCGGCATCAGGCGATCCGGCATCGGGCGGCAGAAGCGCCAGAATCCGCATCCCCGCATCGGCTTTCATCTCCTCGCCATTATCGACAAACCCGATCTCGCCGCGCGGCGAAATCCGCAGGATGGGCACCGCCATCGGACGCCGTTCGCGCCATTGCGCCAGCGTGAACTCCTCGGTCAGGCGGGTCACACGGAAGCTCCAGCCCTCGCGCTCCATATCGCGGAAGGTTTCAAAACTGCGCCCGCCGCCAAAGGGCTGCCCGCCCAGTTGCGTGGGCAGCGCATGACGGCGCTGGTCTTCTTTCTGCCGCGCCACCTGCCAGACATGGGCGCGGCCAAGCTCGGCGCCAAGGTCGGTGCAGACCAGCGTGTTATAGGCATCGTTATCGGTGACCGCCAGAACGTTGGAATAGGCCAGACGTTCAATCGTGTCTTCCGCCGCCTCGCCCAGAATATCGCCATAGAAGGTCTTCAGCCCCGCCGCACGGGCACGGATCAGATGCTGGTGGTTCGGGTCGGCAATCAGCACCGGCACATCGGCTTTTTGCAACGCCTCACCCAGACGGGTGGAAAACCGCGAGCCGCCCACGATCAGCACCCCCGGTTTATCGGTGTCCGCAAGCCCCAGAAACCGCGCCAGCGGGGCCAGCGTAAAGCCATGCAGCACCACCGTGACCGTCACCAGCAGGAAAGCCAGAGGCGCGATCAGGGCCCCATCCTCCACTCCCGCATCGGCCAAGCGCTGGCCAAACAGCCCCGCCACCGCCACCAGAACCACCCCGCGCGGACCGGTCAGCGCGATGAACAGCCGCTCTTTCCACGCGATCGTCGTCCCCATGAGCGACAGAAGCACCGTGGCCGGACGCGCAATCCCCACAACCGCGATGATAAAGCCCGCCGCGCGCCAGTCGAGCATCGCCAGCTGCGACAGGTCCAGACTGGCCGCCAGCAGGATGAACACCCCCGACACCAGCAGCACCGTGGCATGTTCCTTGAAACGGCGCAGCTCTGTATAGGCGGGCAGATCGGCATTGCCGATCACCAGCCCCATCGCCGTCACCGCCAGAAGCCCGCTTTCATGCAAGATGGTATCGGCCAGCGCGAAGGTCATCAGCAACCCCACAAACAGCACCGGCACCTTCATGAATTCGGGCACCCTCCCGCCCTGAAACGCCCAGACCGTCGCGCGCCCCGCCGCAAGCCCCAGCGCCAGAGCGAACAGAATGCCGAAACCGGTCTCCAGCGCGGCTTTCGACAATGCCAGATCGGCATGGAACACCAGCACCACGCCATAGGCCAGCACCGCCGCCAGCGCCCCGATCGGGTCGTTCACGATGGCTTCCCATTGCAGAAGCTGCGCCGGTCGCCGCGCCAGCCGTGCCGAGCGTAAGAGCGGCGCGATCACCGTGGGGCCCGTCACGATCATGATGCCCCCAAACACGGCTGCACTTTCCCACGACAGATCCGCCGCCAAGCGCAGCGCCAGCGTCGACATCAGCCAGCCCAGAGGCGCGCCGATCAGCACCAGCCGCATCACCCCCGCACGGGCATCGCCCAGCCGGTGCAGATCCAGCGACATGCCCCCCTCAAAGAGGATCACCGCCACCGCAAGGCTGATCAGCGGGCCGGTCAGGTCTCCGAAATCGCGCATCGGGTCCACCAGACCAGTCACCGGCCCGACCAGAACCCCTGCAATCAGCATGAACACGATGGCGGGCAGGCGCAGACGCCACGCCAGCCATTGCGCCCCCACTCCAACGATCCCCACAAGGGCGAAGGCCATGACAGGCCCCAGACCGGCGGCCTGATGCGCTGCCTGCGTTGCGATCTCTTGCGCCATTCCCTAGGCCCTTTACAAACTGAAGCATCCTGAACCGAAGAACCGGCACAGCTGACAGAACCGCCGTGCCCTGTCAAAGCCGTAAACCCCGCCCCGCGCCCTGTTCCCGACATTTGAACCCGCCCCGCCAAAGGTCAATATCGGCCCCGATCCGCGCGGCAAGAAAGCCGTTTCGGGGCTGTCGCGCCGCCCGTTTGCGGTAAAATGCGGGCATTTGCCATGCCAAACCCCGTTTACATTGACCTTTTGCAGAAATTCGGCTAGTGCAGCGCCATCCCGCAATCCGGCGGGACAGTAGCCGGGGCGCCTGAACAACCGCGTCCCTTTTTTCTGCAGACCTCCTCTGCTGTGATCAGGACGCGTATGACCAAGTTTTCCGAGCTGAAACTCGACCCCAAGGTTCTTCTTGCCATCGAAGAGGCGGGCTATACCTCGCCCACCCCGATTCAGGAAAAAGCGATTCCCCCTGCCCTTGAAGGCAAGGATGTTCTGGGAATTGCACAGACCGGTACCGGCAAGACCGCGTCCTTCACCCTGCCGATGCTGACCCGCCTGCGCCGTGGCCGTGCCCGCGCGCGGATGCCGCGTTCGCTGGTGCTGGCACCGACGCGCGAACTGGCCGCTCAGGTCGCGGAGAATTTCGACCTTTACGCCAAGCACACCAAACTGACCCGCGCCCTGCTGATCGGTGGCGTGGCCTTTGGCGAACAGGACAAGCTGATCGACAAGGGCGTGGACGTGCTGATTGCCACCCCGGGCCGCCTGCTGGACCATTTCGAACGCGGCAAGCTGATTCTGACCGATGTGAAGGTGATGGTCGTCGACGAAGCCGACCGCATGCTGGATATGGGCTTCATTCCCGATATCGAGCGCATCTTCCAGCTGACCCCCTTCACCCGCCAGACGCTGTTCTTCTCGGCAACGATGGCCCCCGAGATCGAGCGGATCACCAATACCTTCCTGCAGGCGCCGGTGCGCGTGGAAGTGGCCCGTCAGGCTACCACCTCGCAGAACATCACTCAGAAGCTGGTGGAAATCACCCCGCCGCGTAAGGACCAATCCGCCAAGACCAAACGCGAGCTGCTGCGTGCGCTGATCACGGCTGAAGGCGATAAGCTGGATAACGGCATCGTCTTCTGCAACCGCAAGACAGATGTGGATATCGTGTCGAAATCCTTGCAGAAATACGGGTTTGACGCACAGCCGATCCACGGCGATCTGGACCAGTCGCAGCGCACGCGCACGCTGGAGAATTTCCGCGATGGCAAGCTGAAGATCCTTGTGGCGTCGGATGTGGCCGCCCGCGGTCTGGATGTGCCCAGCGTCAGCCATGTGTTCAACTATGACCTGCCGATGCATGCCGAAGACTATGTGCACCGCATCGGGCGCACGGGCCGCGCGGGCCGTCATGGCACCGCTGTGTCGCTGGCAACGCCCTATGACGAGAAATTCCTCAGCCAGATCGAGGAACTGGTCAAGATGACCCTGCCCCGTGCAGAGATCCCCGAAGGGTTCGAGCTTTCGGAAGCCGCAAGTCAGGCCCCGCGTCCGCGCAATGACCGCGGGGGCCGCACCGGCACGCGCCGCGAACGTGATCGCGACCGCAAGCGTCCGGTGCCTGACCACGGTCAGGAAGCCTCGAAAGAGCCGATCAAGCAATCCGGCGACGCCTCTGCCAAGCCGGAGCGCGCCAAGGCCGAACGCAAGGAAGACGCCCCGCGCATCGAGGATACGCAGGCCCGCGCCCCGCGCCACGAACATCCCCGCGCACACCCCCGCGAGCAGGACCGTCCCAACACGGATCGCAACGGCTCGGACCGCTATCGCCGCAACCGTCGGGATGACGGTCCCGATGTGGTGGGCATGGGTGATCATGTGCCGGAATTCCTGTTGCGGGAATTCGTGATTTCGCGCCCGACGCTCGAGGATGCCGAGGACGAGACCGAGGTTGTGGCACAGACTGCGACCGACACCGTCGAAACGGTCAAAGAGGCACCGGCGGAAAAGCCCGCCCGTTCGCGCCGTCGCAAATCTCCGGCGAAGAAGGCCGAGGACGCCTCGACCGAGGCAGCCGCGACCGCTGCGCCCCCCGCAGAAGAGGTGTCGGCTGACGCCACAGGGGACGACAAGGCGCCCGCAGCCGAGCCATCGGCTGCGCCTGCCCCCGAGGGTGTCGCGGACGCTGCGGCCGAAACGGCGTCTGTGCCCGCTGACGACGCGCCAACAGCGCAGGAGTCCGCGCCTGTCGACGCTCCGGCCGTCTCGGCTGCCGAAGACGAAGCCGCGGCAGAGGCGCCCGAAAAGCCTAAACGTGCCACCCGTGCGCGCGCCAAAACCGCAAAGCCGAAGACCACCAAGGCCAAAACGACCACGACGCGCACGCGCAAGAAAAAAGTGGACGAGGCGGCGGTAGTGGAGCCTGCCACGGACACAGGCGCAGAGGCTCCCGCCGCTGAAACCACAGTGCCGGGGGGCGAGGCCTGAGGCCCGACCCAATATGAAACGACGAGAAAGCGGCCCTTCGGGGTCGCTTTTTTCATGGCGGAAAGGCACCTGCCATCTCGGGCCAGGCCACATCATGCCCGCCCTGCGAAAACGGTAAAAGAGGCGCGGCACGCGGACATAAAAAACCCCGCCGCGTGCCATGCACGGGCGGGGCATCTTTGGGATGCAGAGACGGGATTATTCGTCCATCAGCCGCGAGACCACAACCGTCACCTCGGGCTTCTTGCCGATCTCTTCCAAAGAGCAGGTACGGGCCTGACGACGCAGCAGATCCTCGATCTTATCGTCATCGCCCAGCACCTTACCCGGCGCGCGGTCCAGCGCCTCGGTCAGCTCCTGCTCCAGCACCTCCTCAAGCGCGATACCGGAACGGCCCTTCGGCGGCAGGCCCATCGTTTCGACCCACGGATCGCCCAGCGGGCCGCCATCCTCGTCGATGATCACGTTGACCATGATATGGCCGTTCAGCGCCATCCGGATCCGTTCGCGCACGACCCCGTCCAGCGCGCCAATCAACACGGTGCCGTCCAGATACAGGCGGCCTGTCTCGATATATTCCACCACCTTCGGAGTGTCGCCCGCCAGATCCAGCATGGTGCCGTTGGTCGCAATTTCCGAGGCAATCCCCTTCGACTGCGCCAGTTTCATATGCTCGCGCAGATGGCGGTGTTCGCCATGCATCGGGATCAGCATCTTCGGGCGCAGCAAGTCATGCACCGCTTCCAGATCGGGGCGGTTGGCATGGCCGGAGACGTGATAGAGGCCGCCGCGATCACCGATCACCTCGACCCCCATCTCCGAAAACGCGTTCATGATCTTGATAACGCCGATCTCGTTGCCGGGGATGGTTTTCGAAGAGAAGAGGAATGCATCGCCCTCTTTCATCTCCAGCCCCAGATATTTGCCGCGCGACAGCGCCGCCGAAGCCGCGCGCCGCTCGCCCTGCGAGCCGGTGACGATCAGCATCAGGTTCTCGCGCGGGATCTCGGCGGCTTCTTCCGGCTGGATCACCGAAGGGAACCCTATCAGCACGCCGGTCTCTTTCGCCGTCTGCACCATGCGTTTCATCGAACGCCCCAGCAGGCAGACCGAACGCCCTGCCGCCACGCCGGCATCCGCCAGCGTTTTCAGACGCGCAACGTTGGATGCAAATGTCGTGGCAACAATCATGCCTTCCTGCATCTGGATCAGCTTGGTCAAAGGCTCGATCAGGGTGGCTTCGGATTTGCCCGGAAGATGGCTGAAAATATTGGTGGAATCACAGGTGAGCACCTTGATGCCCTCGCCTTCCTGCGCGATCTCGTGCCACATATTCACATCGAAGGGTTCGCCCACGATGGGGTTGGCATCCAGCTTGAAATCGCCCGAATGCACCACACGGCCCGCAGGCGTGTCGATGATCAGCGCCGAGCTTTCGGGGATCGAATGCGAGATCGGCACGAATTGCACCTTGAAGGGGCCTGCCTCGATCACCTCGGGGCGCGGCTCGACCACGGTCACCTGCGTGTTCACCCCGTTCTCGTTCAGCTTCTGCTGGCCGAGGCTTGCGGTGAAGGCACGGGCATAGACCGGCTTGCGCAGTTTCGGCCAGAGGAAGGGCAGCGCGCCGATATGGTCCTCATGGGCATGGGTGATGAAAATCGCCTCGATCCGGTCGACATTGTCTTCCAACCAGCCCGCATCGGCCATGATCAGATCGACCCCGGGCGAACCGTCCATATCAGGGAAAGTCACGCCCAGATCGACAACGATCAGCCGTTCCGCCCCTTCGGGACCATAGCCATAGACATAGGCATTCATCCCGATTTCGCCTGCCCCGCCCAGCGGGAGATAGATCAGCCTGTCGCTCATGCGGTTGCCAGCCCCTTGTTATAATCGTGTATCAGTCGCAGCCCGTGAATAGTTAGGTCGTACTCGACACTGTCAAAGAGATCAAACCCTTGCTCGAAAAGTTCTGCAAGACCACCCGTGGCGATCACTTTCATCGGGCGGGCACGTTCCAGCCGGATCTGCCGCACGATGCCTTCGACAAGGCCGATATAGCCCCAAAAAACACCGGATTGGATACAGGCGACCGTATTCGTGCCTACGGCCTTTTCCGGCATGGTCACATCGACATGCGGCAGCGCCGCCGCAGAGGCATGCAACGCCTCAAGCGACAGGTTCACGCCGGGCGCGATCACCCCGCCGATATAGGCCCCATCGGGGGCCACCACATCGAAGGTGGTTGCCGTGCCGAAATCGACAACAATCAGGTCACCCCCATGCCGGTCGAACCCCGCCACGGTATTCACCAGCCGGTCCGGCCCGACCGTGGTGCCGATATCCACGCGCGGCGCAACCGGCAACAGGCATTCGGGCTTGCCCACCACCAGCGGGCGACAATCGAAATAGCGGCTGGCCAGAACCCGCAGATTGAAGACCACCCGTGGCACGGTCGAAGAAATCACCACCGCCCCGATCCGCACTTTCATATCATGCAGCATCATTAGCGAGGTCAGCCAGACATAGTATTCGTCCGCCGTGCGCTTGTGATTGGTCTCGATGCGCCAAGTGCTCAGAAACTCGGTGCCGTTCCAGATCGAGAAAACCGTATTGGTGTTCCCGCAATCAATACAGAGAAGCATCGCGCCCCCCTTTCAGAAAAAGATATCGGCGGCGGAGATGGCCATGCGCCCGTCGGCACCGGCCAGAATCATCGCGCCGCTTTCGTCGATCGTTTCAAAAATGCCCTCATGGGTCTCGGTGCCCGTTCTGGCGCGGATCTGCGTGCCGATCCGTGCCGCGCGCGCCAGCCATGCCGTGCGGATGGGCGCAAAGCCATAGGTGCGGAACTGGGTCGCGAAGCGTTCGAACGCGGGGGCAAGATAGGCGAGGAACTCGTCGGGCGTGGGGGCAAATCCCAGCGTTTCACGCAGGCTGACGGGGGCAATGGCCCCTGGCTCGACACTTGTGCCGGGCGGTGCCCCTGCCAGATTGACGCCCACCCCGATGCACAACCATGCCTCCGGTCCCTGCCCGATGGTTTCAAGCAAGATCCCCGAGACCTTGCCACCATTCAGCAACACGTCATTGGGCCATTTGATCGCCAGATGCGCTTGCGGACCGGCAACCTGACACAGCGCCTCGTCCAGCGCCAAGGCCGTCACAAAGGAATACAGGGCCGCCTGCGCCGGTTCGACGCCCGGACGGAACAGGTAGCTGGCCGAGAAATTGCCCGCTGGCGCGATCCACGGGCGACCACGCCGCCCGTGACCTGCGGTTTGTTCATGGGCCAGAATCCACACAGGCCCCGCTTGATGCGGAGCCATGCGGGACGCCTCACTCATCGTGCTGTCCACCCGAGGCAGGGTCTTGCGGGCCACTGCCTCGGGCCAGTGCGGTAGGTCAGTGGACAAGTGCTGCCGCTGCCGCTTGCGCGACGCCCTCGATGCCGAAGAGATTGATCGAACCGGCCACCATGAGGATCCCCGAACCGATCAGCAACACGCGCTGCGGCGTGGCGATACGCTTGTCGATGCCCAGCTCTTCCTCGTCACCGAAATACATGTAGTAGACGATGCGCAGGTAATAGAAGGCCGCAATGGCAGAGCCGACCACCGCAAAGACCGCAGGCCAGACATAGCCTGCCTCGACAGCGGCCACGAGCACCGAGAACTTGGCCCAGAAGCCCATCATCGGCGGCACACCGGCCAGCGCGAAGAGCAGGATCAACAGCGCCCATGCCCGCATCGGACCACGGCGCGCCAGCATGCTGAGCGCCTTGATATCGGTCACCGGCTGGCCATCGCGTTCCATCGACAGGATAAAGGAGAACATGCCGATATTCATCGTCACATACACCGCCATATAGAGCAGCATCGCCGCGACGCCCTGCTCCGTGCCTGCCATCAGCCCCAGAAGCGCAAAGCCCATATGGGTGATCGAGGAATAGGCCATCAGACGTTTGATATTGGTCTGACCGATCGCCCCGATGGAGCCCAGCATGATCGAGGCCACCGACAACAGCGCCACAACCTGACCCCATTGCGCCGTAACGCCGCCGAATGCGTCAAACAGCAGACGCGCGAAGAGCGCCATCGCCGCCACTTTCGGTGCGGTTGCGAAGAAGGCGGTGATCGAAGAGGGCGAGCCCTCATAGACATCCGGCGTCCACATATGGAACGGCACTGCCGACACTTTGAAGGCCAGACCGATCATCATGAAGACCAGCCCGAAGAGCACGCCGACGGGGATCTCGCCGGCATGGACCACCGACAGGATCCCTGCGAAATCGGTTGTACCGGCGAAGCCATAGGTCAGCGACGCACCGTAAAGCAGGATCCCCGAGCTGAGCGCGCCCAGCACGAAATATTTCAGACCGGCTTCGGAGGACCGTGTGCTGTCACGGCGCAGCGCGGCAACCACATAAAGCGCCAGCGACTGCAGCTCCAGCCCGATATAGAGCGACATCAGGTTGCCCGCCGAGACCATCATCATCATCCCGACGACCGCCAGCGTGATCAGCACCGGATATTCGAAGCGCATCAGGCCGCGACGCTCCTGATAATCCGCCCCCATCGCCAGCACCCCAGCCGCCGACAGCAGGATAAGCACTTTGGCAAAGCGCGAGAACCCGTCCTCGATGAACAGCCCGTTAAAGGCCACATTGTTCACGTTGGAAAGGCCGATCAGCAGTGCGAACAGCACGAGGATCGCCACCGTCAGCCACAGGATGAACCCCGCGACCTTATCCTTGCCAAGCCAGACGCCACCCAGAAGTGCCGCCATCGCGTAAAGCGACAGCATAAATTCCGGTATCACCGTGGTGAAATCCGTAGAAGTCATTGTTGGCTCTCCTTACTGCACGAGCACGCCGGCAGCGGCGAGTTCGGCATGGTAGTTAGCGACCAGTTTGGCCACGGTCGGTCCGATGATATCGGTCAGGAAGCTGGGATAGATCCCGAGAAGCAGCACGATGAAGACCAGCGGCACGACCATTGCGTATTCGCGCGCATCCAGATCACGCACCGCTTTCAGGCTCTCCTTGATCAGATCGCCGAAGAAGATCCGGCGATACATCCACAACCCGTAGGCCGCCGAAAGGATCACCCCGACCGTCGCCAGCGTGGCAACAACCGTATGCGCCTTGAAGGCACCTGTCAGCGCGAGGAATTCCCCCACAAAGCTGCCCGTCCCCGGAAGGCCCAGATTGGCCATCGTGAAGAACATGAAGAACAGCGCGTAGGTCGGCATCCGCTTGACCAGCCCGCCGAAAGCGGCCAGCTCGCGGGTATGCAGGCGTTCATAGATGATCCCCACGCCAAGGAACAGCGCGCCCGAAACGAAGCCGTGGCTCAGCATGATATAGACGGCCCCGTCGATGCCCTGCTTGTTGAACGAGAAGATCCCCATCGTCACAAAGCCCATATGCGCGATGGACGAATAGGCTATGACCTTTTTCATATCGGTCTGCGCCAGCGCCACCAGCGAGGCATAGATGATCGCGATGACCGACATCCACAGGATGAAATCCGACATCAGGTTGGAGGCGACAGGGAACATCGGCAGCGAGAAGCGCAGGAAGCCGTAGCCGCCCATTTTCAGCAGGATCGCCGCAAGGTCGACCGAGCCCGCCGTCGGGGCCTGCACGTGCGCGTCAGGCAACCATGTATGCACCGGCCACATCGGGATTTTCACCGCGAAAGAGGCAAAGAAGGCAAGGAACAGCAGCGTCTGCACACCACCCGGAATATTGATGCCCAGCACACTGAAGGCCTCCGACGAGAAGTCGTAGCTCATCAGGCTCGGGATATCGGTGGTGCCGGTAATCGCGAACATCCATGCAATCCCCACCAGCATGAGCACCGAGCCCGTGAAGGTGTAGAGGAAGAACTTGAAAGTCGCATAGACGCGGCGACGCCCGCCCCAGACACCGATGATCAGGAACATCGGGATCAGCGACGCCTCGAAGAAGAGGTAGAACAGCACGATATCGAGCGCGGTGAACACGCCCAGCATGAAGGTTTCCAGCACGAGGAAGGCAATCATGTATTCCTTCACACGGCGGTCATTGACCCATGCCGACAGAATGGTGATCGGCATCATGATGGTGATCAGCATCACGAAAATCAGCGAGATCCCGTCGATACCGACTTTGTAGTTCATACCCAGAATCCAGCTTGCCTGCTCGACAAATTGGAATTCGGTGTTTTTCGGATCATAGCCTGCCAGCAGGAAGAAGGACGCAAGAAGCGTCACCAGCGTGGCGGTCAGTGCAAACCATTTTGCGTTACGGTCTGCCGCCTCGGTGCCCCCGCGCATGACCACCGCAAGGATGATCGCCGACAGCGCGGGGATAAAGGTGACGATGGAAAGCAGGTTCTGCATTACTGCGACCCTCCGGCCAGAACGACCCAGAACATGAGCACCACGATGCCGATGACCATGGTGAATGCGTAGTGGAAGAGGTAGCCGGACTGCATCCGGCCAGCGAGGCGGGTCAGCGCAGGAATAACCTTGAACGCAAGCCCGTTGATGGCACCGTCAATCGTGGCTTCGTCGATTTTCTTCCAGAAGAAACGTGCGAGGCCCAATGCGGGACGGCGGAAGAGGAAGTCATAAAGCTCGTCGAAATACCACTTGTTCAGCAGGAACTTATAAAGCGGATACATCGACGAGGCCAGTTTGGCGGGCAGTTTGGGTTGAGCGATATACATCACCCACGCCACAACGAAGCCGATCAGCATTGCGATGAACGGCGAGACCTTGACCCATGCGGGGGCCTCATGCGCTTCGTGGATCACATGGTTCGCGGGAGAGATATACACAGCCGCTTCGCCAGTCGGACCCGCAACAGGCATCTCATGCGCACCATCGGCGGCCTGACCTGCCTCGGTCGTCTCGGTGCCGGTTGCCACGGCCTCGGCGGCAGGCGCCTCGACAGCGGCCACTTCATGGCTGGGCATATTGAAGAATTTGGCCATTTTCTCTTCGTTTCCGAAGAACGGACCATACCAGACCATCCCCGCCAGAATGGCCCCCAGACCAAGGATGCCCAGCGGCACTGTCATGACGGCTTTGCTTTCATGCGCATGCTCATGCTTGTGCTTGTCACCGCGTGCGGTGCCGAAGAACGTCATGAACATCAGACGCCACGAGTAGAACGAGGTGAAGAGCGCGGCGATGACCAGCATCCAGAAGGCATAACCGCCCGCAGTACCTGCCCATGCGCTTTCCACGATCGCGTCTTTCGACAGGAAACCCGCAAAACCGATATGGGTCAGCGGAATGCCGACGCCAGTGATCGCCAGCGTGCCTACCATCATCGCCCAGAAGGTCAGCGGCAGTTTCTTACGCAGACCGCCATAGTTGCGCATATCCTGCTCGTGATGCATCGCGGTGATGACCGAACCGGCGCTGAGGAACAGCATCGCCTTGAAGAAGGCATGCGTCAGCAGGTGGAACATGGCAACCGGATAGACCCCGACGCCTGCCGCCACGAACATATAGCCCAGCTGCGAACAGGTCGAATAGGCGATCACACGCTTGATGTCGTTCTGCACAAGACCAACGGTCGCGGCGAAGAAGGCGGTGGTTGCACCAAGGAAGACGATGAAGGATTTGGTTTCCGGCGCGAATTCGTAAAGCGGCGACATACGGCACAGCAGGAACACGCCTGCGGTGACCATCGTGGCCGCGTGGATCAGCGCCGAAACGGGCGTAGGGCCTTCCATTGCGTCGGGCAGCCAGGTGTGCAGCAGAAGCTGCGCGGATTTGCCCATCGCACCGATGAAGAGGAAGATCGCAGCCAGCTCGACTGCATTCACCTGCACGCCCCAGAAATCGAGACGGCGCTCTGCCAGTTGCGGCACCATCTGGAAGATCGTGTCGAAATCGACCGATGAGGTCAGGAAGAACAGCGCGAAAATCCCGATCAGGAAACCGAAATCGCCCACACGGTTGACGATGAACGCCTTGATCGCGGCGGCCCCTGCCGAGGGTTTCTTGTAGTAGAACCCGATCAGCAGATAGGAGGCCAAGCCCACGCCTTCCCAGCCGAAGAAGATCTGGATCAGGTTGTCGGCAGTGACCAGCGACAGCATCATGAAGGTGAAGAGCGACAGATAGGCGAAGAAGCGGGCCTTATAATGCTCGCCCTCCCCGAAATTCTCGTCATGCGCCATGTAGCCGATGGAATAGACATGCACGAGCGCCGAGACGGTGTTGATCACGATCAGCATGATCGCGGTCAGACGGTCAAGGCGGATCGCCCAGGAGCTGTCGATATCGCCCGATTCAATAAAGCGGAACAGTTCGATATGCTGCGTCGGACCGTCAAAGCCCAGAAACACGACCCAGCTCAGCACGGCAGACAGGATCAGCAGGGCGGTCGAGACATACATCGCGCCCTTCTCGGTGATCAGCCGCCAGCCGAAGCCCGCGATAAGCGCGCCCAGAAGCGGCGCAAACAGAATGATCGTCGGCATCGCTTATCCCTTCATCATATTGACGTCGGACACGTCGATAGAGCCACGGTTACGGAAGAAGACCACCAGAATGGCAAGGCCGATCGCGGCCTCTGCGGCAGCCACCGTCAACACGAACATGGTAAACACCTGCCCCACCAGATCGCCCATATGGGTCGAGAAGGCGACGAGGTTGATATTGACCGAAAGAAGCATCAGTTCGATCGACATCAGAATGACGATGACGTTCTTCCGGTTCACGAAAATTCCGAAAATGCCGATGACGAACAGGATCGCCGCCACCCCCAGGTAATGCTCAAGTCCGATCATCGTTGTCCCTCCGGGTCATCGTCCCGTACTCCATCCGTCTTTGACAGGTCCTGCCTGCCGAATTCTTGCGCGCTCAGGCGTTTGGGGGCGCAGGTTCCCGCGCCCGATCTTTATCGCGGCAGGCTTAAAGCCCCTGCCCCGGCTTCACATCAACAAGCTTCAGCTGTGCTTTGGGGTCGCGCTGCATCTGCATCATCGGGTCCTGCCGCTTCACATCCACACGATGGCGCATGGTCAGCATGATCGCGCCGATCATCGCGACCAGAAGCACAAGGCTCGAGGCCTCGAAGAGATACAGATACTGGTCATAGATGATCATCCCCAGCGCGCGGGTGTTATCCACACCTTCCGGCGCGACAGCCGCCCGCAGCGAGGTCGCCTGATCCGAAATCTTCCATGTGCCAATCGCCCAGCCAAGCTGAACGAGGATCACGATGCCGATCAGCACGGCGATGGGCAGATATTTGACCATCCCGCTTTTAAGCGCCGAGAAGTCGACATCCAGCATCATCACCACAAAGAGGAACAGCACCGCGACCGCGCCCACATAGACGATGACCATCAGCATGGCGACGAATTCCGCGCCCATCAGAATGAACAGCCCCGCCGCCGAGAAGAAGGCCAAAATCAGCCACAGCACCGAGTGCACAGGGTTGCGCGCCAGCACAACCATCAGCCCCGACACCACCACGAGGATGGCGAAGAGATAAAACGAAAATACCATCATGCGTCATCTCCCGCAGATTCTTCTGCCTGCTCTGCAAAGACCGCTTTGGCGATCTCGAAGGCACGGCTCATGGCGGGCACCCCGCCAAACATGCTCATCTGGAAGATCGTCTCGGCGACCTCCCGCTGTGTTGCACCGGCCTCCATCGCGTGGCGGATCGTCAGCCGGATCTGGCCGTCGGCTTGCGCGCCCATGGCGGTCAGTGCCGCGAGGGTCAGCAGAAGACGTGTCTTCGCATCCAGACCATCGCGATTGAATGTATTGCCGAACCACATCTCCATCATGTCGCGCGACATGGTGGGGAAGTAGCTATCGAATGCCGCAGGATTGAAGCTCTCCAATGCGGGATTGAAGCGGCGGGCCATTTCAGCCCCCTGCTCCATCATCGTCTGGAAAAGTTTGGTGAAATCCTGCGTCATGGCACGTTACCTATAAGGGGCGTCGATTTCGATGTTACGGGCGATCTCGGCTTCCCAGCGCGCGCCGTTATCCAGAAGCTTTTCCTTGTTGTAGAACAGCTCTTCACGGGTCTCGGTGGAAAACTCGAAGTTCGGGCCTTCGACGATGGCATCCACAGGGCAGGCTTCCTGACAGAAGCCGCAATAGATGCATTTCGTCATGTCGATATCGTAGCGCGTGGTGCGGCGCGAGCCATCAGCGCGCGGCTCCGCATCGATGGTGATCGCCTGCGCGGGGCAGACGGCTTCGCACAGCTTGCAGGCGATGCAGCGCTCTTCCCCGTTGGGATAGCGGCGCAGCGCGTGTTCGCCACGGAAACGGGGCGATAGCGGCCCCTTTTCATGCGGGTAGTTCAGCGTGGGCTTCGGGCTGAAGAAATACCGCATACCGATGCCGAAGCCTTTGATGAAATCGACAAGCAGGAAGTATTTCGCGGCGCGGGCATAATCGAATGCCATATTAGCCTCCAATCGCGAAGCGGGCCCAGAAGGCACCAAGGATTTCGAATTTCGCCAGGAACGCGATGATCACGACCCAACCCAGCGACAGCGGCAGGAAGACCTTCCAACCGATGCGCATCAGCTGGTCGTAGCGATAGCGCGGCGTGATGGCTTTCACCATGGCGAACATGAAGAACCAGAAGACCATCTTCAGGAACATCCACAAGACGCCATCGGGCAGACCGGGGATCGGCGACAGCCAGCCACCGAAGAACAGGATCGAGATCAGCGCACACATCAGCCAGATCGCGATATATTCGCCCGCCATGAAGAGCAGATAGGGGGTGGAGCTATATTCCACCATGAAGCCCGCAACCAGTTCGGACTCGGCTTCGGGAAGGTCGAAGGGCGGACGGTTCGTCTCGGCCAGCGCCGAGATGAAGAACAGTGCTACCATCGGCAGATGCGGAAGCCAGTACCAGTTGAACAGACCGAAGGAGCCATCCTGCGCGCGCACGATATCGCTCAGGTTCATCGACCCGGTCGAGATGATGATCCCGATAATGATCAGACCGAGAGAGACCTCGTAGGAGATCATCTGTGCCGCCGAGCGCAGCGAGCCGAGGAAGGGGTATTTCGAGTTCGACGCCCAACCGCCCATGATCACGCCGTAAACCTCGAGCGAGGAGATCGCGAAGACGAACAGGATCGCCACGTTGATATCGGCCAGCACCCAGCCATCAGCCATCGGGATCACGGCCCAAGCGAGGACCGCGAGCACCATCGACATCACAGGTGCGAGGAAGAACACGAATTTATCGGCACCGGCGGGAACCACGATCTCTTTGAGAACGTATTTCCCCGCATCGGCGAAGGTCTGGAACAGACCCCACGGACCGACAACGTTGGGACCGCGGCGCATTTGCACCGCCGCCCAGATCTTGCGGTCGCCATAGACCAGAAAGATCAATGCAACCATCACGAAGGCAATCAATGCGACCGCCTGCAGGAGGATGATCACGAATGTGCCAAAGGGTGTAGCGATAAACTCGGCCATGATGTTCCTCAGATCGCCTTCTCTTAAACCGTCGGGATGCCACGATCAGCGCAATCGGATACCGTCACTTCGGCATCAATGGTGCGCAGACCCCGCGGCAATGCGGGTGAAATTGTGTAAACGGCATCTGCCCGCCAGAGACCGTCCTTGTCGTCAAGGGTCGTGCGGATATGCCGCGCGAACCCGAAGCCCCTGATCAGGGAATATTGTGCCGCAGCGCAGGCCGCGAAATCGGTTGCCGCCTCGGCGGTTGCCCCCTTACCGCCCACGGATGCCCTGAATTCGACCAGATCATCCTGTAGCAGGCGGGTTTCAACCGGCTGGTAGGTCACGTCCCGATACGTCCCTTTTGCCGAGGCACAGGCCGACAGACCGACCAAAAGGCCGGTTGTGGCAAGCGCGATCTGGCAAAGGCTGGGGCGCATCGGGCGGGGTCCTTATTCAGCGGCCAGTTGGGATTTCGCACGTTCCTTGGCACCGGCGGAAAGCTCCGCCATCAGCACCGAAGCCCGTGCAATGGGGTTGGTCAGATAATAGTCGCGGAAGGGGGCACGGAAGGTCGCCTTGCCCATGTCGCGGATCTCGACCGGTGTCCAGTCGCTTTCGACAACCTCGTCCACGCGTGCGAGATGCGGCACGGCGGCCACCATCGCACGGCGCAGACCGGCCAGCGTGTCCCAGCCCTGTTTCGCGCCCAGCTCGGCGGAAAGCGCACGCAGGATCGCCCAGTTTTCCTTCGCCTCACCCGGCGGGTAAGCGGCGCGGAAGGCAAGCTGCGGACGGCCCTCGGTATTGACGAACAGACCGTTTTCCTCGGTGTAGCAGGCGCTTGGCAGGATGATATCGGCGCGGTTCGCACCGCGATCGCCGTGGCTGCCCTGATAGATGACCAGCGGGCCACCCTCGGAACGCGGCGCGATCTCGACCTCATCGGCGCCGAGGTTATAGATCACCTCTGCGCCCTCGATCGCCACCGGCAGACCGCCCATGGTGACAGCGCCAACATCCATAGCCCCCACACGGCCAGCCGCCGTATGCAGAACCAGAAGCTTCGAGTTGCTGTTCTCCGCAAGCTTCATCGCATGGGCCAGAACGGCCTCGCCATCCGCCTCGGACAGCGCGCCCTGCCCCACGATCACAAGGCTGGGTTTCTCTTTGGTCTCGTCCGAGATCTCGCGCGAGGACAGGCTTTCCAGCGCCGCGCGATCGGTGCCGACATGGGCATAGTCATAGGTCAGATCGACAGCCTCACCGACCAGACCGATCTTCGCCCCATTCAGCCATGCCTTGCGCAGACGCGCATTCAGCACCGGCGCTTCGACGCGCGGATTGGTCCCGATCAGCTGGATCATCTTGGCATTGTCGATATCGGCGATCGTCGCATTGCCCACATAGGCCGAGCGGTTGCCAACCGGCAGACGCGCGCCATCGGTGCGGCATTCAACCTTGCCACCCTGCGCCTCGATCAACTGTTTCAACGCGAAGGCCGCTTCGGTCGAGGCCAGATCACCAACAAGGCCCGCAACCTTCTTGCCCTTGATCGCGGCTGCGGCCGCTTCCAGAGCCTCGGGCCAGCTGACGGGGGTCAGCTTGCCATCCTTGCGGATATAGGGCTTGTCCAGACGCTGGCGTTTCAGCCCGTCCCAGATATAGCGCGATTTGTCGCCCAGCCACTCCTCGTTCACCGCGTCATTATTGCGCGGCAGGATCCGCATGACCTGACGGCCCTTGGTATCCACGCGGATGTTCGACCCAAGCGCATCCATCACGTCGATGGATTCGGTCTTGGTCAGCTCCCACGGGCGGGCGGTAAAGGCATAGGGCTTCGACACCAGCGCACCAACGGGGCAAAGATCGACGATATTGCCCTGAAGATTGCTGTCGAGCGTCTGGTCCAGATAGGAGGAAATCTCGCTATCCTCACCGCGTCCGGTCTGGCCCATCTGGGTGATGCCCGCGACTTCCGTCGTGAAGCGCACGCAGCGGGTGCAGGAGATGCAGCGCGTCATATGGGTTTCGACCAGCGGGCCGAGGTTCAGCTCGGTGGCCGAACGCTTGGGCTCGCGATAGCGCGAGAAATCGACGCCGTAAGCCACAGCCTGATCCTGAAGGTCGCATTCGCCGCCTTGGTCACAGATCGGGCAGTCGAGCGGGTGGTTGATCAGGAGGAACTCCATCACACCCTCGCGCGCCTTCTTCACCATCGGCGATTTGGTCTTCATGACCGGCGGCTGGCCTTCCGGCCCGGGGCGCAGATCCTTGACCTGCATCGCGCAGGAGGCCGTGGGTTTGGGCGGGCCGCCCACGACTTCCACCAGACACATCCGGCAGTTGCCCGCAATCGACAGACGCTCGTGATAGCAGAAACGCGGAACCTCGATACCGGCTTCCTCGCAGGCCTGCAGAAGCGTCAGGCTGCCATCCACCTCGTAATCGGTGCCATCAATATTGATTTTTCTGAGGTCTGCCATGTCACAATCCGTCAGTATGCTCGGGCGCGGCAATCCGCGCGGTGATATCTGTGCGAAGGGCCATCATTTACAGCCCCCCGGAAAGACCCAGGTTCCGTTGCTGAAACTGTCATCCAGCCCCGAATTGACCCCCTGCGCGCCACACCAGCGGCTGAGGACTTTCTTGGCCTCGGCCCCCTCATCGGCGGCGAAGGGCGCCCCGTCGCGCATGACGATCAGCCCCGAAGGCGATTGCGCGATCTGGTACCCCGCAGGCACCGCACGCGCCGCGCCATCCACCAGTGCATCCGGACCATCAAGAGGCTTGTCGCCACATGCCGCAAGCGCCAGAAGCGCACCGGCAAGGACAGCCCCGCGGGCGATATGAGGGAAGCTCAGGGTCATTCTGCCGCAAACGCCCCCATGCGACCGGTCTTACGGGCCTTGATCCGGTCTTCGATCTCTTCACGGAAGTTACGGATTAGGCCCTGGATCGGCCAAGCCGCCGCGTCGCCAAGGGCGCAGATGGTGTGGCCTTCGACCTGTTTGGTGACCGATTGCAGCATGTCGATCTCTTCGATCTCGGCATCGCCGGTCACCAGACGGTCCATCAGGCGGCTCATCCAGCCGGTGCCTTCACGGCAGGGCGTGCATTGGCCGCAGCTCTCGTGATGGAAGAATTTCGACAGGCGCGCCACCGCTTTGATGACATCGGTGTTCTGGTCCATCACGATCATGCAGCCCGTGCCGAAGACCGATTTCTTGTCGCGCATCCCGTCGAAATCCATGATCGCGTCTTCGCACATCGACGCTGGCAGGATCGGGCAGGACGCGCCGCCCGGAATAACCGCCTTGAGGTTTTTCCAGCCACCACGGACACCGCCGCCGTGTTTCTCGATCATCTCGCGCATCGACAGGCCCAGCGTCTCTTCGACAACGCAGGGCGTGTTCACATGGCCCGAGAAGCCGAACAGCTTCACGCCCACGTTGTTGGGGCGGCCAAAGCTTGCAAACCACTCCGGCCCGCGACGCAGGATCGTGGGCGTTACCGAGATGGATTCAACGTTATTCACCGTGGTCGGGCAGCCATAAAGGCCCGCGCCTGCGGGGAATGGCGGCTTCATGCGGGGCATGCCCTTCTTGCCTTCGAGGCTTTCCAGAAGCGCGGTTTCCTCGCCGCAGATATAGGCACCGGCCCCGTGATGCAGGAAGACATCGAACTGATAGCCCGAGCCGCAGGCATTCGGGCCAAGGAAGCCCGCGTCATAGGCCTCGTCGATCGCCCGCTGCAGCGCCTCTTTCTCGCGGGTATATTCGCCGCGCTGGTAGATATAGGCCGCGCGCGCGCCCATCGCATAACCGGCAACCAGCGCCCCTTCGACCAGACAATGCGGGTCGTGGCGCATGATCTCGCGGTCCTTACAGGTCGCGGGCTCGGATTCATCGGCATTGATCACAAGGAAGGACGGACGGCCATCGGTTTCCTTCGGCATGAAGGACCATTTCAGACCGGTCGGGAAACCTGCACCACCACGGCCACGCAGCCCCGACGCCTTGATCTGGTCCACGATCCAGTCGCGCCCATTGGCCAGAAGACCGGCGGTATTATCCCAATGCCCGCGTTTCATCGCGCCAGCCAGCGACTGGTCATACATCCCGTAGAGGTTGGTAAAGATCCGATCCTGATCTTTCAGCATGTCACTTTCCTCACTTCCCTGGCCCTTTGGCCGGCTGTTACCGGAGTTCCGGCGGCAGATGCGCCGTTCCGACCAGCGCGGTATTGTAATCGAGCTAACGCTCAGTAATCATTCGTCTTCGCGCGTGCAAGAAAGGCCTCTTTGCCTTCCTCCACAATCAGCTTGGCCTGTGCGACCCATTTATCCCGCGTGCAGCGCCCCTTGAAGCGCGGCACATTGGCATCGGCATAAGCCACCTGTGCAGGCCCCCAAGCCGCGATCTGGTCGTAATGCCAGATCCCCCAGCTGTTCAAGCGCTCTTCCAGTTTCGGCCCGATCCCCTCGATCAGCTTGAGGTCGTCGCCCTGCCCGTTCCGCGGTGCGGCAATCCCCTGCGGTGCCTCGCCCGGATCTGCGGCCCCCTCGGCGGGATCCGCCTCTTCGGCATCCTCCTCGTCCGGATCGACCCAGCCGGGCTGGTCCTTCTGGTGACGGATCCGGCTTTCCGCCGTGGCCGCGATGATATCGACCTTGTCCATATGCACCTTGGCCTGCGATTCTGCCGCGTCCAGACCGTCGGCCAGCTTTTCGCTCAACTCGGCGGCAGGCTCGCTTTTATGCGTATAGGCCACCACAGCGTCATGATTGACCGAATGCATCGGCGGGACGGCACGCGCCGCTTTGCCCACCTCGATTTCGGCCTCCTGCAGATCCAGTGTCCCGTCCATGAAGGCCCATTTCAGAACACCGCGAAACAGCGCCCCTGCCACGATCCCCAAAAACAGTGCCGCAAGAAAACCCGAGCTAAGAGTGAACAAGAAGACGATAACACCCAGAACAGCCCCCCAGAGGGTCACTGTTTTCTGCGCTTGGCTCTTCATTTCGTTCATCATGCGCGTCAGGCCTTTCGGGCTGCGGAGAGGTCCATGCCCCTAACGGGGCACGGGGCGTGAATTAAAGCGGCTTGGACTCTTCGGTCGGCTTCCCTTTGGAATCGGCCTCGGCGTCCTGCTCGGTGATGCCGTGGGTGCTTGCAGGCACGCCCTGTGCGGGGCGCGGAGCACGGGCAGCCGCCTGCTGAGCGGCAGTTTTCGGACGCGGCTGGGTGCCCATCAGGCCCACAGGGCCAATCTGGCCCGTCGCCTGCCACGGCGCGGTCAGCGGCACTTCGGTGCCATCGATTTTCTTGATATAGGTGCCATATTGAAGCGCGATCGAAGTGGTCGCGTTATGGGCTTCCTTATCGCCCGGAACATCGACACAGGCATTCGGGCCGGTCTTCGGTTCCGACGAGAAGCGCCCGATGCGCGACCCCGGAGCCGGACGCTCGCCCGCTTTCAGCTGGTCGATCAGGGTCGACATGCTCTCTTCCGAGAGGTCTTCATAGTAATCGCGGCCAATCTGGGCCATCGGCGCATTGGCACAAGCGCCAAGGCATTCGACCTCTTCCCAAGACAGGGTGCCATCTGCCGACAGCTCATGCGGGTTGGGCGCGATCTTTTCCTTACAGACCTTCATCAGGTCTTCCGACCCGCAGATCATGCAGGACGTGGTGCCACAGATCTGGATATGCGCCACCGACCCAACAGGGGCCAGATGGAACATGAAGTAGAAGGTCGCAACCTCGAGCGCCCGCATATAGGGCATTTCCAGCATATCCGCGACATATTCGATTGCCGGACGGCTCAGCCAGCCCTCTTGCTCCTGCGCGCGGAACAAGAGCGGAATGATGGCCGAGGCCTGACGCCCGACCGGATATTTGGTCATCTGCGCCAGCGCCCATTCATGGTTGGCGGGCGTGAACTCGAAGCTCTCGGGCTGTTCGTGATGTAGACGGCGAAGCATTAGCGGTCGACCTCCCCGAACACGATATCCATCGTGCCGATGATTGCGGCCAGATCGGCGAGCATATGGCCCTTGCCGACATAGTCCATGGATTGCAGGTGCAGATAGCCCGGCGCGCGGATCTTCGCGCGGTAAGGTTTATTGGTGCCATCGGATTTGAGGAACACGCCGAATTCGCCCTTGGGCGCCTCGACGGCGGCATAGACCTCGCCTGCCGGAACCTTGAACCCTTCGGTGTAAAGCTTGAAATGGTGGATCAGGCTCTCCATCGAGGTTTTCATATCGCCGCGTTTGGGGGGCGTGATCTTGCCACGGGCCAGAACATCGCCCTTTTCCACGCGCAGCTTGTCCAGCGCCTGACGGATGATCTTCACCGATTCGCGCATCTCGGCCATACGGACCAGATAGCGGTCATAGCAGTCGCCATTCTTGCCCACAGCCACGTCGAAATCGAATTCGTCATAGCATTCATAGGGCTGGCTGCGACGCAGATCCCATGCAAGCCCCGAGCCGCGGACCATCACGCCGGAATAGCTCCAGTCGAGAATGTCCTGTTCGGTGATGATGGCGATATCCACGTTACGCTGCTTGAACACGCGGTTTTCGGTGATCAGCGTGTCGATATCGTCGAGCTTGGACGGAAATTCCTTGGCCCAGATGTCGATATCTTCGATCAGCTCGGGCGGCAGGTCCTGATGCACGCCGCCGGGCCGGAAATAGGCCGAGTGCAGACGCGCGCCACAGGCCCGCTCGTAGAAAATCATCAGCTTCTCGCGTTCCTCGAAGCCCCAGAGCGGCGGTGTCAGCGCGCCCACGTCCATAGCTTGGGTCGTCACGTTCAGCAGGTGGTTCAGCACACGGCCGATCTCGCAGAAGAGCACGCGGATCAGCGAAGCACGGCGCGGCACCTCGGTCCCCGTCAGTTTCTCGATCGCCAGACACCATGCATGTTCCTGATTCATCGGCGCGACATAATCGAGCCGGTCGAAATAGGGCAGGTTCTGCAGATAGGTGCGGCTTTCCATCAGCTTCTCGGTGCCGCGATGCAAGAGGCCGATATGCGGGTCCACACGTTCCACGATCTCGCCGTCAAGCTCGACAACCATCCGCAAAACGCCGTGCGCTGCGGGGTGCTGGGGCCCGAAGTTGAGGTTGAAGTTGCGGATGCGCTGTTCGCCGGTCAGGGCGTCCTGCGTGCCGTCGTCATAATGGTTCTGCCGGATATCGCCGTCCATCATGCGCCCATCTCCATCGCAAAAGTCTTGATGTGCATCACTTCGCCCCCGCCTTCTCGTCGCCCGGAAGGATGTATTTCGCCCCTTCCCACGGGCTGAGGAAGTCGAACTGGCGGAATTCCTGCACCAGTTTGACGGGCTCGTAGACCACACGTTTCTGCACCTCGTCCCAACGCACCTCGACATAGCCGGTGGTCGGGAAGTCCTTGCGCAGCGGGTGGCCACGGAAGCCGTAATCGGTCAGCAGACGGCGCAGGTCGGGATGGCCCGAGAACAGCACGCCGAACATGTCGAAGACCTCGCGCTCGAACCAGTTGGCGCATTTATGCACCTCGGTGATCGAGGGCACCATCTCGTCGATGCGGACCTCGGCCTTCACGCGGATGCGCTGGTTGCGATACATCGACAGGAATTGCCAGACCATATCGAAGCGCTTCGCGCGCTCGGGGTGGTCGACCGCCGTGATATCGGTCAACGAAGAGAACATGCAGTTCGGGTCTTCCTTGAGGAAGGCCACGAAATCCTCGATCCCCGAAAGGGTCACGTTCACCGTCAGCTCGCCAAAAGCGATCTCGGTGGAAATCACGTCATCGGGGCGACGGGCCTCGATATGGGCGGCCAGCTCGGCCAGCGCATCAAGGCGGGCGTCCTGACGGGCGTCGGTTTGCAGATCATCGGTCATAGCCTGCCCTCCTTAGCGAACCAGCGTGCCGGTACGGCGGATTTTGCGTTGCAGCTGCAGCAGACCGTAAAGCAGCGCCTCTGCGGTGGGCGGGCAGCCCGGCACATAGATATCGACCGGAACGATGCGGTCGCAGCCACGCACGACCGAATAGCTGTAGTGGTAATAGCCACCGCCATTGGCGCAGGACCCCATCGAGATCACATAGCGCGGCTCGGGCATCTGGTCATAGACCTTGCGCAGCGCGGGTGCCATCTTGTTGGTCAGCGTGCCGGCCACGATCATCAGGTCCGACTGGCGCGGCGAGGCCCGCGGCGCCATGCCGAACCGTTCGACGTCATAGCGCGGCATGGAAGCCTGCATCATCTCCACGGCGCAGCAGGCAAGACCGAAGGTCATCCAGTGCAGCGAGCCATTGCGCGCCCAGTTGATCACATCCTCGGTCGAGGTCAGCAGGAAGCCTTTGTCCTGCAACTCTTTGTTGATGGCCTGCGTCGCGAACTCTTTGTCCACAGCAGCGGTATTGGCAGAGGTCATCACGCCCATTCCAACGCCCCTTTCTTCCATTCATAGGCAAAGCCCACGGTCAGCACGCCAAGGAACACCATCATGGCCCAGAAACTGGTCATAGAAATATCCTGGAACGCCACCGCCCACGGGAACAGGAAGGCCACTTCGAGGTCGAAGATGATGAAAAGGATCGACACGAGATAGAAGCGCACGTCGAATTTCATCCGCGCGTCATCGAATGCGTTGAAACCACATTCATAGGCCGAGACCTTTTCCGGGTCAGGATTGCGGATCGCAATGATCGCGGCTGCCCCCAGAAGCAATAGTGCCAAGGCAATGGCAACGCACAGAAAGATGAGGATGGGAAGATATTCGCGCAGGTATTCGTGCACTGTCTGGCTCCCTAGACTCGCGACGTTTCGTCGCGCCGGTTCAAGCTGCGGTGAGCAATAGACTCGTGTCGCTCCGGGGTCAACAGATGTCGGGTCTATTTCGTATATTTCAGGGCAGTCATTTTAGATAAGAAACCCTGAAAAAGCGAATATCGACAATAAGATCCGAAGCAAACCGATCAGTCCAACTCACCGCTCAGGATATGGCATGAGAGCTAACGAGCAAGCGTGAATCGACCGTTTACGGCGAAATGTTTTCCTCTAAAATATGCATTTATTAACCCTATTTTCCGCAAATGGCTTGTTTCACAGGGAAAATTCCATGTTGAAATCCCGCGAAATTCTTTGTCGCAGGTGTTTCATTTCCGGATCACCCGCCCCGAGACGGCAAAGGATGCACAACTTCCGGTTTATATCGCCCGTGTTTTTTGCAGCTCTTCGCGCAGAATACGGGCGATCAGCGCGATATCGTCCAGATCGAAGCTCAAAGGCAGCCGCAGATCGAGCAATCCGGCCAGAATGGCATTGCTACGTGGCAGGGATTGGGGCGGAACATAGTGCCAGCTCTCATGACGTGACGTAAAACCCATCGGCTCCTTCGCGCCGAACCATTTCAGCTCGACCCCGCGCGCCAGACAGCGCGTCACAAAATCCACAACCATAGGGGCGCTAAAGGCGGGCAGGCGGAACTGGAATGACGATCCCACATAGGATTCGCCCTCGGCACGCGACACCAAGGCCAGCCCCTGCCCCCCTGCAAGCTCGGCTTCCAATCTCTGGTAAAGGCGATTCCATCGTGCGATCTGCTGCGGCAGATCGGCCAGTTGCGGGCGCAGGATCGCCGCGCGCAGGTTATCCATCCGCCCCGAGACATTGGGCGTGTCATATTTCGACTGCTCGAAATAGTCGCTGGCGGGGGCAGCGCGGTGGCGCGGATAAAGCATATAGCTGCCCGACAGCAGGATCGCCCGCGCCATCACCTGCGGATCGTCACTGACCAGCAATCCGCCCTCGCCCGAATTCATATGCTTGTAGGTCTGGGTCGAATAGCAACCGATCACCCCATGCCGCCCCGAAGGCACCCCCTTCCACGCCGCCCCCATCGTATGGGCGCAATCCTCGATCACCGTCAGGTCATGGCGGCGGGCAATCTCCATCAGCCGGTCCATGTCGCAGATATGGCCGCGCATATGGCTCAGCAGCAGCACCCGCGCCTGACCGGCCTTGGCCTCCAGATCATCCAGATCGATCACCAGATCTTCCGTCACCTCGACCAGCACCGGCACGCCCCCCACCGCCGCAATCGCGCCGGGCACAGGCGCCAGCGTAAAAGCATTGGTCAGCACGTGCTCGCCCTGCCGCACACCAATCGCCCGTAAGGCGCAGCCCAGAGCATAGCCCCCCGATGCCACCGCCAACGCAAAGCGCGCGCCGGTGAAATCGGCAAACTCGATCTCGAGATCGGCCACTTCGCCATATTCGCCCGGAAGGGTGTTATAGCGGTGCAGCCGCCCGTGGCGCATCACCTCGACGGCGCGGGCGATGGCCGCCTCGGGGAGAGGCTCCTGCTGGGTGAAGGGCTTGGTAAAGATCTCGTCAGGCATCGGCCATGCTCCAGAGTTCGGCGGAAAATCGGCACCATTCGGCGGGCGGTACAACGCGCAGCCGCCGCCCCGCCCCTCAGCCCTGTGGCCGCGCGGGCAGAAGCTGCGCGACCAATGCGGGCAGGATCGTATAGCTGGCCATCGCCGCCTCGGGTTCCAGACGCAAGATAGCCTCGCCCTCGGGGCCGAAAGTGACCAGTACACAAGGCACCCCCACGGCGGCGGCGGTCTTCCGGTCCGTTTCGGTATCACCGATCAGGACCGATTGCGCCACAGCCCCCCCTGCCCGCTCGACTGCCGCAAGATAGGGGGCGGGGTCGGGTTTGCGGGTGGGCAGGGTATCGGCCCCGATCAGCGCATCGAACAGAGGCGCAATGCCAAGCTGATCCACCAGCTTCACCGCAAGGCCTTCGGGCTTATTGGTGCAGATAGCGGTCTTGTACCCCGCCTCGCGCAGCGCCTCTATCGCCGCCACCACACCGGGATACAGCGTGGTGTGGACGCAGATATGGGCGTCGTAATGGGCCAGAAGGCGGTCGAAATCGGCATCGATGGCCGCCTCCACATCCTCATGGCCCAGCCGTCCGAACCCCTCGCGCAGCATCGCCCGCCCGCCATGAAAAGCGATCACCGCATCGTCCAGCGGATGCAGCACCGGCGCATAGCCGCGCGCCACGAAACAGGCATTGGCCGCCGCGATAAGATCCGCCGAGGTATCGGCCAATGTGCCGTCCAGATCGAAGACAACCGTCTGCATGCAGTCCTTCCTGTCCCGAAGCCGGGACGATGTTGAAACACGCCGAAAGACGACGTGATGATCAGGCACCTTGCGGCCCGTTGCACTATGGGTAAAACGGGGATGAGCAGAAGAAAAGGCCAGAAGAAAAGGCAGAGCTATGGCAAACGCGCTGATTATCCTTGCTGCCGGGCAAGGCACCCGCATGAATTCCGACCTGCCGAAGGTGCTGCATCAGGTGGGCCGCGCGCCTCTGGTCGCGCATGCTTTGGCCGCAGGACGCGCGCTGGAGCCCGAGCGGATTATCGCCGTAACCGGCCACGGGGCCGATCTGGTGGAGAAGGCGATCGGCCAATGGGCACCCGATGCGCAATATGTCCGGCAGGCCGAGCAGCTTGGCACCGGCCATGCCGTGGCACAGGCGCTGCCGCTGCTGGAGGGCTTCGACGGGCGCGTGATCGTGCTCTATGGCGACACACCCTTCATCCGCCCCGAAACGCTGGATGCGCTTGCCGCCTCGGATGCGGCGGTTGCGGTGCTGGGCTTTGTGGCCGCCGATCCGGGCCGTTACGGACGCCTGATCGCGCAGGGTCCCGCGCTGGAGCGGATCGTGGAATACAAGGACGCCTCCGAAAGCGAGCGGGCGATCCGGCTGTGCAATTCCGGCGTCATCGCCTGTGATGCGGTGCTGCTGACCGAGCTGGTGCAGGGTTTGAGCAATGACAATGCGGCGGGCGAATATTACCTGACCGATATCGTGGGCGCGGCGCGTGCCCGCGGCCTGAGCGCCGAAGTGGTCACCTGCGACGAGGCCGAGACGCTGGGCATCAACACCCGCGCCGAACTCGCCCGTGCCGAGGCCCTGTTCCAGACCCGCCAGCGCAACGACGCTCTGGAAAACGGCGTCAGCATGGCCGATCCCGACAGCGTCTATTTCGCACTCGATACGTATCTGGGCCGCGATGTGACCGTGGGCCCGAATGTGGTGTTCGGCACGGGGGTCACCGTTGAATCCGGCGCCTCCATCGAAGCCTTCTGCCATCTTGAAGGCTGCCATATCTCGCGCGGGGCCACTATCGGGCCCTTTGCCCGCCTGCGCCCCGGCGCCGAACTGGCCGAGGATGTCCATGTGGGCAATTTCGTCGAGGTCAAGAATGCGACGCTGGCCGAGGGGGTGAAGGTCGGCCATCTGACCTATCTGGGCGATGCCGAGATCGGCGCGCGCACCAATATCGGCGCGGGCACCATCACCTGCAACTATGATGGCGTCTTCAAACATCGCACGGTGATCGGAGAAGACGCGTTTATCGGCTCCTCGACCATGCTGGTGGCCCCCGTGACCATCGGTGCGCGCGCGCTCACCGGATCGGGGTCGGTGATTACCAAGAATGTGCCCGATGACGCCCTTTCCGTGGCGCGCGGCCAACAGGTCAACAAACCCGGTCTGGCCCGCAAACTGATGACCATGCTGCGCGAGGAAAAAGCCCGCCGCGCCGCCGCGAAATCCGAAAAGAAAGGCTGAGCCCATGTGCGGAATCATCGGCGTGCTTGGCACGCATGAAGTCTCCCCCCTTCTGGTCGAAAGCCTCAAGCGGCTGGAATATCGCGGCTATGACAGCGCGGGCATCGCCACCATCAACGAAGGCCGCCTTGACCGCCGCCGCGCGGTGGGCAAGCTGGTCAACCTCTCGGATCTTCTGGTGCATGAACCGCTGCCGGGCAAAGCCGGCATCGGCCATACCCGCTGGGCGACCCACGGCGCGGCGACGGTGACCAATGCGCATCCCCATCGCTCGGGGCCGGTGGCGGTGGTCCATAACGGCATCATCGAGAATTTCCGCGAGCTGCGCGCCGAGCTGGCCCAAGCCGGCATCACCCCCGAAACCGAGACCGACACCGAAACCGTGGCCCAGCTGACCCGCCTGATGATGGACCGCGGCATGCCCCCGCGCGAGGCGGCCGTGGCCACGCTGGCCAAGCTTGAGGGCGCCTTCGCCCTTCTGTGGCTGTTTGACGGCGAGGACGATCTGATGATCGCCGCGCGTAAGGGCTCGCCTCTGGCGATCGGGCATGGCGAGGGCGAAATGTTCGTGGGCTCGGATGCCATCGCGCTGTCGCCGATGACCGACCGCATCACCTATCTGGAAGAGGGCGATTATGCCTTCATCACCCGGCAGGGCGCGGAGATCTTCGACCACGCGGGCCGCCGCGCCAATCGCGATGAGGCCCGTATCGATCTGGGCCAGACCCGCGTCGAAAAGGGCGGATACAAGCATTTCATGGCCAAGGAGATCGCCGAGCAACCGGTGGTTCTGGCCGATGCGCTGGCCCATTATCTGCGGGGCGACAGCCTCAACCTGCCGGAAAGCGTGGATTTTTCCGGCACCGAGCGGCTGACGCTGGTGGCCTGTGGCACGGCCTTCTATGCCTGCCAGACCGCGAAATACTGGTTTGAAAAGCTCGCGGGCATCCCCTGCGAGATTGATGTCGCCTCCGAGTTCCGCTACCGCGAGCCGCCGATGCCCGCGCGCTCCACGGCGCTGTTTGTCAGCCAGTCGGGCGAAACCGCCGATACGCTGGCCGCGCTGCGCTATTGCAACGAGAAGGTCGAGAAAACCATCGCCGTGGTCAATGTCCCCACCTCCACTATGGCGCGCGAGGCGGGCATCGCCCTGCCGATCCATGCGGGCGTCGAAGTGGGCGTGGCCTCGACCAAAGCCTTCACCTGCCAGCTACTGACCCTTGCCATTCTGGCGCTGAAAGCGGGTCTGGATCGCGGCCACCTCAAGCCCGAGGACGCCCAGAAACACATGGAAGCCCTGCGCGCCCTGCCCGGCCTGATGAATGCAGGCCTCGGCATCGGCGCGAAAATCGCCGAGCTGTCGGGCCAGCTGGCCGAGGCGCAGGACATCCTCTTCCTCGGGCGCGGCCCGCTGTATCCGCTGGCGATGGAAGGCGCGCTGAAGCTGAAGGAAATCAGCTATATCCACGCCGAAGGCTATGCCAGCGGCGAGCTGAAACACGGCCCCATCGCGCTGATCGAACGCACGGTTCCGGTGATCGTCTTCGCCCCCCATGACGGGCTTTTCGACAAGACCGTATCGAACATGCAAGAGGTCATGGCGCGCCACGGCAAGGTGCTTCTGGTCTCCGATGCCCAAGGCCTCTCCGAGGCCTCCGAGGGCACCTGGGCCACGCTGCAGCTGCCGGAAGTGCTTGAACCCTGGGCCCCGATCCTCTATGCGCTGCCCGCGCAACTTCTGGCCTATCACACCGCCATCGCTAAAGGCACCGATGTGGACCAGCCCCGCAACCTAGCTAAATCGGTGACCGTCGAATGAGCCGCAAACGTGGGGGCCGCAAAGGCCCCAAACCCGAAATCCTGCAGGACGATGGCACCCGCCTCTCGCCCGAAGAAACCGCAAAACTCAGCGCCGAGGCCGAAGCCTATGCCGCCTCGGATGCCGATTACGAGTTCTTCGAGGAAGAGGCCGAGCCGGAAGACACCGTCGCACCGCCCAGCATCGAAGATGCGCTCTATGCCCTTGAGGCATGGGCCGATGCAGAACGCGCCGCCCAACTGCAAGCGCAAACCGGCACCAGCTGCCGCGTCATCGGCGTAACCGCCACCGGCCTCACCGATATGGCCGCCATGTGGCGCGAGGCGCTGGACAATGAAGGCCGTGTCAGCCTCGCCAATGAGCTTTGGCAATCGGGCATCTATGAGGCCCGCATCGCCGCCACCAAGCTGCTGACCCAAGCCCGCATGCGCCCCGACGATATGGCGTGGCAACTGCTGACCCGCTGGATCGAAGAGGCCGATTGCTTCGCCCTGATCGACGCGCTCAGCAAGCCGGCGGCCAAACGCCTGCAGGCCAATCTCGCACGCCTCAGCCAGCTTGACGCATGGGCGAATGAGGGCCAGCCCCTCTCCGAAGACCTCGACGAAGCGGTCGAACAGCCCCAAGGCCCGATCGGCCCGAAGCTCGCCATCTTCCTGATGACGCGCCCCTATACCAAGCTGCGCAACCCCAAACCCGAAGACCACCGCGTACAAGACCACCTGCTGACACTGGCCGCACGTCTGGCACCGGGCGCGCCGGTCGATCTGTCGCGCGCCATCGGCCGCTGGCTGGCAGATCTGGCAAAATTCGAACGCGCCCGCGTCGAACATTTCCTTGCCACACAGGAACATCTGCCGCGCACCCTGCGCCGCGAAGCCCAGAACGGCCTCTGAGTCCAGCTGCCGAAAATATCCTCGGGGGATGAATTTCATATTCCCCGAATATGAAAGAAGGGGGCGAGATCGCCCCCTTTTCCACATCTGCCACCAAGATCAGGCCACTTTCACCGCACCACGCCGCGCAATCGCCCACGACCTCACCGAATGACCAAAGGCCTCGAACAGGGGCCGCGACACTGGGTCCTGCGCCGCCCGATGCTCGGGGTGCCATTGCACTGACATGGTAAACCCGGGCGCGTCTTTCACATAGATCGCCTCGGCAGTGCCATCATCGGCCCGCCCCTCGATCACGATGCGAGGGCCCGCTTCCAGAATGCCCTGACCGTGCAGCGAATTGGTTTCCACCTCTTCCGCCCCGAAGAGCCGCGCAAATCGCCCCCCCGCAGCAAGCGAGACCTTGTGCCGGTTGGAAAACCCTTCCTCCAGCGACACATCCACAGGCATCCGGTGGTTGCGCCGCCCCGGCAATTCGCGGATCTCGGGATGCAGCGTCGAGCCCATCGCCACGGCAATCTCCTGAAACCCGCGGCAGATCCCGAAAATCGGCTGCCCCGTCGCCACACAGGCCCGCACAAGCTCCAGTGCAATGGCATCGCGCTTGCGGTCAAAAGTGCCATGCGCCTCGGTTTCCTCATCGCCATATTCGGACGGGTGCACATTCGGGCGCCCGCCGGGCAGAAGGAAACCGTCACAGCTTTCCATCAGTTCGGCCACCGTCATCCAGCCGGGGTCGGGCGGAATGATCATCGGGATACAGCCAGACACTTCCGCAATCGCCTCGGACACCATGGTGCCGGTCTCGTGCACCGGAAAACGATCATTGATCAGCGCGGTGTTGCCGATAATGCCTACGATGGGTCTGGTCATGCCTGCTCTCCTTTGCGGTCAAGCTAAGCGGGAAGGTTTCGCAAGAAAAGGCTTCATATGCGCAACAAATGTGCGCCACGGCGAAGAGCCTGCCAAAGATACGCACAGCCTGCCCGTCGCGTAACATTCTGCCCGCGAATGCAGCGCGACAAAGCGGATCTGCCTGCACCGCAAGCAGATCCGGTTCGGTTACCTAGCGGGCCGCCTTATATTGCAGGCGACGGTGATGCAGGACCGGCTCGGTATAGCCCGAAGGCTGGTTGCGCCCCTGAAACACCAGATCGCAGGCCGCCTGAAAGGCCACGCCATTATAATCGGGCGCCATCGGCTGATAGGCCGGATCGCCCGCGTTCTGGCGGTCCACCACCACAGCCATCTCGCGCAGCCCATGCATCACGGCCTCTTCCGAAACCACCCCGTGATGCAGCCAGTTGGCCAGCGCCTGCGCCGAAATCCGGCAGGTCGCGCGGTCTTCCATCAGCCCCACGTCATGGATATCGGGCACTTTGGAGCAGCCCACCCCCTGATCGACCCAGCGCACCACATAGCCCAGAATGCCCTGCGCGTTATTGCGGATCTCGCGGGAGGTTTCCTCTTCCGAGAAATTACGCCCCGTGGCCAGCGGGATCGACAGCAGATCGTCCAGCCGCTCGGGCCGGCGCTCGGCCGCAATCTCGCGCTGGCGGGCCAGAACATCCACCGCATGGTAATGCATCGCATGCAAAGTGGCCGCCGTGGGCGATGGCACCCAAGCACAATTGGCCCCCGCCTTGGGGTGGCCCACCTTCTGCTCCAGCATGGCGGCCATCAGATCGGGCATCGCCCACATGCCCTTGCCAATCTGCGCCCGCCCCGAAAGCCCGCAGCGCAGACCGATATCCACATTGCGGTCCTCATAGGCGGCAATCCACGGCTGGGATTTCATCTCGCCCTTGGGCAGCAGAGGCCCAGCCTCCATCGACGTATGGATCTCGTCGCCCGTCCGGTCAAGGAAGCCCGTGTTGATAAAGGCCACGCGATGTTTAGCCGCGCGGATACATTCCTTGAGGTTCACCGAGGTCCGGCGCTCCTCATCCATGATCCCCAGCTTCACCGTATAGCGCGGCAGGCCCAGCACCTCTTCGACATAGTCAAAGACCGCACAGGCAAAAGCGACTTCGGCAGGACCATGCATCTTCGGCTTGACCACATAGACCGAGCCCGTCTCGGAGTTACGCGGCCCGTCCGTCTTGACCAGATCGGGCATGGCGCAAAGCGTGGTCACCAGCGCATCCATCAGCCCCTCGGGGATCTCGCGGCCCTCGGCATCCAGCACGGCAGGGTTGGTCATCAGATGGCCGACATTACGCACCAGCATCATCGAGCGGCCCTTCAGCTGCGCCTCACCGCCTTCGGGCAGGGTGATGGCCAGATCGGGGTTCAACGCGCGGGTGAAGGTCTTGCCCCCCTTCTCGACGCTTTCGGTCAGATCGCCGCGCATCAGCCCCAGCCAGTTGGAATAGGCCAGCACCTTATCCTCGGCATCCACAGCGGCGACCGAATCCTCGCAATCCATGATCGCGGAGACAGCCGCCTCCATCACAACGTCGCTGATATGCGCCGGATCGGTCTTGCCGATGGGATGGGTGGCATCGATCTTCACGATCACATGCAGCCCGTTATTCTTCAGCACAATGGCCGAGGGCGCCTCTGCCGCGCCCTGATAACCTGCAAATTGCGCAGGGTTCATCAGGCCGGTCAGATCATCGGTGGTCACAAACAGCCCGCCATGATCAACCCGCAGGTCACTGACATCGGCCCATTTGCCCGAAACCAGCGGGAAGGTCCTGTCCAGAAACGCCTTGGCCGCGGCGACTACCTTCGCCCCGCGTGCAGCATCAAAGCCCTTGCCTTCAGGCAGATCGCCCAAAGCATCCGTGCCGTAAAACGCATCGTACAAAGACCCCCAACGCGCATTGGCGGCATTCAGCGCATAGCGCGCGTTCATGATCGGAACCACCAGCTGCGGGCCGCAGATCTGCGCGAATTCCGGATCGGTCGCGGGGGTCTCGACGGTGAAATCCGCGCCCTCGGGCAGCAGATAGCCGATCTCCTGCAGGAAGGCCTTATAGGCCGCCGCCTCATGCGGCTCACCGCGCCGCTGCAAATGCCATGCGTCGATCTGCGCCTGCATCTTCTCGCGCACCTCCAGCAGGTCGCGGTTTTTCGGAGCGAAATCGCTCATCAGCACCGCAAGACCTGCCCAGAACCGCTTGGGCGTCACCTCCGTGCCCGCAAGCGCCTGCTCTTCGATAAAGGCGGCAAGCTCTGCCGCGACCTGTAATCCTGCGCGCTCGACCCGATCAACCATCGCACCCTCCCGTCATTCGTGATTTGGCTTACAACCTGACCCGAGATCACCGGAGTGTCCAGTGACACAAAGACATGACCCCGTCTTGAACCTCCCCGCGCGCAGGCCTACCCTGAGCCGCCTATAAAGACGTCACAAGACGAAGCAAAGGAGCCACCCCGATGGACGGCACGATCTACCTGTCAGACTATACGCCCTACCCGTTCGATCTGGATCAGGTACATCTGACCTTCCGGCTGGCCCCTGCCGCCACCCGAGTCCTTGCGCGACTGCATCTGACCCCCAAGGGCGAGGGCGCCTCGCTGCATCTGGATGGCGAAGACCTCAAGCTGATCTCGCTGGGCATTGACGGCACCGCCTTGCAACCTGCCGATTACCTGCTGACCGAGACGGGTCTGACGGTCCATGCAGCCGCCCTCCCCGAAGGCGCCTTTACGCTGGAGACCGAGGTCGAGATCGCGCCCAATGCCAATACCGCGCTAGAGGGGCTTTATATGTCGAACGGCATGTATTGCACCCAATGCGAGGCCGAGGGCTTCCGCAAGATCACCTTCTACCCCGACCATCCCGATGTGATGGCGCGCTTTCATGTGCGCATCGAAGGCGACCTGCCGGTGCTTCTGTCGAATGGCAATGCGGGTGCCTCCGGTGAGGGTTGGGCCGAATGGGATGACCCCTGGCCCAAACCCGCCTATCTTTTCGCGCTGGTGGCGGGCGATCTGGTGGCGACTTCGGGCAAATTCACCACGAAATCCGGCCTCGAGGTCGATCTGAACATCTGGGTCCGTCCGGGCGATGAGGACCGCTGCGATTTCGCCCTCGAAAGCCTTGTGCGCTCGATGGTTTGGGATGAAGAGGCTTATGGGCGCGAATATGACCTCTCGGTTTTCAATCTTGTGGCGGTTGATGATTTCAACATGGGGGCGATGGAGAATAAGGGGCTGAATATCTTCAACTCCAAACTGGTTCTGGCCTCTCCCGAAACCGCAACCGATACCGATTATATGCGTATCGAGGCCGTCATCGGGCATGAGTATTTCCACAATTGGACAGGCGACCGCATCACCTGCCGCGACTGGTTCCAGCTGTGCCTGAAGGAAGGCCTGACCGTCTTCCGCGACCAGAGCTTCACCCGTGACGTGCGCCTTGGTCCGGTCAAGCGGATCGAGGATGCCGCCATGCTGCGCACCCGCCAGTTCCGCGAAGACCAAGGCCCTCTGGCGCACCCCCCGCGCCCCAACCACTACCGCGAGATCAACAACTTCTACACCGTCACCGTCTATGAGAAAGGCGCCGAGATCGTCGGCATGCTCAAACGGCTTGCGGGCGATGAGGGCTACCGCCGCGCGCTTGATCTCTACTTCGACCGCCATGACGGGCAGGCCTGCACGATCGAGGACTGGCTGAAGGTCTTCGAGGATGTGACGGGGCGTGACCTGTCGCAATTCGCGCTGTGGTATACCTCGGCGGGCACGCCGCATCTGAAGGTCACCGACACCTATGCCGATGGCCGCTACACGCTGACCTTCCGCCAATCCACGCCCCCCACTCCGGGCGAGGCCGAAAAAGCCCCGCGCCATATCCCGATTGCCTTGGGCCTGCTGGACCTGCAAGGCCGCGAGGTGCTGTCCACCCAGCTTCTGGAAATGACAGAGGAAGAACAGAGCTTCAGCTTCGATGTGGCCGAAAAGCCCGTCCCCTCGATCCTGCGCGATTTCTCGGCACCCGTCGTGCTGCAGCGCGAGCAGACGCCTGCAGAACAGGCCTTCCTGCTGGCCCATGACACCGATGGTTTCAATCGCTGGGAGGCAGGCCGCAGCCTCGCCCAACGCACGCTGATCGACATGACCATGGGCGCGGAACCGGCCCCCGCCTATCTGGAGGCCATCGGCAACCTGCTGGCCGACGACACGCTGGAGCCCGCCTTCATCGCCCATTGTCTCGCGCTTCCGGGCGAGGACGAATTGGCACAGGCGATCTTCGCCGCAGGCGGCACGCCCGACCCCGATGCGATCCACGCGGCCCGCAATGCGCTGTCGAAAGCCATCGCCACCACGCATGAGGCCCGCCTCGCCGCGCTTTACGACGCGCTGGAGGTCACCGGCCCCTATTCCCCCGATGCCGAGCCCGCAGGCAAAAGGGGCCTGCGCCTTGCCTGCCTGAGCCTCCTGACCAAACTCGACGGCGGCACCCGCGCCAAAGCCCTCTTCGATCAGGCGAATAATATGACCGAAAGCTTCGGTGCCCTCTCGATCCTGATCCGCGCAGGAATAGGCCAAGAGGCCTCACGAACCTTCCGCAACCGCTGGCAGGACAACCGCCTCGTGATGGACAAATGGTTCATGGTCGAAGTCGCTGCCTGCCCGCCCGAAAGTGCCGTGTCCCGCGCGCGCGAACTGGCGCAAGACTCCGCCTTCGACTGGAAAAACCCCAACCGCTTCCGCGCGCTGGTGGGCGGGCTCACCGCCAACCACGCGGGCTTCCACGCGAAGGACGGCTCGGGCTACGCCTTCCTGGCCGACTGGCTGATCAAACTGGACCCGATGAACCCGCAAACAGCCGCCCGCATGTCCACCAGCTTCGAGACATGGCGCCGCTATGACGCCCCCCGCCAGCAGATGATCCGCGAGGAACTGACCCGCATCACCGAGACCCGCGGCCTCTCGCGCGACCTTAGCGAAATGTCGCAACGCCTGCTCGGATAACCCAAAGGCCCGTCCCGTGCGGGCCTTTCCCGTTAACGCACACGCAGCCCCCTATCCCCCAAATCCGGCCAGCCCCCGTCAATAAAGATCCGCCGCCCCCGTTCCAGCTGCTCCAAATATCCCGGGGGGCGCCCGCAAGGGCGCGGGGGCAGAGCCCCCTCTGCCCATTCCCCCTCTTGCCCCCGATCTGCCCCTGTCCTAGAAGACACTCAAGCACGTTGGGGCCAGAGGCCTGCCAAAGACACGAGGAATGCGGATATGCTCGACCATCTCGCTTATGAAGCGCCCAAACCGAAAGTCATCGCCGGGGCCAAATCGGATTGGGAACTGGTGATCGGTCTCGAGGTCCACGCGCAAGTCCATTCCAATGCCAAGCTGTTCTCGGGCGCTTCCACCACTTTCGGCGCCGAGCCCAACTCGAATGTCGCCTTCGTGGACGCCGCCATGCCGGGCATGCTGCCGGTCATCAATGAATATTGCGTGGCACAGGCCGTGCGCACGGGGCTGGGGCTGAAAGCCGACATCAACCTCTTCTCGGCTTTTGACCGCAAGAACTACTTCTACCCCGACCTGCCGCAGGGCTATCAGATCAGCCAGCTCTACCACCCCATCGTGGGGGAAGGCGAAATGCTTGTCGATATGGGGCCGGGCGTCGGGCGCATGGTCCGTATCGAGCGGATCCACCTCGAACAGGACGCGGGCAAATCGATCCACGACATGGACCCGAACATGTCCTTCGTCGACCTCAACCGCACGGGCGTGGCGCTGATGGAAATCGTCTCGCGCCCCGATATCCGTGGCCCCGAAGAGGCGGCCGCCTATGTCGGCAAGCTGCGCCAGATCCTGCGCTACTTGGGCACCTGTGACGGCAATATGCAAAACGGCAACCTGCGCGCCGATGTGAACGTCTCGATCTGCAAACCGGGCGATTACGAGAAATTCCGCGAAACCGGCGATTTCTCGGTGCTGGGCACGCGCTGCGAGATCAAGAACATGAACTCCATGCGCTTCATTCAGGCGGCCATCGAATATGAGGCCCGCCGCCAGATCGCCATCGTCGAGGATGGCGGCGAGGTGGTGCAGGAAACCCGCCTCTATGATCCCGACAAGAACGAGACCCGTTCCATGCGCTCGAAAGAAGAAGCGCATGACTACCGTTATTTCCCCTGCCCCGACCTGCTTCCGCTGGAAATCGAACAGGCTTGGGTCGATGACATCGCAGCCTCCATGCCCGAACTTCCCGACGCCAAGAAAGCGCGTTTCGTGAAAGAACTCGGGCTGTCGGAATATGACGCCTCGGTGCTGACCGCCGAGGTCGAGAATGCCGATTACTTCGAGGCTGTTCTGGCCGTCGGCGGCGATGGCAAGCTTTCGGCCAACTGGGTGATCAACGAACTCTTCGGTCGTCTGAAGAAAGACGACCATGATGTGACCACCTCGCCCGTGTCGCCCGAACAGCTGGGCAAGATCGTCAAGCTGATCAAATCGGGCGATATCTCGGGCAAGATCGGTAAGGATCTCTTCGAGATCGTCTATAGCGAAGGCGGCGACCCCGAGGTTCTGGTCGAAGAGCGCGGCATGAAGCAGGTCACCGATATGGGCGCCATCGAGGCCGCCGTGGACGAGGTGATCGCCGCCAACCCGGCGCAGGTCGAAAAGGCCAAGGCCAACCCGAAACTGGCGGGCTGGTTTGTGGGCCAGGTGATGAAATCGACGGGTGGCAAGGCCAATCCGGCAGCGGTCAACGAGCTGGTGGTCAAGAAGCTCGGGCAGTAACGCGGCCAATCTTGAACGCGGCCAGTCCTGAACGCGGCCGATCCTGAAACGCTCGGAACAGATTGCGAAGGGGCGCTTTGGCGCCCCTTTTCCATGCCCGCTTTGCAGAGCGTTCACCCATCCGTCACTTGACCCCGGGCCTCACATGACCGACAAGTTCCGCCCGAACCAGAACGCGCGAGGCTTCCGATGCAAGAGTATGAGTATAAAGTCATTCCCGCCCCCGTGCGTGGCGAACGCGATCGCGGCCTGAAAACCGCCGAGGACCGTTTTGCCAATACTCTTACGGCCACGCTGAACGCTATGGCCGTAGATGGCTGGCACTATCTGCGCGCCGAGACCCTCCCTGCCGAAGAGCGCAGCGGCTTGCGCAGCAAGACCACCACCTATCACAATCTTCTGGTCTTCCGCCGCCCGAAATCCGCGCTTGCCCCGCGTCCTGTTGCCGAGGACCATCCGGCACCGGTGCCGAAGGCCCCGCTTCGGGCAGAACCGGCCGCTACATATGCGGCGCCTGCCCCTGCACCAGCGCCCTCTGCGCCTGCGCCGACCGCGCCCGCCAGAGCCGCTAATGCGACATTGCCAAAAGCCGAAGCCGGCCCTGCAACGCCGCAACCGCCGCGCATCCCCAGTGCGATCGAAAAGCGCGCCCGCTCGCTATCGGCCAACGGGCCGGAAGGCAAATCGCCCAAACTCGGCGGTGCCGCCAGCGAGAGCGATGACGGGACGGGCCGCAGCTAACAGGATGCCCCGCGCCTCCGGTCCGCACCGGAGGCCCCCGCCTCAGGTCACATAAAGCCCGTGCCGTCTGCCACGCCTGTCCCAAGGAGAGCCCTCCCTATACGCCTGTCGAACGGGCTGGGTTCATGGCCGCTCGCGTCGCGATCAAAAGTGAGATCCAGGGCTTTCACCCGACGAAAAATGACATAGAATGCGTGACCCGAGTCGGAGGCGGGGTCTGCCCTCCCCGCATGCCGTCATACTACCCCCGAGCCGTCAGATTACGGAGACCCACCCTTATGGAAAAGAACGACCCGTTTGGATTTAACATCTCGGCTGCGGCAGACAAGAAGCGCCGCCAGAAGGGCCGCCGTGGCATGTCGGGGGCCTTCGAGACCTCGACCCGTGTCTGTGACAAGGCGGGCTGCAACGAGCCCGCGAAATACCGCGCCCCCAAAAGCCCGAAGGTGCTGGACGAATATTTCTGGTTCTGCAAGGAACATATCCGCGAATACAACCTGAACTGGAACTATTTCCAGGGCCAGTCCGAAGAAGAGTTTCAGGCCTTTCTGGACAATGCCACCGTCTGGGAGCGCCCGACCAAGCCGTTCAACCGCGCCAATGACGAGAAGCTGGGCCTTGCCCGTCATGGGGTGACCGACCCGCATGAGATTCTGGGCGAGAATGCGACGCAGAATCCGGGCCGCCGTTCTGTGGGACGCAAGCTGCCGCCAACCGAACGCAAGGCCGCCGAGATCCTCGAGGTGACCAATGCCGAGACCAAGGCCGAGGTGCGCAAGGCCTATAAGGCGCTGATCAAGGTGCTGCACCCCGATATGAATGGGGGCGACCGGTCGCAGGAGGAGATGCTGCAGGAGGTTGTCTGGGCGTGGGACCAGTTAAAGGACAGCCGCTTCTTCAAGTAAGGGGCGCTGCCCCTCTTGGGGCCTGAGGCCCCAATTCACCCCGGGATATTTCATGCAGCTGGACTGCGGGACGGGCGCTTTCGGGGTGCCCGTTTTTACCGCAGCCCGTTTTTTCGCAGCCGGTCTGGTTCACAGATTGAGGTCGCGGATCAGGCGCCCGTGTTTGCGCGCGGCGATGATCACCTCGGACAGCGTCTGCAAGCCCTTGGATTTCAGTGCGGGCAACATGCGCAGGAAGGCGGAGGCTGTGGCATCGGCATCGCCCATCGCGCTATGGCGCAATTCCGGCGCGATGATGATGCCCAGACGGTCACAGAGCGCATCCAGCGTATGGGTCTGCGACTGGCCGAACAGGATGGCCGAGAGCAGTACCGTATCGAGCACCGGATGGTCGAATTGGTATCCCAGCCGGTGGGTCTGCTCTGCCGCCTGAAGCAGGCCGATATCGAAGGGCGCATTATGTGCCACAAGCACCGCATCCTTGGCAAAATGGTGGAAGGCCGAAAGGGCATCTGCCACCGAGGGGGCCTGCGCCACCATTTCATCGGAAATGCCGTGGATGGCGGTCGCGGAGGCAGGGATCGGACGGGCGGGGTTGACCAGCATATCGAAGGTTTCCGACACCCGCCCGTTGACGATACGTTGTCCGGCGATCTGCACGATGGCGTCTCGTTGGGGATCGAGCCCCGTGGTTTCGGTATCGAAGACCACATAGGTCAGCCTGTCGAGCGTGCTGGCACGGATATCGCCCAGCGGCTGACGGTCGAGCAGGTCGAAATCATAGGTGACGCGGCGCGGCAGGGCGGCGGGCGGATCGTTGTGGCCCGCCAGTTCCCGCAAGGGCATACACAGGCGCGCGCGTCCGTCATGCAGGGGTTCGGGCCAGAGATCGCTGTGGTGATGGTCGAGGATCTGGCGTGGCGATTGCCCCAGCGACAGGTCCGGTTGGTGCAGGAAGGCTTCCAGAGCGCCGAGCCCCAAGGACGGGCCCTGCCATTCGAGGGACAGAAGTGCCCCCGCCCCTTCCTGCGTGATCTCGAACCGGAAGTCGCTGCGCCGATCCTCCGCGACCAGCGCCGCCAGCGCCGACCAGAGCGCCAGCACCCCGCCCGCATCGCAGCGCAGCATCAGCGGGGCTGTGGCCAAGGTCAGTGCCGTTCCCTGCGTCTCGACGCGCGCCCTCAGCGCCTCGGCCAGATCGGAGGCACGCAGCGCGGTCAGGGTGCAATCGGGCAGGGTTTCGAAAGCCTGTGCCATCCGGTGCAGGTCCTGCGCCAGCGTCTGCGCCTCGTGGCGGGCCGCCTGACGGATGCGGTCGCGGGTCTCGCCAACGGGGCCATCGGGATCGCTGAGCGTTTCCATCAGCGATTGCAGCGCCGCGACGCCCGGTCGGGTGCGGGCAAGCAGCTCTGCCGTCAGGGCGATCTGCGCGCGGTTCTGCGCCATCATTGCCGACATGTCCTGCAAGGTCAGCACATGCCCCCCTTCCCCCGCCGGTACGGCGCGCAGATGACCGGTCAGGGTCTGGCCTGCACCGGTGACACAAAGCACATCCGAGCGCGCCTCGGGGTCGGCGCTTTTGGCCAGACGTTCCACCGCATGCAGGATCGGCGCGATCGAGAGGAAATCTTCCAGTTTACGGCCCAGCCCCGGACGGTTGGCACCGTGGCCAAGCAGCTCTGCCGCTTGCGGATTATAGAAGACCAGCCGCTGGTCGGCTGACAGAAGCACCACGCCCACCGGCAGATCCGCCAGCAGCAGCTCCAGCCGCGCCTGACTGGTTGCCGCCTGCCCCAGCGCCTGTTCGACATCGGCGGCAAGCCGGTCCTTCTGGGCCGACATCGCCGCACCGAGCGCCGCCCCCGCCGAGGCGAGATCGCCCAGATAGGGGGCGTCGAACGCGGCCCTGTCGCCCCAGCCTCCCATGCGCATGGCTCCCGACAGCGCCTCGATCGGGCGGGCGACATGCTCGTCGAACAGCAGCCACAGTCCCGCAATCAGCGTCCCCCCCAGAAGACCGGACACCAGCGCCATGACGATCAGCGCCTCATGTCCGGCCCCTTGCCGTGCGCCCAGCCACACCCCCGCCAGCAGCGCCAGCACAAGTCCGAAGGCGAGCCCCGCAAACAGCAGGAAGACCCGCAGACGCAGACCCAGCGTGGCAATCCAGTCGGACATCAGGCGGCCTCGTCCAGCAGGCGGTGCAGCTCGGCGCGCAGTTCCTTCAGTTCGAAAGGTTTGGCGATAAACCCGTCCGCCCCGAGCGCCAGCCCCTTGCGCCGTTCCACCGAAGAGCCGCGCGCCGTCATCAGCAGGATCTTCACGCCGCGCAGATCGGGGTCGGTGCGCATGGCCTCGCAGATTTCATATCCCGAAACCTCGGGCAGCATGATATCCAGCAAGACCAGATCGGGGCGCATTTCGCGGATCAGGTCCAGCGCCCCTGCACCTGTGGAAATCCGGGCATGATCAAACCCTTCGCGGCCCATCAGGAAATCAAGCGCCAAGGCGATATTGTCTTCGTCCTCGACAATCAGCACACGGCGCGGGGCATCCTCAGCCATGACGCGCGCTCCCGCAAAGGGCGGCAAGCGCCGGATCTTGCGGCGAGACAGTCAACCATTCGCCGCCGGTCAGGGTGCCGTCCTGCAGATGCGCGCCACCAATCAGATCCGCGCGCCGATGGCCTGCGCAATCATAGGCCACGGGCACCTGCTGCATCGGTTGCCAGCGCGAGACCAGCAGCAGCTTGCCCGCCCGCACCCCCGGTGCCGGATCGGTGACCTGCGCCAGATCGACCGCCATGAAGCGGGTGGTCACCGGGGCCGCATAGGTCCACGGGCGCCACCAGTTACGGTCCTCGACCGTCATTACCACGCTCATATCGCCATTCAGCCCCGCCTTCAGATCGGGATACCAGCGGTATTCGGCATGGATGGTATAGCCCAGCATCGCCAGCCCCGCCATTGCGGGCATCACCCATTTGGGCAGCACGACCCCGCCCCATTTGCGCAAGCCGTGCCGGAACGCGAAGACCACCAGAACCGCCAGAGCCGCGGCGGAAAGCATTGCGATAAAATCCACGATCATAAGGGGTCTCCTTCGTTAAACCGTCACAGTTGCACGGGCACCCGCCCTAGCTGACACTGGCCTTACCATGACCCAGAGCCGATTGCAGGCTGCGCACCACCACGAAAGCGTCGCGCAGATGGGAACGTTCGAAATCGGGCAGCGCCGAGGGGGCCAGATAGTTGTCGGGGGCCGCACCTTTGCGGATCTGGCGTGCCTGATTTTCCAGCCGCGTCATCGCGATCAGGTCATAGGCGGCAATCAGGTCCTGCCCACCCGCCACCGATATCGTGCCCGCCTCGCAGGCCGCCAGCAGGCGCGCGCGCGTATTGGCCACCGCAAGCTGCCCCCGCAGCGCATGGACCCGCCCCAGATCGGCCACCGGCACCACACCATTATGCTTGAGGTCGATCTGGTGGCGATGTTCGCCCGAACGGATGGTGGCAAAGCCGCGGATCAGCCCCAGCGGCGGGTGGTGTTTGAGGCTATTGGCAATCATATGCGCCACGAAAATCGAATTTTTTGCCGCATTGGCAAGGGTTTCGGCCTGCAATGCCTCGAACAGCGCAGGGGCTGTGCCGCCGATCACCCGCAGGTCGAACATGACAGAGGCCAGCATCTGCGCCTCGGGATTGGGCGTCGCGATCCAGCCGCGGAAATAGCGCGCCCAGACCTCGGCACGCTGGCACCAGCGCGGATTGGTCGCCATCATATCGCCCGGACAATAGACGTAACCGCACGCGTGCAGACCGTCCGAGACGATCTGCGCGAAGCGGCGGAAATACTCCATATCGGCTTCGGTGGCCGTGTCCCCGACGATCAGGCAGTTATCCTGATCGGAGACGCCGGTCTGCTCCTGCCGCCCCTGAGAGCCGCAGGCCGCCCACACCCAAGGCGCAGGCGCGGGGCCAAGCTGTGCCTCGGCCATCGCCAGCAGACGGCGGGTCACCGCATCGGCGATATCGGTGATCAGCCGCGTGGTGACCTCATGCGCGTGATGGGCCCCCACCAGCTGCACCAGAAGCTGCGGGATGCGCGCGGTTATCGCGGCCATACCGGCGACATCCTGCGCGCGCGCGATCTCGTGGATCAGGCTCGCGGAACTGACCGCCTGAAAACGGGTGAGATCGGTCTGGGTGATCATGCCGATGAAACGCCCGTGCTCGGTCACCGGCAGATGCCCGATCCCTTTTTCCAGCATCCGGTGCAGGATATCCGACCCCAGCGCATCGGGCGGCAGGGTCACCGGATCGGGGGTCATCACCCGCCCCACCTCTGCCGACATCGGGAAATTGCCCGCCAGAACCTTGTTCGACATATCGCGCTGCGTCACGATACCCAGCAGACGGCCCTGCGGGTCCGTCACCCCCAAGGACGATACATGACGGTCGCGCATCATCCGTGCCGCCTCGACCACATTGGTCTCGGGGCGGCAGGCCACCGCCTTGCCCGACAGCAGATCGGCCACCCGCATCGTCGCCAGATCGGCCCCTGCACGGGCTTTGCGCACCGGCATCCGGTCAAAAAACCGCCGGAAACTGTCAACGCTCTGGCACAGACGGGTAAATTCGGCGGCAGGCAAAAGCAGCAGAACGCCCGCCTCGCGCATCCGCGCGGTGGTGGCGGCCTGACCGTCGCGCATCAGGCCGCGTTCGCCAAAACTGTTGCGCGGCCCCAGCACCGAGACCAGCGCCCCGTTGGCATCACTCACCTCGACGGCACCGGATTGCACCAGATACAGCCCGTCCAGCACGCTGCCCAAACGGTAGATCTCGGCACCGGCCTCCAGCGTCCTGCGGTCAAAGGATCGGGCCACGCGGGCCAGATCGTTACGCGGCAGGGTGTCGTAGGGGTGGACCCCTTCGAGAAATGTCATAACAGAGGCAAGATCGTCACGCATGATCTCTATCCGTTCGCCAGTAATCAGGTTGGGGGGAAAATGCTCCGGGGGTGACGTGGGCCCGCCCCCCGGAGCACTACAGGCGAAGGCCCCGCCTGCAGTCATCGCCAGCCTTGGTGGATCAGTGATCCACGGCCTGGCCTGCGCCTTTCGGGATACGGATCGATTCGATCAGATCCTGAATTTCTTCCGGCGGTTCTTCGGTCGCGGAGGACACGATATAGGCCACCACGAAGTTGATCACTGCGCCAATCGCCCCGAAGGAGGTGGATTTCACCGACAGAAGCAGCGGGTCCGCATCATCGAAGCTTGCCGTGCCGGGGATGAAGAACCAGCCCTTATGCAGGAAGATATAGATGATGGTCACGATCAGACCGGTCAGCATGCCGGCCACGGCCCCCTTGTTGTTGATGCGCTTCGAGAAAATGCCCATCATCAGTGCGGGGAAGATCGAGGCGGCTGCCAGACCGAAGGCCAGTGCCACGGTTTGCGCCGCAAAGCCCGGAGGATTGAGGCCCAGCCACGTGGCCACCGCAATCGCCACCGCCATCGAGATCCGTGCCGACAGCAGCTCGTTCTTCTCGGAGATGCCCGGATTGATCTGACCCTTGATCAGGTCGTGGCTGACCGCCGAAGAGATCGCCATCAACAGACCTGCCGCCGTGGACAGAGCCGCTGCCAGACCACCGGCTGCGATCAATGCGATCACCCAGCCCGGAAGATTGGCGATTTCGGGGTTGGCCAGCACGATGATGTCGCGGTTGACATCGAACTCGTTGGCCGCCGGATCTGCGACATAGTTGATCAGGCCGTCACCGTTCTTGTCTTCGAATTTCAGAAGACCGGTCTGTTCCCAGTTCTTCATCCAGTCGGGACGCGCATCATAGGCCAGCGGTGCCGATTGGGTGCCTTCGGGATAGACGGTGTTGATCAGGTTCAGACGGGCCATCGCCCCAACCGCAGGCGCGGTCAGATAGAGCAGCGCGATGAACACCAGCGCCCAGCCGGCCGAGGTACGGGCATCCGACACTTTCGGCACGGTGAAGAAGCGCACGATAACGTGGGGCAGACCGGCGGTGCCGATCATCAGCGACATGGTGAACAGGAACATGTTCAGCATGGTGTCCGACTGCTCGGTATAGCTGGAGAAGCCCAGATCGCCCAGCAGACCATTGAGTTCCTGCAGAATCGGCTTGCCGGTGGCGGTGCTGTCAGAGAACAGACCCAGACCCGGGATCGGATTGCCGGTCAGTTGCAGCGAGATGAACACCGCCGGAATGGTATAGGCGATGATCAGCACGACATATTGCGCAACCTGCGTGTAGGTGATGCCCTTCATCCCGCCAAGCACGGCATACATGAAGACGATCGCCGCACCGATATAGAGGCCGGTTGCGTTATCCACTTCGAGGAAGCGCGAGAAGGCAACGCCCACGCCGGTCATCTGGCCGATCACATAGGTGACCGATGCGATGATCAGGCAGATCACGGCCACGGTGCGCGCGGTCTGGCTGTAGAAGCGGTCGCCGATGAATTCCGGCACGGTGAATTTGCCGAATTTGCGCAGGTAAGGCGCCAGCAGCATCGCCAGCAGCACATAGCCGCCGGTCCAGCCCATCAGATAGGCCGAGGTATTGAAACCGCCGAAGGCGATGATACCGGCCATCGAGATGAAGGACGCCGCCGACATCCAGTCCGCGCCGGTGGCCATGCCGTTGAGCACGGGGTGGACACCGCGCCCTGCCGCATAGAATTCCGAGGTCGATCCGGCACGGGCCCAGATCGCGATGCCGATATAGAGGGCGAAGGTCGCGCCGACTACCAGCAGATTCAGGGTAAACTGATCCATAAGTCTTACTTGCCTCCGTTACTCTTCGACGCCATGTTCACGGTCGAGCTTGTTCATCTTGGCCGCATAGGCAAAGATCAGCACGAGGAACACGAGGATAGAGCCCTGCTGGGCGAACCAGAAGCCGAGGTCTGTGCCGCCGACCGGAATGCCCGCAAGCATCGGTCGCAGCAGAATGCCGAAGCCGAAGGAACAGATGAACCAAATTACAAGGTAAAGCCGGATCGTGCGTATATTCGCTTTCCAATAAGCATTGGATGATGATTGATCAGCCATTGTGTTTGTCTCCCTTGGATTTTCTCCATAGACCAGCCGCGCACAGCCCTCAGGCTGCCCGAAACAGGCCCCTCCCTTAAACCGGATCGGGCGACCGACCCCCGCAAGGGCCGGTCCTTCGATCCTTAGTCGCGCGTGGTCACGCCCTTCTCCTCCATGACCATGCGAAGCTCGGAAGCGACGGTATCGATGCTGCCCATCGCATCCACCTCTTCCAGCTTGCCCAACGCGCGGTAATGCGCGATGAGCGGTGCCGTCTGCGCGTGATAGGCCTCCAACCTTGTCCGCGCAGTTTCGGCATTATCGTCGGCCCGACGTTTGAATTCGGTGCCGCCACATTTGTCGCACGTGCCCGCCACGGCGGGCTGTTTGAACGTATCGTGGTATCCTTCGCCGCATTTGGCGCAGGTATAGCGGCCAGCAACACGGGCGATCATCGCCTCGTCATCGACCGCCAGAGAGATCGCCGCCGTCACCTGCTGATCGGTGTAATGCAGCAGATCATCCAGCGCCGCCGCTTGCCCCGCCGTGCGGGGGAAGCCGTCAAGAATAACACCAGAACGGGTATCGGGATTGCCAAGGCGGTCCCGCAGGATCGCCAGAACAATCTCGTCACTGACAAGGCCACCGGCCTCCATCACCGATTTCGCGGCCAGACCGGCAGGCGTGCCCTGAGCCACGGCCTCGCGCAGCATGTCGCCGGTCGAAAGCTGCACCAGCCCGAATTTCTCCTCCAGCATCCGGGCCTGAGTGCCCTTGCCTGCGCCCGGAGGCCCAAGCAGGATCAGAACAGCAGGTGTTGTCTTGACGGTATCGGCCATGAGCTCACCCCTTGTTTGCACGGTTGGCAATCAGATCATCAACCACCGACGGATCGGCCAGCGTCGAGATATCGCCCAAGGCACCGGTGTCGTTCTCGGCGATCTTGCGCAGGATACGGCGCATGATCTTGCCCGAACGGGTCTTCGGCAGACCGGGCGCCCATTGGATGACATCGGGCTTGGCAATCGGGCCAATCTCGGTGCGCACCCATTTTTCCAGATCCTTGCGCAGATCGTCGGAGGGCTCGACATCGTTCATCAGGGTGACATAGGCGTAGATGCCCTGCCCCTTGAGTTCATGCGGGAAGCCCACCACGGCGGCCTCGGCCACAGCCTGATGCGCCACCAGCGCCGATTCCACCTCGGCCGTGCCCATCCGGTGCCCCGAGACGTTGATCACATCATCCACGCGACCCGTGATCCAGTAATAGCCATCGCTGTCACGGCGGCAGCCGTCGCCGGTGAAGTAATAGCCCTTGTACTGGCTGAAATAGGTCTCCTGGAAGCGCTCGTGATCGCCCCAGACGGTGCGCATCTGACCCGGCCAGCTATCGGCGATACACAGCACGCCTTCGGTGGCGGTCTCATCCTGTTTGACCGCCGTGGTCGGATCAAGGATCACCGGCTTCACACCGAAGAACGGACGCGTGGCAGATCCGGGTTTGGTCGGGATCGCGCCCGGAAGCGGCGTGATCATATGGCCGCCGGTCTCGGTCTGCCACCAGGTATCGACGATGGGGCATTTGCCTTTGCCCACGTATTTGTCATACCAGGCCCAGGCTTCGGGGTTGATCGGCTCGCCCACCGACCCCAGCGTTTTCAGCGCGGACAGATCGTATTTCTCGACATATTCCGGCCCCTGCCCCATCAGCGCGCGGATCGCAGTCGGCGCGGTGTAGAACTGATTGACCTTGTGCTTTTCGCAGACTTCCCAGAAGCGGCCCGCATCCGGATAGGTCGGGGTGCCTTCGAACATCAGCGAGGTGCCGCCATTGGCCAGCGGACCATAGACGATATAGCTGTGGCCGGTGACCCAGCCCACATCCGCCGAACACCAGTAGACATCCCCCTGATGATAATCGAAGACATATTCATGGGTCATCGCCGCATAGACGAGATAGCCACCAGTGCAATGCACCACGCCCTTGGGCTTGCCGGTCGAGCCGGAGGTATAGAGGATGAACAGCGGGTCTTCGGCATTCATCGGACGCGGCGGGCACTCGGGCGAGACGTCTTCCATCATCGCCTTCACATCCACATCGCGGCCCTGAATCCACGTGGTCTGGTCGCCGGTATGCTTGACCACAAGGCAGCGCACCTTGTCCGAGCAGTGCAGAAGCGCGGCATCGGTATTCGACTTCAGCGGCGTGCGACGCCCCCCGCGCGGCGCGGTGTCGGCGGTGATTACCAGCTTCGCGCCACAGTCATTGATCCGGTTGGCCAGCGCATCCGGCGAGAAGCCCGCGAAGACGATCGAATGGATCGCGCCGATCCGCGCGCAGGCCAGCATCGCATAGGCGGCCTCGGGGATCATCGGCAGATAGATCACCACACGGTCGCCACGCATGACGCCCTGCGACAGCAGGACGTTGGCCATACGGTTCACCTTCTCGCTCAGTTCGCGATAGGTGATGTATTGCGCCGGATCGCTCGGCTCGTCGGGCTCGAAAATGATCGCGGTCTGATCGCCGCGCGTGGCCAGATGGCGGTCGATGCAGTTGACCGAGGCATTGAGCACCCCGTCATGGAACCACTTGATCGACACATTGCCAAAGGTGAAATCGGTGTCCTTGACCTTGGTGTAGGGGGTGATCCAGTCCAGCCGTTTGCCTTCACGGCCCCAGAAGGCCTCCGGATTTTCGACCGACTCGTTATACATCTCGCGATATTTAGCGGCATCGGCATGTGCCGGCCCGAAATGGCTCGGTACTTCGCGCATATCCGGCGCAGCCAGCACCTGTTCCTGAGCAGCCATAAGCTTTCCTCCCTCAGCTATATCCTGCGGCCCTTTTGAGCCGCGCGGTGCCTCCGACCTCCATCAGATGCACCTTTCCCCAGAGACGAGTGTAAACACGAGATACGATTTTTGATAACCCCCTTTTTTCGTTCATTTTTCCTGTTAATTTATTCACGTCTATATTTGCCTATTTGTAAATTTTTGAAAAATTACGCCGATTTTATGACGTTTCGTCAAACTGTTGCCTGTAGCGCAAAATCAGCATCTACAACTTTAGGCCAAGGGGCTTCGCCGCATCGCAGAAACACTTTATGCGTGTGCAGCATGGCCCGAAGACGAAAATGACCTGATTCGATCCGCCCTAAAGGCTGCCCCGGAGGCGGCGTGATTTATCCACAAACTTGCCAAGCTCCGCCCGCAATCCTACCCTTTGTAAAACCACCCCAGAGAGGGACATCCGATGCCCGCACCGATCGACATACCAAAAGACCCGCTGCCGCTTTCGGGGGCTGTGCAACGGGCCGATCCAGTGCAGGGCGCAGATCAGGAGTCGCGCGATCTTGCGCGCAGATTGCTGGCAGAGTCGCTGTTCGCCGCCATCGGCACCATTGATCCGGCCACCGGCTTTCCGCATGTCTCGCGCATCGCCATCGGGCCCGGTCCGGCGGGTGGATTATGGTCGCTGGTCTCAGGGCTTTCGGTCCATGCCCGCGCACTGGCTGCGGACCCGCGGGCAGGTATGCTGATCGGCATTCCGGGCAGCAAGGGGGACCCGCTGACCCATCCCCGCCTCAGCCTTCAGGTCGAGGCCCGCCCGCTGGACCGGATGGACCCGCGTCATCCCAGCCTGCGCGACCGCTGGCTGGCCGACCATCCCAAATCCAAGCTCTATATCGATCTGGGCGATTTCTACTTCATCGAGTTCCATATCCTCGCAGCCCAGCTCAATGGCGGTTTTGCCCGTAGCTATCGCCTGACCTCTACCGACCTGCTGCAAAGCTGAAAGCCGCCCCCCGAAGGAAGCGGCGTGTATCGGCCCGAAACCCACATGGCTCGGTCAAACAGGTGTGTCCATCCGCAGCCTGACCTGCAACCGCCCGCGCGTGGCCTTTGACCAGTTCAGCCAGACCTGCTGCTTCGCTGTACCCTGTTCGACCTGCACATAGGGCATTTCGGTCACCCGTGCCGCGCTGCCATCACGCACCATCCCCTCGGCCACGATCCCTTCGACATTGCGCGCCCATCCCCCGAACGGCATGTACTCGGCCGCATCCAGCACCCAGACCTGCTGCGCGGTGGACTGGTTCATCTCCAGCGTCACCGGCGAACAGGTGAATTTGGTGACCCCGTTGAACATATTCCCTTCAATCATCACATTCCGGATGCGGGAATAATCCAGATCGGCAAAGGTGGTATCGACCTTCTCGATCTTGTCGATGGTGCCATTGAGCGACTTGAACACATTGTTCGAGATATTCAGCCCCTGAATGAAATGCCCCGTGCCATAGGGCTTGATCGAGAACCATGTGAACCAGGCGGCCGTGTTGATGCACACACAGGTATTGCCGGTCACCGTCAGCCCGCCAAAGCTGTATTCATTGCCGAAATCGGGGGTGGCGTCATGTTCATTGGTCCATTCGATAATGTTGTTATCGATGTAATTGCCGGTGACTGCCGATTGCACATTGGTCTGGGTAAAGACCAGCCCCGCCACCCGCGTGGCCGAGGTCTCGTTATCGCCCTGAAACCAGTGATTGCCCACGATCAGATGCCCCGAGCCGTTCAGCACGAAGGTGGTGCCAAAGCGCACGAAGCGCGAGTCGCGGATCTTCACGTCATTGGCGTTGACATTGAGCACCACCGATTTGCGGTCCTGGGCGGGGGTGGATTGCTCGTCCGAGAGGAACTGGCAACCGTCGATCAGAAAGTCCTGACACCCCCGCCCGATCGAGGTGAAGACCCGATCCTTGGGCCGCACCACATAGCTGTCGCGGATCTGGTTCATCTGCCCGTCCGGCGCAAACATCCACGCGCTGGACACGCCGTTACACAGGATCTCGACATTGGCGATGTTGAAGCGGTCCAGCTTGTCCATCCCCGAGAAATCCAGCACATACTGATAGCGGGTGAAAGTATAGCTCCGCGTGCCCGACCCGCCATAAAGCGGCTGGCTCAGGGTGATGGTCTGCGCGCCCACATTCTTGGCGCGCACATAGACCTCGCGCCCGACCCCTGTGCCGGTGATATGCGCGCCCACGGGAATATTCGCCACATTGGCAACCCCCGTCAGGGTCGTCGGCTGCGCGATATTATAGGTGGCCGCGCTCGTCACCGTCACATCATTCCATGCCGTCCCCTCGATCACATTCAACTGGCCGTTCTGCAGCACACGACGGTTGGAGAAGCTGGACAGATCGGGGGCGTATTCCTCGACCCGCAGCGGCTTGGTGATTTCCACCCGACGGCCTTTCAGGTCCAGAACGTTATGATCCACATAGCCGAATAGCGCCTGCAACGCCTTGCGCAGGCCAAGCTCCTCATCGCCAAAGGCCGCGGCATAGGTCGGGAAATCATAGCTCGTCATCAGCGCCAGCCGTGCCGCCGCAGGCATCACCAGCGTCCCGATAAACCGCATGGGCGATTGCAACGAGATCGAGGACGCAATGTAGTAGCTGCCCTCCGGCACCAGAACCGTGCGCCCGCCCGCATCACTATCGGCTGCCGCAAAGGCTGCCGCATCATCGGTGCTGCCATCGCCCTTGGCCCCGTAATCGCGCACATCCACCATGCCGATCAGATCGCGGAAGAAATACTCGCTGACATCCTCGATCTCCAGGTCGTCGATGCGCACCACTCCGCCCGTCTGTCCGGTCAGATCAATGCCGAAATGGCCGTAAACAGGGTCCATTCCCCAAGCCATATCCACGCCTTCGCGGGCGGCAACCGAAACGATGGCCCGCACCGTGACCACCTCGCCATAGGCCGATAGCGCTGTGGCCGCCCCCACCTCGGTCAGCCCCGACACATGCGCCGACGCGCCCATCGCATAGCCCGCAATCCGCACGCTGGGAAGGTTCCCGCTGACCGCCTTCACCCGTGCGGTGATCTGCAGATAGAGACCGGGCCGGATTGGCACCTGACCCATCCAGCGCAGTTTCTGCGTGGACTGGGTCTTCTGCAGTTCCAGACAGCCCCCAAAATCGGCATCCGAGGGCACATAAGCCGCCGAGGCCGAACCCGCATATGTCGCAGACCCGCTGGTTCCGTTGGCCGAAGACCAGACATCCAGCCCGTCCGAAAATGCGGGCGGCATGATGGCCAGCCCCTCGGTTATCGCGACATTCATAGCATCCTCCTGTGATCATCGGCATCACCCGCAAGGCGTGCTCCGGAAAGCTCCGGCCAACGCCATCTGCAAAGATCTTCTGCCGCCTGATCACAGGCTGGTCCTCAGGTATGAACATCTTCCGACCGCAGCGTCCGCTTGCAACAGCCGGCGCAACAGGGCGAGGATTTCAGAAAGAAAAACCGGCAGAAACCGTCATAAACGGCACCACCGAGACCTCCTCCAGATCGGCATTAATGCGGGCCTGCTCCGCCTCGACCGCGCGCTTGTCCACAGAATCAAGCGCCTCGAGCCCCGTCAGATGCAGAGTATGGGTGGCAATTTTCCCGCCCAGCTCGACCCCTGCATAAAACGCCGAGCCCGAGAAATAACGATAGCCCACCGACACCACCGGCGCCACATCCTGCGATTGTGCCACCTCGAAACCGAAGGCCCCCGATACAGGGCCGCTCCCGGTGTCAATCTCGCGCAACTGCCCTGAAAAATCATATCCGCCCCAAAGCACACCCCCCGAGACAAACACACCATTTTCCCACGGCCTGTAATCCAGCACCACCCCGCCCTGAAACGAGTCGAGCCCGCCGTGAAAGGCCGTACCTCTCTGGTTAACAGATACAGATCCCAGCTCCGCCGCATAAACCGGCAGCCGCAGCGACAGATTCGGCCCCAATGCCACCTCGGGCGCCAGATAGGCCCCAAGGCTGGACATGCCGGTATCTATGAAGAAATAACGATCAATATCAAATGCATAACCGGAAGACACACCGGCAAGCAGACAGCATAGACTGAGACGGACAAGCATGGCAGCACCTCTGGCAGGAGATGGGCCAAGTGTCGCGCGGATAGCTCAATCTATAGTTAACAAAACCGCCCCGAAGCAAAAATCCGGAGCGGTTTCACAAGTCTTGGATCTGGCTCAGGCGACCAGTTCGCCCTTCAGCGCACGCGTGATCAGCGCCACGGTCTCATCCGCCCCGTAAAGTGCGATAAACCCGCCGAAACGCGGCCCTTGGGATTGCCCCAACAGCACCTCATACAGCGCCTGGAACCACGCGCGCAGGTTGTCGAACCCGTGGTTCTTGCCAATCGCGAACACCAAGGTCTGCAGGAAATCATCCGAGGTCATATCGGCTTCGGGAGCGGCCTCGCCTTTGCCCTCGGCGTCGTTTTTCTTGGCAATCTCGGCCACAGCGCGGGCCGGATCTTGCAGGCAGGCCAGCAGATCTTCCAGCGCCGCACGCTCCTGATCCGACGGCAGGCGGAATTGCAGCGTGGGCTTCACGAAATCATCGAAGTAACGCAGCGCGAAGCCCGCCGCCTGATCCAGATCGGGATGGCTCTCGGGGGTCGCTTCCGGCGCATAGCGGCGGATAAAGCCCCATAGCCCGTCCTTATCCGCAGCCCCTGCCACCGACGCAAGGTTCAGCAGCATCGAGAACGGCACCACCATCTTCGATTCCGGCGGCTGACCGCCGTGGATGTGCCAGACAGGGTTGGCCACCTGCTGTTCCAAGGTCTGATCGGGGAAGGCGCGCAGCTGCTGGTGATATTCGTCCATCATCTTCGGGATGACATCGAAATGCAGCCGTTTCGCGGTCTTCGGCTTGAGGAACATGAAATAGCCCAAGCTCTCGGTCGAGGCATAGGTCAGCCATTCGTCGATCGACAGGCCATTGCCCTTGGACTTCGAGATTTTCTCGCCATTGGCATCAAGGAAAAGCTCATAGGTGAAATGCTCGGGCTTCTTGCCGCCCAAGATCTCGCAGATGCGGTCGTAGATCGGGGTGTTGGTCGAGTGGTCCTTGCCATACATCTCGAAATCGACATCCAGCGCCGCCCAACGCGCGCCGAAATCCGGCTTCCATTGCAGCTTCACATTGCCGCCCGTCACCGGCAGCGTCCATTCGCGGCCATCCTCGTCGTCAAAGGTGATCGTGTAATCCGCCACATTCACCGATTTCATCGGCACATAAAGAACACGGCCCGTCTCGGGATGGATCGGCAGGAAGATCGAATAGGTCGAGGCCCGCTCGTCGCGCAGCGATTTCAGCATCACCTTCATGATGTCATCATAGCGCTCGACCGCGCGTTTCAGCACCTCGTCGAACTGGCCCGATTTGTAGAATTCGGTTGCCGAATAAAACTCGTATTCAAAGCCGAACGTATCAAGGAAACGACGCAGCATCGCGTTGTTATGATGGCCGAAGCTCTCATATTCCTCGAACGGGTCCGGCACCGAGGTCAGCGGCTTTTGCGCGTTCTCGTGCAGCATCTCCTGATTGGGCACATTCGACGGGATCTTGCGCATCCCGTCCATGTCATCCGAGAAACAGATCAGGCGGGTCGGGATATCCGAGATCGCTTCAAACGCGCGGCGGATCATCGTCGTGCGCGCCACCTCGCCAAAGGTGCCGATATGCGGCAGCCCCGAGGGACCATAGCCCGTCTCGAACAGCACATAGCCCTTTTCGGGCGGCTGTTTCTCGTACCGTTTGAGGATGCTGCGCGCTTCTTCAAAGGGCCATGCTTTGGACTTCAGTGCGGCGTCGCGCAGAGTGCTCATGCTATACCTCATAACGGTGGAATTGGGCGAAAAACCGCCCCGTTGCCCTTCCCCTATTGAACGCGGGCAGGGTCGTCAATAACTCAAGCCTCATAACCCTGTTTGCAAAGGACCGAATACCATGCCGGATGCCCTTCCCTCGCTTTCGCCGCAAGATGCCCTTGTGGCGGTCATGGTGGCGGTTTCCGCCTCGGATGAAGAGATCCGCACCTCGGAACTGGTGGCGATCGAGCGCATCGTGAACCACCTGCCGGTCTTTGCCGATTACGATGCGGACCGGATCGGCACGATCGCCCGCACCGTCTTTGCGCTATTCGAGGAGGAAGACGGTATCGAGGCGCTATTCGGGCTTGTGCGCGACAGCCTGCCGCAAGCGATGTCCGAAACCGCCTATGCGCTGGCCTGCGATGTGGCCGCAGCCGACGGGCTTCTCAACCAGCCCGAGTTGCGCATGCTGGAAGAAACGCGGATCGAACTGGGGCTTGACCGCCTGCATGCCGCCGCAATCGAGCGTGGAGCCCGCGCCCGTCATATGGTGCTACCGGCCTGAACACCGACTGCGCAGGGGTTAGCCGTAAACAGCGCCCCATCGCATGAGCAGTTGCGACTGCAGTATTTTCGAACGCTTCACCCATTCCACCGACCCCGCCGGACGATCTTCGTCCTGCGTGCGGCGGCGGCGGTCCACATCGCCGGTCAGGATGGCAAACATCAGCTCGCGCCCGTTCGGTGCCGTCATATAGCCCGCCAGCGAGGACACGAAATTCAGCGTGCCGGTCTTCGCATCTACCGCAAAAGGCTGGCTTTGCAGGTTGCGCCCTGCCGCATCACGCAGCTTGAAAGGTTTGACAAGGTTGCGCAGACCCATCGGCTGGCCTGCGGCAATCACCCGCACCATATCCATCGCAGTCACACGCGACGCGCCGCCCAGCCCCGAATGGTCGACAAGATCGATCGCCTGCGTGCCCGCCTTCGCTGCAATCCACCGGCTCATCGCGGTCCCCGAGCGCCCGCGCGCGGCCGGCAAACCACGCACCGTCGAGGAGGTCATCCCCACCGCCTCGGCCGTCAGGTTGGTGGAATATTTCAGCATATCCTGCAGGATAGTCGGCAGAAGCTGCGAGGCATGGGTCACCAGAACCGTGCCGACAGGAGCCGTCTTGGCCTCTTGCGGGCTGGGCAGGGGGCAGCCCTGCCCGCGCGCCAGCGTCTGGAACACATCCCCCGCATAGGCCGTCGGATGCCGCACTGGCAGCCAGCGCGACCCAGAGCGCCCCAAGGCAGGGGCCGCCACCGTCCATTGCTCTTTTCCCCCGCGATCCGAATAGGCGAAAAGCGGCGACTGGCGCGCTGCCACCTGCATCGACGCGGTATAGGCCGTCGGCGTGTAGCTGTCGCCGCGGGCATCCATCGTCAGTTGATAGCCGTTTCCGGCACGTTTCCACGCAAAATAGACGCGGTTATAGTTCAGGATCAGCCCAGAGATAGAGGGGTTATAGCTGACATAAACGGGCTGGTCCTTCGCGATTTCCTCGGCATAGGGCAGCGCCCCGCCCCAGACAAGAAACCGCCCCGTCACGCCCCGCACCCCGATCCGCGCAAGCTCTGCCGCCATTGCCCCCAGATGATCGGTCGAAAGCGTCGGGTCCGCCCCGCCCGACAGGACCAGATCGCCCTGAACCACGCCATTCACCACCGGCCCCGTCGCAATCAGCCACGTGCCGAAACGGTAGTTTGTTCCAAGGGTTTCAAGGGCATAAAGCGTCGTGATGGTTTTTGCCGTCGAGGCGGGCGGCAGACCCATCGTCGGGTTGCGCGCCTCCAGCACCTGCCCGCTGCGCGCATCCATCACCACATAGCCGACATCGCCCCCCAGCCGCGCCGCCTGCACATAACCCTCGCCCGAGGCCACCTGGGCCTGCGCCAATGTCGGCGGTGCCGCCAGCCCAAGAGTAGAAGCCGCCAGACCCGTAACGAAACCGCGCCGAGAAACCTGCATCGTGCCAAACCGCCTTTTTCTGGAATGTCTGGCCAGAATAACCCGCGCGAGGCTCTGGTTCAAGCTTCGCGCGCAGGGCTTTTCCAGTCTCCGGCATCGCGGATACGGGTCGAGGATTCCGAAGACATCGGCATGTTGATAAAGCACCAGCGCGGCGCAGGCCCCGCCGCCAGTTCCTGCGAACGCCATCCGGGCAGTTTGGCATGGGCGAAAACCCGCGCCGCTTTCGAACAGCGTGCCCGCAACCGCACCCCGGGGCGCGCCAGAACCCCGACCGGCATCCGGTCGAAAATATCCTGCCAGTGATCCCAGCGGTCGATCTGGATCAGGTTGTCCGCCCCCATCAGCCAGACAAAATCTACCTGCCGATAATGGGCCTGCAGCGCACGCAGCGTATCGGCGGTAAAACATGTGCCCAGCCGCTGTTCCAGATCGGTGATCTTGATCCGGGGATCGGGCATGACCTCGCGCGCGCGCCGCATCCGCGCGGCCAGCGGCGCAGGCCCCTTGGCCTTGAGCGGATTGCCCGGACTGAGCAGCCACCAGACCTGATCCAGCCCGAACCGCCGTAGTGCCACACGACTGATATGGGCATGCCCCTGATGGGCCGGATCGAAAGATCCCCCCAAGAGGCCGATGCGCATTCCCGGACGGGCTATAGGAAAATTCTGGCTCATGCGCGAAGACCTAGCCAAAGCACCTGCGGATGGGAAGCCCAAATGCGACATTATGCCACTGCCGCGTGCGGAAACTGCCCGTGGGCAGGACACCGCACAAAAGGCTGTGCTCCGCAGCGCAAAGCCGCATGTTTGCGCGTTTTCCTGCACGGCGGCCCGTGAAAGGGCCTGCCTAGGATGCCCCCCCCGACCCAGGCACCGACAGGGTGCAACGGGCGCGTCCTTCCCGCTTCGAGGTGTAAAGCGCGGCATCGGCATCGGCCATCATTTCTTCCGCCACCGGATCGTCGTAATCTTGCGACATCGCCACCCCGATCGAGCCTGAAATCCGGCATTCATGCCCCTCGAAGGGGATCGGCTCTTCCAGACGGGCAATGATGCGCGCGCCCATCATCCGCAGCCGCTCCGGATCGACCGAATCGCGCAGCAGCATCACGAATTCATCGCCCCCCACCCGCGAGACGACATCCATCTCGCGCGTTTCCTCGCGCAGGATTTTGGCCACCACCGCCAGAACATGATCGCCCGCCGCATGGCCAAGCGTGTCATTCACCGCCTTGAAATGGTCCAGATCAAGCTGGGCCAGCGCGAAGGGCGCCCCCCCGCGACGACCGGCCTCAAGACTGGCCTCCAGTGCGATATCGAAGGCGCGGCGGTTGGACAGGCCGGTCAGCGGATCTGTGCGCGCCGCATCTTCCGCGCTGCGGCGGGCGCGCTCCAGCCGGTGATTGAGCGCACGCAACTCTCCCAGAACGGCCGTCTTGGCCTCTTGCAGATAGAGCAGCTCCATCGTGAGGTCGGAGGTGGAGAAATCGGCTTCGGTCAGGCGAAAGGCCCGGATTGCCTTGTTAAGATGCACGCCGAATGTCAGGTTGAGCATCACCCCCCGCTGGACGATCGGCACCACCACACCACGCAAAGACACGTCGGGCCAGCTGCGCGGGGTCAGATGGATCCGCCGCGACGGGGAAATATCGAACGTGGCCTGCCGTGTCCGGCCCCGCCCCATCTGGAAGCAATCCGTCACCGAATGCCCGAGCGCGGAGGCACCGCCCACCACTTTCATCAGGGTCGGCCCCATGCCCAAAATCGTGCCATCCTCGTCCAGCCACAGAAACATCGGCATCAACTGGCCCAGAGCCTCGACCGACAAGGTGGGCGCGCGCGGCACGGGGGCGGTCTCCATCTGGCTGATCAACATCATACTCTCCCCGCCGGTGCCGCGAGGTCGAAGCTGCGACCTTCGGCAAAACTTTCTTCAAGCAGGGTGACCAAAACGTCTTCCTGCACCATCTGGTCGTCACAGACGCCGCCCCGATCCTGCACCTGATCGAGATATTCGATAAAGGCCAGAGCCCCGTAATCATCGGCCATCGCGCGGACCAGACCGGTCATCGCCGCCCCCCAGCCCAGCATCTTGCTATGGACGGACAGCCGATAAACCCCCACATGCTCGAGAGAGCAGGTAAGTTCCGGCATTTCGAGATCGGGCAGAGCCATCTGCGCCCTGCCCTGCATCTCGTTCAGAGATAACAGAAATTCCGGATAGTCGGGGCCGCTGAACCGCAAGAGCCTGCGCACCGGCTCGATCATGGCGACATAGGCCCCGAGGTCTTCCAGAAAGCCCAGCCGCGGCTTGTTCAGCCGTGTCGAAGCCGCCGCCAGCAAGGCGTCCGTATGGGAATGGTCATAGGTCAGCATCGCCTCATAGCCTTCGGGAGGAATGCCGATTTCAGTCGCGACATCCAGCCAGACAGCCGTGCCGTAATTTCCAATCAAAAAGGTCTGAATCGAGGTATTTATAAGGCCATGCATGACAATCGGACCCGGGTTAAGCGACATATGCGCCCAGCCTAGATCCTGACTGTTAAAATACCCTCAACCCGTCATAAGACATCAGCCTCAACCCTGACTGGCAAGCCATTCGGGCAATTCACCAATATCGGATAGAATAGCCTGCGCGAAAGGGGCCAGCACCTCGGCGGTGGCCGGACCGGTCAGCACCCCGACCGGCATCATACCCGCCGCTTTTGCCGCCTGAAGGTCATGCAGGCTGTCGCCCAGCATCACACAAGCCTCCGCCGCGACCCCCAGCTTCTGCGCCAGTGCCAGCAGCGGTGCCGGATCGGGTTTGGCCCCGAACCCGCTATCGGCGCCCATCACATAGTCGAAATAATCCAGCGCCGCTTCGCGGTGCAGATGGACCCGCGCCGACGCCTCGGCATCATTGGTCATCACCCCCAGTTTCAGCCCCCGCGCACGCAAGCGCGGCAGCAAATCCGCCAGCGGTGCTGCGGCCACCTGCGGTGCGCCCTGCGCCATGCGGTGCATCTCCTGCGCCAGATCCGCGCGGGACCATTGCGGCAGATGCGCGGCCAGCGCGGCAACGATCTCGTCCATTGTTCCCGCAATCGCCACCGAGCTGGGCCGGAACCGCCCCGCCCGAAGGTCATAGTCTATGGCCTCCGCCAGCACCGTTGCCAAGGCCGGATCGCCGTCCGACAGATGCTGCAGCAGATCGCGGGCCCATGCGCTCCATGTCGCATGGAAATCGAACAGGGTTCCGTCTTTGTCAAACAGCAGCGCCGCAATCTGCATGAAAGCTCCTCAGGTCCAATGCATCTGGTCGCCGCCGCCCAGAACGGCCCGCGCGGCAACAAGTTCGTCGGGGCGATAGCCCAGATCCTGCGCACAGTCGATCACCCATGCGTCCTGCGTCAGGATAAAATCCAGCAGCGCCGTCTGGAAACCGGTCTCGCGCGCGATGGAACGGATCTGGCTGGCCTCGGCGCCGCTGACGTTGAGAAAGGCCTCCAGCAGGTTTTCCCGACCGGCCAGCCAGCCCAATGCACCAAGCGCGATCTCTTCGGCAGTTTCTTGCCGCATTTGAATTTCCTTTCCGACAAGTCGAAACATTTTATTAACCTAATACCAAGCAATATGCACAAGTGAATTAACGCCGAGGGAGAACAAGGCGTCATGGCAGGCAAGATCCTGATTGCAGACCAGATCGCGACCAATCGCATCATGCTCAAGGCAAAGCTTGCCGGAGCACGCTACGATGTCGTCTTGGCCAGTAACGGGCAGATGGCACTGAACCTTGCCATCCGCGAGCGCCCCGAGCTGATCCTGATCGATCAGGCGCAACCGGATATGAGCGGGGTGGAGCTTGTGCACCATCTGAAAACCGACCCGCTGACCAGCGAGATTCCCGTGATTTTCCTGCATCAGCCGGAAGATATCGCCAACCGTCTGGCCGCATTGCGGGCGGGGGCCGATGTCTGCCTGCCCAAACCCTATGACGAGGTGCTGCTGCTGGCGCGTCTGCGCAGCCTGCTACGGACCCGTTCCACCGATGCCGAAATGCGCCTGCGCGAAAGCACCTTCCGCGATCTGGGCTTTGCCGAAGGGCCGGCCACCTTCGCCGCACCAGCACGGATCGGGCTGATCGCCCCGACCCGCGTGCAGGCCGCCGCATGGAAACAGGCCTTGGCGCGGCATCTCCCCGCCAATTATCTGACCATTCTCGAACGCTCCGAGGCGCTGAGCGTGGCCACCGAAGCCCAAAGCGCTTTCGACGCGCTTATTCTGGCTGCGGATCTGTCGCGCCGCGACGAGGGGTTGCGCCTGATGGCCGAGCTGCGTGCCCGTGCCGGATCGAAAGCGGCGGTGATCTGCATTGCCGCCGAGGCCGAGGCCCGCGAAACGGCGGTGATGGCTCTGGATCTGGGGGCCGATGATGTGCTGCCCGCCGATATGACCGCCCGCGAAACCACCGAGGATATCGCCTTACGCCTGCGCCGCCATCTGGCCCGCAAACGCCGCCTTGACCAAAGCCGGAAGAACCTGACCGAAGGGCTGCGCCTTGCCACGATCGACCCGCTGACGGGGCTGTATAACCGCCGTTATGCCATGCCGCAGCTGGAGCGGATCGCCGATCATGCCCGCCGCACCGGCAAGGATTTTGCCGTGATGCTGCTGGATCTGGACCGTTTCAAGGACATCAACGACACCTATGGCCATGCCGTCGGAGACAGCGTGCTGACCGAGGTTGCCCATCGTCTGAGCACCGTGCTGGACGGCAATGACCTCCTTGCCCGCATCGGCGGCGAGGAGTTCCTGATCGCTCTGCCCGACTGCCCGCCCGAAGAGGCGCGACTGGCGGCGGACCTGCTTTGTCGGGTGATCAACGAACGCCCCTTCCACCGCGCCAATGGGCCGGATCTGAACGTGACGATCTCGATCGGGCTGGTGCTGGGCGACGAGCGCCTCCGGTCCATCGATCATCTGTTCGAGGCGGCAGATCACGCGATGCTGCTGTCCAAACATAACGGGCGCAATCAGGTGCAGGTCTTTCCCTGCCCCTCGGCCGCCTGAACGCCCCCGCCCCCGCCTCTGCCCCCAAGGCCCGAAGCCCCCGCAACAGCGATAGGAACAACAAAACGCCCCGCCGGTTTTCCCAGCGGGGCGTTCGAACAGCGCGTCCTGCAACCGCTCACGCGGCAGGCTAATGCTGCGGTGGCGGGCCACCCCCTTCTTCTTCATGGGTGCGAATCCGCTCGACAAAGGTCTTGCGGTCCTCGGGGGTGAGTGTCCCGAGCCACTTCACCATAATATCCTCGCCGGTCTGGATACGGGACACGATATGCATCCGGTGCGCATTCAGCGCATCGCGCACGGCGACCTCGTCATAGGGGGTCTGCTCGATCGCCGTCAGAATCCTGTCCAGCCAGACATCCATAGCACCGGGATAATTGTTGAACTCGAACCCTTCGGCCTTGGCCATCTTGGTCAGGGTCTGGCGGTCCGCATCGGTCAACCCACGGTCAAAAGGCCCCAGCCCGACCTGCGGCGGCTGGGGGCCGCGATTGGCGGGACCGAAGGCACCGCCAATAATAACGCCTGCGACCAAGAGATTGAGCGTGACGGAAATCATAAGTGCCCAGCGGGTCTTACGATCCCCTTTGCGCCTTGTCTCGTTCATTTAATAAGCTCCAGACTCGCTTGCGACCTGCGCGGCAACGGAGAACAGATCACCGGTCGGCAACAGCTCAACAGTTGTTGACTCAGCGGTGGAAATCGTCTTCAGCCCAACATAGGACAAAGGATTGCCGCTCGACAAACCAATAATAACGCCCATGCAGGTTGCCGCCACCATGCCGCCCATCGGCAACCAGTTGCGTGCAGCATCGCGCAGCACGGATATCAGACCGAACAGACCGCCGGTCCAGGCCACATCTGCCGCCCCCGGAGCGCCGGGACGCAAGTGCTGTGCCTGCATCTGTAGACCATCCGCCAGCACGCGCGCCAGAAACTCGGGCGACGGCTCGGGCTGCTGGTCCCGCGCGGCTTGCCAGAATGGCTCAAGCTTATGTTCGTCAACCATCATCACACCCTCCTTCACGGCCTTAATCCCTGTCATAGCCAAGACTATCCTTACGTTGGCGTAACAGGGCGGCCAATGCACGTTTCCCCCGTGCTGTCAGACTTTCTACGGCCTCCACGCCGGTTTCCATCGCTTCCGCGATCTCCGGATTGGATAAACCTTCAAGATGGCGTAAAATCACCGCCTGTTTCTGGCGGATCGGCAACTGGTCCAGTGCCCATTGTAACGCCTCAGCGCGCTGATTTTCCAGCATTTGTTCATCAACAGACAAAGTTTCATCGGCAGGATCGCCCGCTTCGTCCAAAGATGTGGCGCGCCGTTTGCGCAAACGGTCCGTCGCCAGATTCGAGGTCACACGATACAGCCATGTGGAAACTTTGGCTTCCCCCACACGCCATTGCGGGGCAATTTTCCACAGCCGCAACATGGCTTCCTGCGCCACATCCTCGGCTTCGGCCTCATCGCGCAGCATGCGGCAGGCCAGACGATAGCTCAATGGCGCAAGGCGCACTGTCAGCGCCTGCGCTGCAGCACGGTCGCCCTGACCATAGGCCAGAAGCAATGCCTCGTCGGATGTTTCTGCCCCCATTTCGACTGCCATTCCTTTCGCCTGTTCTCCCCCTAGCAGATACCGGAATTTCCGCAAGACAGAGCGCCAGACACATAACGAAGCCGGCCCGAAAAAACGGACCGGCCAATCACTTATGGAAGACCAAACTCAGTTTGCATTATCGGCTGCGGGAGCCTCGGGCGCATCTGCGGGCGGCATGGGCGGGCGGCCATTCGCGTCACCGCGCGGACCACGATCCCCTTTCGGGCCATGCCCGTCACCGCGCGCACCGTGATCCCCACGGCCCCCTTGGTCCCCACGGGCACCATGATCGCCTTTTGCGCCCTGATCCCCGCGCATGCCACGCTCGCCACGCGGACCACCCTTGCCGTCAAAACGGTCATGGCCCGCCGCCATCTTCTGCTTGGCCGCTGCCAGTTCGTCGGCATCAAGTTTGCCGTCGCCATTGGTATCGGCCATCATGAAGAACCGGATCTCCGGATCGGGCTTGGCGGCCAGCTCGGCTGCGCTCAGCTTGCCGTCGCCATTGCTGTCCATCATCTCGAAATAGGCCTTCACGCGCTTCTCGATGCGGGCCTGAGCGTCCGCCATCTCTGCGGCAACCATCTCTTCTTCGGTGATATAGCCATCCCCGTTCGCATCAAGCTTGGCGGCTTTTTCCGCCCGCGGGGCCTGCAGTTCTTTCAGGGTTACAACACCGTCTTTATCGGTATCAAAGCGCGAGAAATCCATTGCAGCGCCAGCTTTCCCATCGCGCGGAGGCATCGGGGCCTCTGACTGCGCGGGGGCGGGCTGGGCTTGCTGGGCCGAAACGCCGCCTGCCACCATGGCGAGGCCGGTCGTGGCCAGAAGAACTGCTCCGATGGATTTCTTGATCGTCGTTTTCATCTCGAACTCCTCACCGATCCGTTCAGGACCTGTCCTATTTGCTACGTGCGCCGCCTGTCTTTCCGTTGCCAGATCGGCGCGGTATCATTGCGTTTCCAATTCCTCCGAAGGGGCGTGTGCGCCTTCGACCTGTTCTTTTTGTCGCCCGACCCTGAAGTGAGCCTGAAGCAAACTTAAGCCCCGATCACATCCGCATCACGAAAAACGGAGACCCCATGTCCGCGCCGCTCCCCCCTCAGACCCCGCCACCGATCCGCGATGCCTGCAGCCTTATTTTATGGCGCCAAACCACGCAGGGGCCCGCCGTTCTGATGGGGCAGCGCGGGGCGAAGGCCCAGTTCATGCCGAATAAATTCGTATTTCCGGGCGGCGGGCTGGACCCGCAGGACACCTCAAGCCCGCAGAATTCGGGGCTCTCGCCGCGCTGCCATCGGCGACTCGGGGCGCTGGCCGATGCGCTGATCAGTTGCGGATTGCGCGAATTGCAGGAGGAAACGGGACTGACGCTGCGTCAGGGCGCCGGATTGCACTTCATCTTCCGGGCCATCACGCCGCGCCAGCGCCCCAGACGATTCGATGCGCGTTTCCTGATGGCCGATGCCCGCGACCTTGCCAATCCCGACGCCCCTCTGCCCAATGATGGGGAATTGCGCCATCTGACATGGGTTCCCCTGCACGAGGCGCGCGCGCTGGATCTGCCTTTTGTCACCGAACTGGTGCTGGCCGAGGCGGGTGCCTTGCTGGCTGCGGCCCATAGACTGCAAGATATGGCCCCCGCTGAGGGGGTCCCGTTTTTTGACAATCGCGGCCCGCGTCCTGTCTTTTCGCGGATCTGCTAGGCGGCGGCCAGCACCACCACAATCACCGAGGCCAGCACCAGCGCGATGCCCACCGCCTCGCGGCGGTGCAGCCGCTCGTGGAAAATCAGCACCGACGCGCAGAGGGTAAAGACCATCTCCACCTGCCCCAATGCCCGCACATAGGCGGCATTCTGGAGGGCGAAGGCCATGAACCAGCCCGCAGAGCCTGCCGCGCCAAGAATACCGACCCAGATCGTGCGCGACCATGCCCGCAGCACGCGCGTCAGTTCGCCGGGTTGGAACAGGCGCAGGCACAGCCCCATCCCCAATGTCTGCACCGATGTCACACAGGCCAGCGTGACAAAGGCACGCCCCATGAAGGGCAAGGGCGTGAGCTCCAGCGTCGCCCCGCGATAGGCGATGGCCGACAGCCCGAACAGCCCGCCTGCCACAATCCCGTATACCGCCGCTCTGCCCGCGATGCCCCCTTCGGGCGGGCGCGAAAGGCACAACACCCCCACCAGCCCCAGCACGATCCCGACCCAGCCCAGCACGGCAATCCGGTCTCCCAGAAAGACAAGCGACATCAGCGCGACCTGCACCACTTCGGTTTTGGTAAAGGCAATCCCCACCGCGAAATTACGCAAGGCAAACAACCGCACCAGAAGCAGCGTCGCCGAGGCCTGCGCCGCGCCGCCGATCACCACATAGGCCCAGAACCCCGCCCCCATCTGGCCGAACAGATCCGCAGGACGGCCCATCTCGGGCAGCAGGATCAATGCGCCCGCAATCGCCAGCGGTGCCCCGAACACAAAGCGCGAGAACGTGGCCCCTGCGGCCGACAGACCCGACCCGGCCAGCTTCTTTTGCAGCACGAAACGCCCTGTCTGCAGGGCTGCGGCGCAAAGGGTCAGGAGAATCCACATTATACAACGCTTTCCGTCCCGCGCGAGAAGCTCGCGCAGGATCAATGATGACGATCCCGCAGGCGGGATCAGTTGGTAATAAGGTTCAGATAGTAGCCGTTAAAGGCCATGACTTCGCGCGCCGCCGTCAACAGGTCCGAGCGCGGCCCGACCGAGGGGCGCACCATGATCTGGCCCCAGCGGCCCGACGGGGTGCCCAATGCGACGATGCGGTAATCCTGATCGACCCACAGCACCCAGACCGGTTCGCGGCCAAAGCTGTCCGAGGTCGAGATCCGCCCGCCCGGTCCGGTTACAACCGCCGTCCCGCCAAGCATGCGCGGTGCCGTGCCATCGCTGCAATCGGTGCCCGAGAGGCGATAGCCGGTCTTGCCGGAGAGAGCCCAGTTCTGCTTGCCCCCCGCGCAGCGCGGCGTGCTGGAGGCCACCACCAGCCACTCGCCGGCAAAGCGTTCGGGGTCGAAAAGTGCCGCCGAGGAAATCCCCGATTTCGGATCACGCACCAGCTTTTCCTGCGGTGCGCGGCCACAGCTGGCCAAAGTCACAGCAGCAATCGCGGTTGCAAGGGCCAGGTTCCGGCTCAGCCAAGGCATTGGGTCACACTCATACCGTTTTCGGTGCGGATGTCGTTGCAGCCCATCAAGGGGCGCACCGGCGCACAGGTGTTCGACCGGGCAAGACATTCACCCTCGCAATCGGACGCCTTGCGACAGGACTTACCCGCATCTTTCGGCCGCGTCACGCAGATTGCACCATCCGCCCGCTGATTCCACGTGCCCCCGCGCTTTGTGCAGGACTGCTGCAACAGGCTGTCGCGCGCCTTGCCCACGGGCGGCAGGGTCTGTGCCGCCCCGGGCGTGCCGAATGGGAGGAAACCGGGCCGACAGGAGGCCACGCCCATCAGCGCGGCCCCCAGCAGGATGACCTTAAAAGGGCATCGGGTGATCATGATGCACCTTGGCGATCGCCTCTTTGACGTCAGCCGACAGCACCAGCCCCGCCGCATCGATCGACGCCCCGATCTGCGCCACCGAGCGCCCGCCAATGATCGGCAGGCAGGGGAAGGGGCGATCCAGCGTGAAGGCGATGGCCATCGTGATCGGGTCCAGCCCGTGATCGCGGGCAATCCTCACATACAGATCGGCAATCTCGAAGGCGCGCGGATTGGCCCGTCCGCCCAGATTGCCATTGGCCGCCATCCGCGACCCCGCAGGCACAGCCCCGCCCGAATACTGCCCCGACAGGATACCGGCGGCGAGCGGCGAATAGGCCAGAAGCGTGACATCCTCCTGCACACCCAGTTCGGCCAGATCGAGATCGTAATAGCGGCACATCAGCGAATATTCGTTCTGGATCGAGGCCACGCGCGGGCCGTGCCCCGCCTCGGCCAGTTCCAGAAACTGCGCCGTGCCCCATGCGCTTTCATTGGACAGACCGAACGCGCGCAGCTTGCCCTCCCTGACCAACGCCCCTAGCGTTTCGAGACACTCGACCATATTGGCGCGGATCCCCGATTTCGCGGGCTGCCGGTCGGGTGCAAAGCTCCATGTCTTGCGGAAATGGTAGCTGCCGCGATTGGGCCAGTGGAACTGGTAGAGGTCGATATAATCGCTTTGCAGGCGGCGCAGGCTGTCCTCGACACAGGCGCGGATGGCCGGTCCGGTAATCGCCGCCCCCTCGCGCGCGGCACCGCCCTCGCCGGTGATCTTGGTCGCCAGAATGACATCCTGCCGCTTGCCGGTTCGGGCCAGCCAGTTCCCGATGATCTCTTCGGTGCGGCCCACCGTGTCCTTCGACACAGGATTGACCGGATACATCTCGGCGGTGTCAATGAAATCCACGCCGCGCTCCAAAGCATAATCGAGCTGGGCATGACCGTTTTCCTCGCTGTCCTGCGAGCCCCATGTCATCGACCCGAGGCAGATCTCGCTCACCTCGATATCGGTCCGGCCAAGCTTTACTTTACGCATATACTCATTCCTCTCAGAGTGCGGGGTCAACTGCGGGTCCGACGCGCGGGATGGACATAAGCCACAAAGACGCGCCCTGCCCGGCGGGACGCGCGCATCAGTCGGGCCTATCGGGGGCGAGCCTGCCACAGCGCCCCGCCATTCGAAAGGCCCCGAGGCGGGACCTTTTGTGCGCAGATCCACATATCTTTCTGCCCCCGAGCCAAACCGGAACAGAACCGGAGACACCGCGCGGGACAGGCAGGCCACGAAGCAGGACACAAAACGGGCCACAAAACGGGGCGACGCGCCAGCGCTCCGCCCCCCTTGCTGTCAGTCGATGCGGGCAATCAGATCGCCGTAACCTTCGGCCTCCATCTCCTCGAGCGGGACAAACCGCAGCGAGGCCGAGTTGATGCAATAGCGCAAGCCCCCCTGCTCGCGCGGGCCGTCGGGAAAGACATGGCCCAGATGGCTGTCCCCATAGGTCGAGCGGACCTCGGTGCGGATCATGCCGTGGCTGGTATCATGGATCTCGGTGATGTGGTCCGCAAGGAGCGGGCGGGTAAAACTGGGCCAGCCGCACCCCGATTCATACTTGGACGAGGATGCGAAAAGCGGCTCGCCCGAGACCACATCCACATAGAGGCCGCGGCGCTTCTCGTGCAGATACGCGCCCGTGCCGGGGCGTTCGGTGCCCGATTGCTGGGTCACGCGGAACTGCTCGGGCGTCAGGCGTTCGATCGCGTCGCGCGACTTGGCATAGGTCTTTTCGGTGCTCATGGATATCTCCTTTGCTGGCTCTCAAGATATGGGGCGCGCGGCAAAAGCAAAGGGGCAAAACGGCCCCAAAGCCGCGAAAGCCCCGACGGCGCGAAATCCGGCGGCCCGTCTTCCCCCTTTACTGAGGCGGGGGCTGGCAGGCGCGCGCCCTTGAAATACGCGCCTCCCATCGCGATTTATATCGGGGCCGTGCCGGTGATGCACCGCCCCCACCACCAGACGTTCTTCCCAGCCCTGCCCCTTTAAAGGAGCCGCCCTTGGCCGATACGCCTCTTCCGCCCGTTTCGCAGACCTCCACCCCCCCCGAAAGCGAGGCCCATCGTTACGCCCACGAGCTATCGCGCCATCTGCGCTGGCTCGACAGTTTTACCGGCGCGGCGCTTGGCGTGCTGGCGGCGGCGTCGGGGATCTATACCTATCTGGGCGTGCGCTCGCTCTTGGATGATAGCGGGGCATGGACCACCTTTGCCGCGCTCAGCTATTCGCTGGCGGTCTCGGTGGGGATCTTCGTGTTCTGGTCCTATATGATGCGGCTTTTGCCCGCGATGCGCACGGCGGCCTCGCGGCTGGGGTTGCTGCTGAGCATGGCGCTGGGATCGCTGGCGATTGTCGCCATGTCGAGCTGGCTGAATGCCGCAGCGCTGGCGGGGGCGGCGGCGGTAGAACAGCATCTGGCCCATACCGTACAGGAGTATCAGACCGCGCTGGAACGCACCCATGCCAAGACCATTGCCGGTCAGGCGCTGGCCCGCGATGTGGCCCGCGTGCGCGACACATTCGACGGGCTGTCCCAGCAGGAAGCCACGGGCGATCTGTCGGGGCTTGCAGGGCGTGGTGCGGTCTTCCGGGTCCTGACCCAGAAATCCAACGAGCTACAGGGCCTTGAGGCGCAGATTGCCGCACAGGACAAGGCGGTGGAGGAAGCCTTTGCCAATGGCAATGCGATCCTGTCGCGGATGCGGGCGCTTTCGGTCGAGCCGGGCGCGGTCGAGGGCCGCTCGGTGCGGTTTTCCGAAGAGGCGGTGCGGCTGTCGGCGATTATTGCCGAGCTACGCCAGTTGAATGTCGCGCCTTTGGTGATGCGGGCGGCGGCAGACCTGCGGGATTCGGTGGTGCTGCCCGACCTTGATGCCAGCACCGATGCGGGGCGCAGCTCGCAAGAAAGCACGATTGCCTCGGTCATGACCCTTCTGGCCGACCGCGCCAGCACGCTGGAAAGCGCCGCCGCCGAGGTGCAGGCCCTGCCCGACCCCGCCGAAATCGAATATACCGCGCTTTCGGCCGCCGATGCGGTGATCCGCTATGCGGGCAATTTCGTCCCGTCCTGGGCGGGGGCGATCGCCATCGACCTCCTGCCTGCCGTTCTGGTCTTCATCCTGATGGTGGTGCAGTCGGCAATCCGTCAGGCGCAAGGCGCCCATGCCCCCGAAGAGCATATGACCGTGGCCGAGCTGCGCGCGGCACTGGCAGCTGCGCGGGATCTGAATATCGGGCCTGACCTGACGCCGCCCCCCACGGTCTCCCCGCCCGAGATGCGGCACGGAACGCCCGCGCCTGCCGCCTCCCTCCATCCGGTGGAGTAAGCGGCGATGCGCGACATATCCCAACCGCCCAACCAGATCCGGCGCGTCATCGTTGCGCTGATCGGCGCGCAGGTGGCCATTGGCGTGGCGCTGATGGGGATTGACCTGATCGGTAGCTGGGGCGGCAAGGACCCGCTGACCGCGCCCCTGCCCTCCGGCCCCTCGACCCGCCCCTATACGCCCGATCGCAGGCCCGGCACCGCTCCGGGCGTGCCCGCCCCGCAAGGCCCGATGCCCGAGCGGCTGGAGCTTGGCGGCGAAGGGGCGGATCTGACCCTGACCGGCCAGATCGCCGCCGGCGATGCGGCCCGCATCACCGAGGAATTGCGCCGCCGCGCCGAAACGGGGCAGACCATCCGCATGGTCAGTCTTGATTCGACCGGCGGTTCGGTCTCGGATGCGCTGGAGATCGGCGAGGTTCTGCGCGACAGCGGCATTGCGACCTCGGTCAAGGACGGGGCGATCTGCCTGTCCGCCTGCCCCTATCTCTTTGCCGGAGGCCGCACGCGGCAGGTTGCGCCCAATGGCAAGCTTGGCGTGCATCAGCACAGCTTCGGCACCAGCGCCATCCTACCCGCCTTCATGGCGGTGGAATCTGTGCAGCGCGGGCAAGCGGCGGTGATGGCCTATCTGATCAGGATGGGCATCGACCCTGCGGTGATGGAGCCTGCCATGCGAACCGCCCCCGACCGGATCTATCTGCTCTCGAAAGCCGAGTTGCAGCAGTATGGCTTCCTTGCGCCCCCCTGATCCGCCGCCCCCTACTCCGCCAGACATCCCTGCCGGATGACCTGCCGCACCCAATCCAGCTTTTCAGAGACCTTCGGGGTGAGGATGAAGGGATAGAAGCTGGGATGGCCCAGACTGTCATTCAGCGCGTTCAGCGCCAGTGACAGCGCGATCCAGGCCGAGACCAGATCCTCCATCGCGATCCCCAGCAACCAGAACAGGATATCGCGCGGGGCCTCGGGCGCGGCCAGTTCGTGCCCTGCAGGCATCAGCCCGTAACACAGCGCGGTTTCCAGCCCGTCGAGGATATGCAGCAGGTTTGCCCAGCTTTCGGCGAAATCCTCATATGGATGGGCGGTGGCATATTCGGACACGAAGGCCTGCTCCCACCCTGCGGGCGCGGGCTGCGCGTAATGGCGCTCCAGCGCCTGCCCGTAATCTTCGCGCTCATCACCGAACAACGCACGGCACGCCGCCAGACGGTCGGGAAAGGGCTTCACCAGCACCTCCCAGAACGCATGCCCCGATTCGTGGCGCAAATGCCCGATCAGGGTGCGATAGGGCTCGCCCATTTCCGCACGGGTCGCGGCGCGATACTCATCATCGGCCTCGGCGATATTGAGCGTGATATCGCCGTCGGCATGCCCCATCACCACCGCTTCGCCCGCATCCGGCGCTTTGAACAGAAAACGCGGGCGCGGCCCCGCGCTGTCGGTCAGGGGCAGATCCAGCAGGACAGCCATCCGCATCAGATTGCGCTTGGCCGCTTCGAACTCGGCCCAGCGCTGCAGATTGCCCTCCACTGAAAGATCGGGGATCACCGTCGTATGCCGACAGGACAGGCACAGCCCTCCCTGCGCACCCTCCTGCGCATCGGCCACCCAGTTACAGCCGATACGCGCACGGTTTTCACAAGCCGGCAGGCCTTCCGCCCGCAAATCCAGAAAGCCGCGTCCGGGCTCGAACACGAGTTCCGTCCCGCAGGACAGACAGGTGTCATTGCCGAAATAGACTTCGGCGCGACAGGACGGGCAGTGATAACGCATCATGGGCAGACCCTCCGCAACCGCCCGAAACCTACGCGAAACCTGTGCGGGCGGGCCTGTGATATTCTCCCCACAAATGGCGCAAGCCAGCGCCAAGACAACCTTGGCCGCGCGAGAACTTTATTTCTGCACCGAGGGAACCTTCACGGCCATGACAGGTTAGCCCGATTGGTATGCATGAACCGAAATCTTCAGCCGATAGGCCACGAACAACGAGGGAAAAAATCTTTGAGTTATGTCTTTTGACATAGTTGGGATGCGGCACCTGTGCCAAGGGGGACGAGGCGCATGATTTGTGCCCTCTCATTCTTTATAAGTTTCGCTATACCCGCGCGTAACAAGTTCACTCTTACTGCGAAAGCATGTTGCCATTGACCCATTCCCCCGCCGCGCCAGAGACGGCCAGTTCCGGTGCACAAACCCTGCGCGATGCCCTGCGGCAGCGTCTTACACCTGCCCATGATGCCTTGGACCGCGCGTTCTCGGCGCTCGATCTCGGGATCGATGCCGATTATGCGGTCTTCCTGCGCGCGCATCGTCAGGCTCTGGGCCGGATGCAGGCCGCAACCGATACGGATCCTGCACCGGAGCAAATGGCGGGCTCGGCGCTGATCCGCAGGCTGCTGGCGGCGCTGGAGGCCGATCTGGCGCCTTTCACGGGTCATGCCCTTTGTGGCGACGCGCCTCAAAGCCAGAACACGGCCCCGCTGCGCCTGCATCCGCTGGCCCGAGACTATGTGCTATTCGGGTCGCGGCTGGGCACACAGGTGCTGGCCCGCCGCCGTCGCGAGGCCCTTGTACAACAGGGCCGCGACGCGGTGCCAAGCCAGTATCTGGAACATGTTTTCGACCCCCGTCTTTGGCAAAACTACGTTCATCAAACGTCTCAAATTTCGGTAGAAAATCCTCAAACCGAGAGTATTATCGCAGATGCCGAACAGTGCTTCGAATGGTTCGCCCTTGCCCTGTCTCAGCATCTCTCGTCCCCTGCTGCACCGATGCATCCCCATCGGGCAGAGAAAGCACCTTTATGACCCAGATGCCGGACTATTCCGCCTTGACCCAAACGGATCTTACAAATTGCGACCGCGAACCGATCCACCAGCTCGGGCGCGTCCAAAGCTGGGCCTGCCTGATTGCGCTGAGCCATGACTGGATCGTGCAGCATCATTCGGCCAATGCCGCGCGCATGCTGGGCCTTGCTGCCGAAGACCTGCTGGGGCTGCCGCTGGCCGATCTGCTGCCGGTGCAGACCAAGCAACTGATCCGTGCCCATCTGACGCGGCTCAGCCTCGACCAGCAAACGGTGCGTCTTTTCGGCTTGGAAATCGGGCGGCGCGGTGTGCTTTTTGACGTAGCGGCCCATGCCTATAAGCATGGGTTCATTCTGGAATTCGAAATCAAGAAAAGCCACAACCATGCCAGTGATCTGGCCGTGGTGCAGCCGCTGATCCAGAAGCTGTCGACGATGCGCGATGTGCCGCAGATGGCGAGTTCTGCCGCCGAAAGCCTGCGTCGCCTGACGGGGTTTGCGCGGGTGATGGTCTACCAGTTCTCGCCCGATGGCTCCGGCAAGGTGATCGCCGAGGCGCTTGCCCCCGGCATGAGTGGCTATCTGGGGCTGCGCTTTCCGGGGTCCGACATCCCCAAACAGGCGCGCGCCCTTTATAAACGCTCGCTTCTACGGCTGATCGGCAATGTCGATGATGCGGGCTCCGAGATCTTACCGGCGCAAAACCCGATGGGGGAGCCACTGGACCTGTCGCTTTCCGTATCGCGCTCGGTTTCGCCGATCCATCTGGAATATCTGCGCAATATGGGCGTTCAGGCCTCGATGTCGGTGTCCATCCTCAATCAGGGGGAATTGTGGGGGCTGATTGCCTGCCACCATCCCGAACCGCTGATCATGGATTACGAAAAGCGCACCTCGGTCGAACTTTTCGGCCAGCTTTTCGCCTACGAGCTGGCCCGCGCCGAGACGATGATCGAAAATGAATCGGCCCTGCGCGCGCAAGAGACCCATAACCGGATCATGGCGCTGGTTTCGGCCACCAGCGAGTGGGCCGAGAATTTCAGCGATATCGCCCGCCAGATCGAGGATCTGATCCAGTTCGACGGGATCGCGCTTTACAGTGACGGCAAGCTGCTGACACAGGGCACCACCCCGACCGAAGAACAGTTCTACCGCCTTGCACGCTATCTCAACACCGCTTCGGGATCGCGGGTCTATGCGACCGACCATCTGTCCAAAGGCTTTCCCGAGGCCGCGACCTATCAGGAAGACTGCGCCGGCCTGCTGGCGCTGCCGATCTCGCGCCGTCCGCGCGACTATCTGGTGCTGTTCCGCCGCGAGATCGCGAAATCGGTGACATGGGCGGGCAACCCCGAGAAACCGGTCGAGCATGGTCCCAATGGCGACCGCCTGAGCCCGCGCAAATCTTTCGAGGCGTGGCGCGAGGAGGTGCATGGCCACTGTGCGCCTTGGGCGGCGGGCGAGTTGCGGGCCGCCGAGGCCCTGCGCGGCACCTTGCTGGAAGTGGTGCTCAAGCTGACCGATCAGGCCGAGAAAGAGCGCAAACAGGCGCAGGAACGGCAGGCATTGCTGATTTCCGAGCTGAACCACCGTGTGCGCAATATCCTCAATCTCATCCGCTCGATCATGAAACAGTCCAGCAGCGGCGCCGAGACATTGAGCGAATTCACCGTGGCACTGGACGGGCGCATCAACGCGCTGGCGCGCGCCCATGACCAGCTGACCCGCGACCAGTTCGCGCCGATCCCGCTGGCCGAGCTGATCGAGGTCGAGGCCAATGCCTTCGGGCTGGGCAACAAGAGCCGTCTGGATTTCACGGGCCAGAATATCGTCATCACGGCAGAGGCGTTCACGCCCTTGGCGCTGGTCTTCCACGAACTGGTGACCAATTCGGTGAAATACGGGGCCCTGCATGCGCCCAGCGGACGGGTCGAGATCGGCATTACCGAAGAGCCCGATGGCACATGGACGATCGACTGGCACGAGCGGGGCGGACCGGTGGTGCGTGCACCCACGCGTCGCGGCTTCGGCTCGACCGTGATCGAGAAGACCATCCCGCATGAGCTGAAAGGCGCCGCCGAGGTGCGTTACAACTCGGCCGGCGTCGAGGCGCGCTTCTCATTACCGGCCAATATTGTTATCACTCATCGCCCGTTTGATGGAAATCCAGAGATCAATATGCAAGACGAAACCTCTCCTGCCAGTGGCGAACCTTGGGTTGGTGGTCCGGCTCTTGTGCTGGAAGATACGATGATCGTTGCGCTGGATCTGGCAGGAATGCTGGAGGACATGGGCGCGGACGAGGTGCGCACGGCGGCCTCCGTAGCCGAGGCGCTGTCGATCCTGAAGGACGGGTTCGTGCCGAAGCTTGCCGTGCTGGATGTCAATCTGGGCGAGGAAACCTCGTTGCCGGTGGCCGAACATCTCGCCGCGCAGGGGGTCCCTATCGTGCTGGCTTCCGGCTATGATGCGAACGAAGCCGGCATTGACGCCTATCCCGAGGCCGAGCTGATGCGCAAACCCTATACCACAGGGGATCTGTCGGATGTGCTGACCAAGATGGGCTTTTTGCGGAACTGACCCTGCCCTTGCCTCCGCCGCTCCCGTGCATGTAACGGCGGGGCGGTGACAGAACCCTGCGGCGCCCTATTGCGCGGGCGCCGGACCACCCTATCTGCTAGGCATGACAGCCCAGATCCCCCCTCCGCCAGAACCGGCCCTGCCCCCCAAGCTGCAACGCTGGTTTACAGATCAGGGCTGGGTGCCCCATCCCCACCAGTTGGAAATGTTGCGCCAGCCGGGCGACACGCTGCTGATCGCGCCCACGGGCGGGGGCAAGACGCTTGCGGGCTTTCTGCCCAGCCTTGCCGATCTGCTAAAGGGCACCAAAGGCGGGCTTCATACGCTTTATGTCTCCCCGCTCAAGGCGCTGAGTGCCGATATCGCGCGGGCGCTGACCGCCCCTGTGACCGGATTGGGGTTGCAGATCCGCATCGAGGACCGCACCGGCGACACCAAGGCCACCACCCGCAGACGGCAGCGCGTGGACCCGCCCGACATCCTGTTGACCACACCGGAATCGCTGGCGCTGCTGCTGTCCTATCCCGAAGCCCCCAAAATTTTCGCCGGTGTGAAACGGGTGATCCTCGACGAGATCCACGCCTTGGCCGAAAGCCGCCGTGGGGACCAGCTTATGCTGGGGCTGGCGCGGCTGCGCGTCCTTTCGCCCGCGCTGACCGTCACCGGCTTGTCGGCCACGGTGGAAGACCCCGAGGGGCTGGCCCGCTTTATGGGCGGGGCGCATATCCTGCAGGCCGATCCCGGACCGCCCCCCGATATTGCCATGCTGGCCACCACCGATCCGCCACCGTGGGCGGGCGGCGGCGGGCGCTATGCGGTGCGCGATGTGATGGCCGCCATTCGCGAGGCCCGCCTGACGCTGGTGTTTCTGAACACCCGCGCGCAGGCCGAGCTGTTCTTTCAGGCGCTCTGGGAGGTCAATGACACCAACGAGCCGATCGGGCTGCATCACGGCTCGCTGGCGCGTGAGGCCCGCCAGAAGGTCGAGGCGGCGATGGTGGCAGGCCGCCTGCGCGCCGTGGTCTGCACCGGCTCGCTGGATCTGGGGCTGGATTGGGGCGATGTCGATCTGGTCATTCAGGTGGGTGCGCCCAAGAATGTCAAACGTCTGGTGCAACGGATCGGGCGGGCCAATCACCGCTATGACACACCCTCGCGCGCGCGTATCGTCGCCGCCAACCGCTTTGAGGAGATCGAATGTGCCGCAGCCCTCGAGGCCGTGCGCGCGCATGATCTGGATGGCGACCCACGCGGCCCCGGCCCTCTGGATGTGCTGTGCCAGCATATCCTGCTGACCGCCTGCGCAGGCCCGTTTTCGGCAGAGGCGCTTTATACCGAAATCCAGCGGGCGGGCCCCTATACCGGTCTCTCGCAAGAGGATTTCGACGCCTGTCTGAACTACTGCGCCACGGGCGGTTACGCGCTGCGGGCCTATGACCGCTGGCAGCGCCTGATGCAGCGGCAGGGGGTGTGGCAGCTGCGCGACCCCCGTGCGGCGCGGGATCTGCGGATGAATATCGGCACCATCGTCGATAGCGAGACCCTGAAGGTGCGGATGAAAGCGCGGCGGGGCGGCGCGCCTTTGGGCGAGGTCGAGGAAGCCTTTGCCGCCACCCTCTCGCCCGGAGATACCTTCCTGATTGGCGGTCAGGTGGTGCGCTATGAGGGGCTGCATGATCTGGTGGTCGAGGTCAGCCCCGCCCGCGGGCGCGACCCGAAGATCGCGGTCTATTCCGGCACCAAGCTGGCCACCTCGACCCAGCTTTCCCACCGCGTCGAGGCGCTGATCGCGGACCCTGCCCGCTGGCAGGCCCTGCCCCCCCATTGCCGCGACTGGCTGGACCGGCAGGGTCGCCTTTCCGGCCTGCCGCAGCCGCGCGTCCTGCTGGTCGAGACCTTCCCCCGCAAGGACCGCCACTATACCTGCATCTACGGCTTTGCGGGGCGCAATGCCCATCAGACGCTGGGCCTTCTGGTCACCAAACGGATGGAGGATCTGGGTCTGGGGCCTTTGGGCTTTACCGCCACCGATTATGCGGTTCTGATCTGGTCGGTCGCTCCGGTGCACCATCCCGCCAGCCTGCTGGAACCTGCGGGACTGCGCATGGGCTTTGCCGACTGGCTGGGGCAGAATGCGGTGATGAAGCGCGCCTTCCGCACGGTGGCCACCATTGCGGGCCTGATCCAGCGCACCCTGCCCGGCGGACGGCGCTCTGGCAAACAGGCGGTTTTCAGCTCGGATATTCTGTATGACACCCTGCGTCGGCACGACCCGCAGCATCTCATGTTAAGGATGACCCAAGACGAAGCGCAGCGGGGGCTTGTGGATTTTGGCCGGATCGAGGACATGTTGCAGGCCCATGAGCGGATCGCCTATCACCCGCTGGCGCATGTGTCCCCCCTGGCCGCGCCACTTCTGCTGGAGGCCGGACGGGTTGCGATCCGTGGCGGTTCGGGCGAAATGCGTCTGATGGAACAGGAAGCCGAGCGGTTGATGAAAGAGGCAGGTCTGACATGACGGACGGGATGTCGAGCATACTCCCCGATTTCGACGAGAAGCTGGTCACGGCGCCCGTGCGCTTTGCGGGCCATAGTTTCATGGTGCTGTCCACAGGGGCGCTTTACTGGCCCGAACGGCGCACCCTGATTTTGGGGGATCTGCATTTCGGCAAGGCCGAGCGCGTGGCGCGGCGGGGCGGCGCGCTGCTGCCCCCTTTCGGGGATCTCGACACTCTGGCCCGCCTTGATGCCACGCTGTTTTTCACCAAACCCGCCTGCGTGGTCTCGCTGGGGGATGCGTTTGACGATGATGAGGCGGGGCGGTCTCTGGCGCGTTCGGTCAAGGCGCGGCTGGCGGCGATTGCCAAGGTCTCTGACTGGATCTGGATCACCGGCAACCATGATCCGGGCCAGCATGACCTGCCCGGAGATATCATGCCCGAGCTGCGCTTCGGCAACCTGACCTTCCGGCACAAGGCCGGACGGGGGCCGGATATCTCGGGGCATTTCCACCCCAAGACCCGTATCGCGGGGCGTGCCGCCCGTGCACTTCTGGTGGGCGAAACCCACATGGTCCTGCCCGCTTTCGGCACCTTCACCGGCGGGTTGGAGATGGACCACCCCGAACTGGCCCGCCTGACCGGCGGCGGCATTGCCTATGCGATGGGGCGCAAGATCCTGCGGGTGCCGATCCCTGCGCTGCCTGCGGATACGGAACCTGCGGATGAGGTGCCTGCGGCGGCGGCCGACACCACCGCCCATCTGCCCGACCCCGACCCCGACCCCGCGCCAGATGCCGAGCGGACAGAAGGCCAGCCCTAACGCGCGCCCCTTTGGCGCGTTCTATCTACAGGCCCTACTCCGGCATGAAGGCCAGATCGGTCACGCCCGAATTGACACCTGCCATCGACAACATGGCATGGATCTGGCCACGGTGATGGGTCTGATGGTTGAAGATATGCGCCAGCACCTGCGCATGCGGTCTGACCATATCGCGCCCCAATGCGCCGGAATACCATGACAGCGTGCCAGAGAACCACGTCTCGTCCAGCCCCTCGACCCAGTCGAAAATCTGCTGGTCAAGTGCCTGACGGTCGCTCTGGAAGAGGTCCCAATCGTGGATCAGGCCGGTGCTTTCGGGAAGGCCCAGCCCCAAGGGCGCCCCCACCCCGAAGCGCGCCAGCCATGTCTGGTCGGCCCAATAGAGATGCGAGAATGTCGCCTCGATCGATTTGAAGAAAGTGCCGAAATCGCGCTGTCTTTCGCGCATGGGCAACTGGTTGGCCGCCGAAATCATCGCGTTGTTCTGCCAGCTATTATAGCGCGCCATACGCAAGGCACTGGTTTTCTCGGACATTGCATTCCCCCCTTTGCTACCGGACCGAAAGGTATCGGCATCAGGGCAGTTGATCCAGCAGCGATTGCAGGCGGTCGGCCTCATGGGCGGGTTTGTCCCAGCGGATGCGGTTGATGCGCGGAAACCGCATCGCCACACCGGATTTATGGCGCGCAGAGCGGTTGAGTCCCTCGAAGGCCACCTCGACCACCAGCTCCGGCACAAGCGAGCGCACGGGGCCGAAGCGTTCACGCGTATGGGTGCGCACAAAACGGTCGAGGCGGCGCAGGTCTTCATCGGTGAAGCCGGAATAGGCTTTGCCGACAGGCACCAGCGGCGCCTCCGGCGCCTCGCCATCCCAAAGCGCGAAGGTGAAATCCGAGTAGAACCCCGACCGCTTGCCATGCCCGCGCTGTGCATAAAGCAGCACCGCATCCACCAGCCGCGCCTCGCGCTTCCATTTGAACCACGGCCCGCGCGGGCGGCCGGCCAGATAGGCGCTGTCCGGACGCTTGAGCATGACCCCCTCGATCACCGCCTCGGGCGGGTTGGCCCGCAATGCCGCCAGCGCCTGCCAGTCCGCGAAAGGCACAAGCGGCGACACATCCAGCCGCGGACCAAGCCCTGCCACGGCCTGCTCCAGCCGTGCGCGACGAGCGGTGAAGGGAAGCGGTCGCAGGTCTTCGCCCTGCCATGTCAGGATGTCATAGGCACGCAGCGCGGCGGGGGCCTCGGCCATCATCTTCTGGCCGGGTGTCTTACGCCCCAGACGTTTCTGGAGATCGGCAAAGGGGGCCACCTGATCGCCGCGCCGGATCAGCAGCTCGCCATCCAGTGCGCCCTCGAAAGCCATCGCCCCGACCAGATCGGGAAAGCTGCCCGAGATATCGTCGCCCGTGCGCGAATACAGCCTGCGGGTGCCGCCTTCGGACACGGCCTGCACGCGGATCCCGTCCCATTTCCATTCGGCCACATAGTCTTCGGGCGCGAATTTCGACAGCTCCTCCTCGGTGACGGGCGTCGACAGCATCACCGGACGGAACGGCGCAAGCGCGGCATGGGCGGGACGCGGCCCACCCTCGATCCAGCCAAACAGCGCGGCATAGGGCGGGGTCAGCCCATGCCAGAGTTCCTCGATCTCCTCGACAGATGGCCCCCCGTCCTGCGCGCCCATCTGCGCCAGTGCCAGCCGCGCCAGCCGTGCCGAAACCCCAACGCGCAGCCCGCCCGTGGCCAGTTTCAGCAGGGCCAGCCGTGCGGGGGCGGCCAGATGGTCCAGCCATTGCGCGATCTGCCGCGCGGCCTGGGGCCTGGACAGCGGCGTCAACGTGCCGACCACCTCGGCCAGAGACAGATCCTCGCAAGTGGCAGGGTCGGGCCAGATCAGGGCGATTGTCTCGGCCAGATCCCCGACAAAATCGTAAGACAGCGCAAACAGCTCGGCATCCACGCGCTCCGCCACCATCTCGCGCAAAAGCGCGGGCTGCACACGGCCCAAAGACAGATCACCGGTCAGCGCGGCCAGCGCATAGCCCCGATCGGGGTCCGGCGTGGCATGGAAATATGCGGCCAGATAGGCCAGTTTCGCATTGCGGCCACCGGTAAAGGCCAGACGTTCCAGAAGCTCGGCAAAGGCGCGCATCACTCGGGTTCCTCGTCATAGCCCAGCAGATGCAGCGGGCGCGCATGCCGCCCCTCCAGCACCGCCCACCGCATCAGCGCCTCCTCGCGCCCATGCGTGATCCAGAGTTCCTGCGGGTCGACCTGCCGGATGGTGCGGGTCACATCGGGCCAGTCGACATGATCGGAGATGACCAGCGGCAATTCCACCCCCCGCCTGCGCGCATGGGCGCGGATCTGCATCCAGCCACTGGCAAAAGCGATCACCGGATCGGCAAAACGCTGCACCCAGGCCGAGCCGAAGGCCGAGGGCGGCGCGATGATGATCGCCCCGTGCAGCGCCCGCGCCTGCGCGGTCTCTATTGTCGCGGGGCGCAGATCCCCCAAGGCAATGCCTTGTGACAGATGGTAGTCACAAAGCGCCTGAAGTGCGCCATGGATATAGACCGGCTCGCTATAGCCTGCCTGCCGCAGCAACATGATGACCCGCTGCGCCTTGCCCAATGCATAGGCCCCGACGATATGGGCCCGCTCGGGAAACCGGCGCACCGAGGCCAGAAGCCGGTTGATCTCGTTCAGCGGGTCGGGGTGACGGAAGACCGGCAGGGCAAAGGTGGCCTCGGTCACGAAGAGGTCGCAGGGCACAGGCTCGAAGGGCGCACAGGCCGGATTGGCCACGCGGGAATAATCCCCCGACACCACCTCGCGCCGCCCGCCTTTCTCGATCACTACCTGCGCCGAGCCCAGCACATGACCGGCCGGCACAAGCCGCAGATCCACCCCGCCAAGGCGAATCGGATCTGTCAGCTTCTGCGTCGCCCTCGCGAAGGTTTCGCCATAGCGAATCCTCATGATATCAAGCGTTTCACCTGTAGCGAGAACCGCCCCGTGGCCCGCTCGCGCGTGATCGGCATGGCCGTGAGTGATCACCGCACGCGGCACCGGACGGTGCGGGTCGATATAGAAATCGCCCGCCGCGCAGTAGATCCCGAATTCTGTTTTAGAAATAAGGGACTTAGCCATTTCCTCTAGGTAAACCTGCAATTTTTCTGCATGTTAAGATCGTAAATCCTGTCTATATTTCCCATGTATATCAATCACATGCTTATCTTACGAAGCAGATTATTAAGTAATTCAGCCTAGTTTGGGTTCCGTAATGATTACGGAGCACCTCCCGTGTTAACCTTCAAAAAACGCCGCGCCGCCGCACCCTCTGACAGCTTTCCCATCGAATGGGCTGTCCTGCAGTCGCAAGCGGTCATCTGCTTTGCGCCCGACGGCACGATCCGTCAGGCCAACCAGATTTTCTGCGATCTGATGGGCTATACGCCCGAGACGCTGATCGGCCAGCATCATCGTATTTTCATGCCCGACAGACAGGCAGACCTGCCTGAATATTCTGCCTTCTGGGAGGCGCTGCGCAATGGCAAAGCGCAGACGCAGGTCTTCGCACGCAAGACACGCGAGGGCGGGTGCGTTTATATCAGCGCCAGCTATACGCCGTTCTATGGCCCTGAAGGCCGTGTCAGCGGTATCATCGAAACGGCCAGCGATGTCACCAAGCAGGAAATGGCCCGCTTGGCGATGACGGGCAAGCTGGATGCGCTGGACAAGTCGAATGCGGTGATCGAATTCACCCCCGAGGGCGAGGTGATTTTTGCCAATGCCGCCTTCTGCAAGGCGATGGGCTATACGGCCCCCGAGCTGGTGGGCCTGCATCATGCAAGCTTCATGCCGGTGGGTAAGGCGGACAGTCCGGCCTATATGCAGTTCTGGGAAGAGCTGCGAGCGGGCAAATTCCAGTCGGGCGAGTTCAAACGCCGCACCAAATCGGGGCGCGATATCTGGCTGAATGCCAGCTACAATCCGGTCACCGATCATCGCGGCAGGGTGCTGCGCGTGGTCAAGATCGCCACGGATATTACCGCCGACAAGGCCCGCACGACGGATGCCGAGGGGCAGATCGCGGCTTTGGGCCGGTCTCAGGCGGTGATCGAATTCACCCCCGAGGGCAAGGTGCTGCGCGCCAATGACCTGTTCCTAGAGGCTCTGGGCTACCGTCTTGACGAGATCACGGGCCAGCATCACCAGATTTTCGTGGCCGAGGCGGAACGGACCAGCCCCGCCTATGCACAGTTCTGGCAGGATCTGGGGGCAGGCAAGTTCCAGCGCGCGGAATATCGCCGGATCTGCAAATCGGGCAAGGAAATCTGGATTCAGGCCACCTATAACCCGATTTTCGATGACGAGGGCAAGGTTGTCAAAGTGGTCAAATTCGCCACGGACGTGACCCTGCGCAAAAACGCGATTGCCGATTTCCAGCGTATCGCCGAGGCAATGAACCGCGGCGATCTGAGCCAGCGGCTGCATGTCGAGGTGCCGCCAGAGCTGGAAAAGCTGCGTGACGATATGAACAACTCGCTCGAGCAGATTTCGTCCCTGATCAGCAGCATCGTCGAAAGCGCGATGACGCTGAATGTCGAGACCTTGAGCCTTACTCAGGCCGGCGACAAGCTGGGCCAGCGCACCGAGGCACAGGCGGCCTCGCTGGAGGAATCGGCGGCGGCCATCAACCAGCTTGCGGCATCGGTCAAAAGTTCGGCCGATGGGGCGCGTCAGGCCGAGAAGTCGGTGGGCAGTGCGCGTGTGCGGGCCGAGAACGGGCGCCAGATCGTGCAGGATACGATCGTCGCGATGAATGCGATTGCCCAAAGCAGTCAGGCCATTTCGCGCATCACCTCGGTGATCGACGACATCGCCTTCCAGACCAATCTTCTGGCACTGAACGCTGGTGTCGAGGCGGCACGGGCGGGCGAGACAGGGCGCGGCTTTGCGGTGGTGGCCTCGGAGGTCCGCGCGCTTGCCCAGCGGTCATCGAAGGCGGCACAGGAAATCGCCGAGCTGATCTCGACCTCCGAGAAACAGGTGACCTCGGGCGTGTCGCTCGTCAACCAGTCGGGCGTGTCCTTGCAGGAAATTCAGGATGTGGTCGTGTTGCTGGATCAGGCCGTGCGCGATATCGCCAATTCGGCAGCCGAGCAATCGATCGGCCTGAACGAGATCCAGACGGCCGTGAACCAGCTTGATCAGGTCACCCAGCAGAACGCCGCAATGTTCGAGGAAGCGTCGGCCACCACCCGCGTCTTGCAGAATATGGCCGAGGCTCTGGCCAGAGAAAGCAGCAAGTTCATTCTGGACGCGCCTGTGGCACAGCAGGTCCCGCAGGAGCGGCTGGCCGGTTAGCGCCACAGAACACCGGTGAGCGCACCGGCTGACACATGGGCGGAAACCTCCGCCACACAGGGCGCGCACCGGCAAGGTTTCGCGCCCTCACGCATTTCTGAGGCCAGACGCCTTGTCAGGCCCCTTTCACGGCACCAGAGGTGCTTTCCTTGCGACGATTTGCCAGTTACAGTTGCGCGACACGACCGGCCCGAAAGAGGCTGGCATCCGAGGCAATGTAATCGCCGCCCCGCGGGGCGCGCTCAGGGCAGATAGGGATATTCCCATCGCGACCCGTCAATGGGAAGGGCAGAATGCACAGACGACGTCTATCTCCGGTGATCCTCATGCTTGGCGCGGGCCTGTCGCTTGCGGCCTGCCAGACCACGGGCCTGCCCTTCGGCAAAAGCAAGACCGAAGACGGTGCCGTGACCGAGCAGACCTCGGCACGGCTGGTCGAGCGTGATGTCGAGGCCCCTCAGGTCTTTTCCGTCGAGGAGCAGGGGCTTTGGGATGGCCGGCCGTCGCTGGGCGGTGTCTGGGTCGCCCATCCGACCGTCAAGGACCCCGAGCGCGTGATCATCCGCAACACCGAAAACGGCAAATTCGTGATTGGCGCGCTGTTCCGCCGCGAACGCGAGAATCCCGGCCCCAAATTGCAGGTGTCCTCGGATGCGGCAGATGCGCTTGGCATGCTGGCCGGTGCGCCCGCCAAGCTTTCGGTGGTGGCGCTGCGCCGTCAGGAAGCCGCGCCCGAAGGGACGGACCCTGCCCCCGAAGCCGAGGTCGTGGCCGCCTCCGACGCGATGACGCCCGAAACCATCACCACCGGCGCCCTGCCCGCACAGACGCCCGCAAAGGCGCCCCCCGCCCCGCAGGGCTCGGGCAAGCCTGCCGCGAAACCGGCAGCCAAGCCCGCCCCCAAAGCGGCCTCCAAACCGCCCGCCGCGCAGGCCGCATCCGTCCAGCCCTCCGCCGCCAAACCAGGCGGTCTGCTGGTGCAGATCGGGATCTTCTCGGTCAAGGCCAATGCCGAAAGCGCAACCGCCAAGCTTGGTAAATCCGGCGTTGTGGCCCAGACCATTGAGGAAAACTGGCAGGGCAAGAAATTCTGGCGCGTTGTGGCTGGTCCCGCCGCGTCCCAATCCGACCGCAACACGTTGCTGACGAAAATCAAGGGGCTGGGCTTTACCGACGCCTTTGCCGTCTCGAAATAAGGAAGAAATATGATGCGTTTCGCGCACCGGTTCGCCGCACTTTGCCTCACGGTGGTGACTGTCCTGCCGTTCACGGCGCCCAAGGCAAAAGCATTCGACACCTCGGCCTCGGCGGCGTGGGTCTATGATGTCTCGACCAAAACCGTCCTGATGGCAAAAAATGCCGATATTCCGCTGCCGCCCGCCTCGATGTCGAAGCTGATGACGCTGGATCTGCTGTTCGAGGCGCTGCGCGACGGGCGGGTGACGATGGACACGACCTTCTCCGTCTCCGACCATGCGCAATCGATGGGCGGCTCGACGATGTTCCTCAACACGATGGACCGTCCGACGGTGGAAGAGCTGATCCACGGGATCATCATCAATTCCGGCAATGATGCCTGTGTGACCGTGGCCGAAGGGCTGGCAGGCTCGGAATCCGCCTTTGCCGAACAGATGACCGAACGCGCCCACCAACTGGGCATGAAGAACTCGATGTTTGCCAATGCCTCGGGCTGGCCCGACCCCGGCCAGCGCATGTCCACCCATGATCTGGGCATCCTCGCGACCCGCATCATCACCGAATTCCCCGAATATTATAAGTTCTTCGGGATGACCGAATTCAATTACAAGGACCGCGCGCCCGCGAATGCGCAAAACCGCAACCCGCTGCTGGAGATCAAGGCCGCTGACTGGACCGCAGATGGCATGAAAACCGGCCATACCCAGGAAGCGGGCTATGGTATCGTGGGATCGGCCCATCTGGGCAACCGCCGCATCGTTTTCGTGCTGGCCGGTATGGATAGCGAAACCGCCCGCCGTCAGGAGGCCGAGGCGGTTGCCAACTGGGCCTTTCGCCAATTCGTTATGAAAACCGTTGTCACCAAGGGCACGCAGGTGGCCCGCGTGCCGGTCTGGCTGGGCGCGCAGAAAGATGTCTCGCTGGTGCCTGCCGAGGATCTCGAACTGCTGGTGCCCGCCACCGCGCAGGATGCGATCAAGGCCGAGGCGCATTACACCACCCCCATCGAAGCGCCGGTCAAGGCCGGAACCAAGCTGGGAGAACTGGCCCTGACCATTCCGGGGATCGACAAGCCGAAGATGGTCGATCTGGTCGCGGGCGAAGATGTGGCCGAAGGGGGTTTCATGATCCGGATAAAAACGGCATTGTCGCGGCTAACCGCGAAGGCCCTTGAGGCCGCTAACAGCTAAGGGATTCTGATGTTCATCAGTTTCGAGGGGATTGACGGGTCGGGCAAATCGACCCAAGCCCGTCTTCTGGCAGAGGCTCTCCGCAAGGAGGGCCTCGATGTCGTTCTGACCCGTGAACCCGGCGGGTCGACCGGGGCCGAGGAAATCCGCGCGCTCGTCCTGCAGGGCGAGCCGGACCGCTGGTCGCCCCATACCGAACTTCTCCTGTTCACCGCCGCGCGGCGCGACCATATGGAGCGGGTGATCACGCCCGCACTGACCGCCGGCAAAGTGGTGATCTGCGACCGTTTCGCCGACAGCACCCGCATGTATCAGGGCCTCTCGCGCGGCGATATCCGCGCTTTGGTGGACCGCCTGCACGATATGATGATCGGACGCGAACCCGATCTGACCTTCCTGATCGACATCGACCCCGCAGTGGGGCTCGCGCGTGCCAAGGGACGGCAGGGCCATGAGGAACGGTTCGAGGATTTCGGGCTGGACCTGCAAAAGAAGATGCGCGCGGGGTTTGTGGATCTGAGCCACCTTTTCCCCGACCGGTTCCGCACGATCAATGGCGGGCGCTCCCCCGAAGAGGTGGCCGCCGATGTGCTGCGCTACACGCAGGACATGGCCGCCGACCTGAAGAAGGCCCCCTGATGGCCCCGAGAGCCGCCAAAACCGAGCCGGGCCTGCCCGATCCCTCCTGCATCGAGGGTGCGCCCCATCCGCGTATGGCCGAGGCGGTCTTTGGCCAGTCGAAGGCCGAGGCCGAGTTTCTTGAGGCCTTCCGTGCAGGGCGCCTGCATCACGGCTGGCTGCTGACCGGCCCGCGCGGCATCGGCAAGGCGACGTTTGCATGGCGCATCGCCAAATTCCTGATGTCGCAGCCCGAGGCAGGCGGCATGTTCGCCCCCGAGCCGCCCGAGACCCTGAATACCGACCCCGACCATGCGGCGGTGCGGCGGATCATGGCAGGGTCCGAACCCGGTGTGTTCGAGCTCAAGCGCGGGCCGAATGCCACCGGATCGGCCCTGTCTCAGGATATCCGCGTGGACCGCGTGCGCGAGATGCGCAGCTTCCTGCATCTATCGGCCAGTGACGGCGGCCCCCGTGTGGTGATCGTGGATTGCGCCGACGAAATGAATGTGCAGGCCGCCAATGCGCTGCTGAAGCTTCTGGAAGAGCCGCCCGAGCGGGTGACCTTCCTGATGATCTCGCATCAGCCTGCGGGGCTTTTGCCGACCATCCGCTCGCGCTGCCGCGAGTTGCGGCTACATGCGCTGGACCCCGAGGCCATGGCGCAGGCGCTGGATCAGGCCGAGGCAATGGACCCCGATGTGGATATGATGGCGCTTTCGGCGCTTTCGGCAGGGTCGGTGGGCGAGGCGATCCGGCTGATCAATCTGGGCGGGCTCGAGACCTATGCCCAGATTGTGGATCTTATGGCCACCCTGCCCCGCCTTGACCGCCCCAAGGCGCTGGCCTTGGCCGAAAGTTTCACCGGCAAGCAGAATGCCGAGCGGTTTGATTTGGCGCTGGGGCTCTTGGATCTGTTCATGGCGCGGCTGGCGCGTGCGGGCGTGATGGGCCCGCCCCATCCCGAAGGGGCGCAGGGCGAGGCCAAGCTGATGGCGCGATTGTCGCCCGACCAGCTGGCAGCGATGAAATGGGCGGCATTGCACCAAGAACTTGGCACCCGCGCGCGTCATGGGCGGGCGGTGAACCTTGACCCTGCCGCGCTGGTGGTCGATATGGTTCTTAAATTAACAGCGGCGGCCGCCTGAGCCGCCCGGAAAGAGAGGCAAAGTGGCCCGCGAGACCGATATTCCGCAAATTACCGACAGCCACTGCCATCTGGATTTCGACAGTTTCGACGAGGACCGCGATCAGGTCATTGCCCGCGCTCTCGAGGCGGGCGTCAGCCGGATGGTGACCATCTGCACGCGGCTGAAAAATGAACCGCAGGTCCGCGCGATTGCCGAGCGCTATGATCAGGTCTTCTATGCGGCAGGCACCCACCCGATGAGCGCCGCCGAAGAGCCGATGGTCTCGGTCGAGGAGCTGGTGGCGCTGGCGCAGCACCCGAAATTCGTGGGGCTTGGCGAGACGGGTCTGGATTACCACTATTCCGCCGATAGCGCCGAGGTGCAGAAGGTCAGCCTGAAGATCCATATCGAGGCGGCGCAGGAAACCCAGTTGCCGCTGATCATCCATGCCCGCAATGCCGATGAGGATATGGCGAAACTCCTTGGCGAGGGCATGGCCCGCAAAGCCTATCCTTGCGTGCTGCATTGTTTTTCCTCGGGGCCGGAACTGGCGAAAGCCGCGCTTGAAATGGGGATCTACCTGTCGATGTCGGGCATTGCGACCTTCCCGAAAAGCCAGGAGATCCGCGATATTTTCGCCACCGCCCCCGTGGACCGCATTCTGGTGGAAACCGACAGCCCCTATCTTGCGCCCAAACCCCATCGCGGCAAGCGCAACGAACCGGCCTACACCGCCCATACCGCCCGTGTGGGTGCCGAGGTCTTCGGCATGGACTACGCCGAGTTTGCAGCGCAGACGCAGAACAACTTCGACACGCTCTTTGCCAAGGCCGCCAGTTGGAGGGCCAAATGACCCTGCGCTTCACGATCCTTGGCTGTGGTTCCTCGGGCGGCGTGCCGCGGCTTGGCGGGCATTGGGGGGAATGTGACCCCGCAAACCCCAAGAACGCCCGCCGCCGATGTTCGATGCTGGTCGAACGTCTGGGCGCGGCAGGCACCACCCGCGTGCTGATCGACACCGGCCCCGATATGCGCGCGCAGCTGCTGGATGCGGGCGTGGGCGAATTGGATGCGGTGGTCTATACACATTCGCATGCCGACCATATCCACGGGCTCGATGACCTGCGCCAGATCGTGTTCAACATGGGCCAGCGTCTGCCGGTCTTTGCCGACCCCGAGACCGCTGGCCGTCTGGTCAAGGCCTTCGACTATGCTTTTGTCCAGCCCGAGGACAGCAATTACAAACCGATCTGCGAGCTGACCGAGATCGACGGCCCCTTCATCATCGATGGCGCGGGCGGGCAGTTGCCGTTCACCCCTTTCGAGGTGGATCACGGCAATATCAAGGCTTTGGGCTTCCGTATCGGCGGGCCGCAGGGCGGTCTGGCCTATCTGCCCGATGTGTCGGATATTCCGCCTCTGGCTTGGCCCTATCTGCAAAACCTCGATATCTGGGTGCTGGACGGGCTGCGTCGCAAGCCGCATCCGACCCATGCCCATCTGGCGCTTGCGCTGGAATGGATGGAGCGCGCGGGCAACCGCCACGGCGTGATCACCAATATGCATATCGACCTCGATTATGACGCGGTGATGCGCGAGACCCCCGATCATGTGGTCCCCGCCTATGATGGCATGGTGCTGGAGCTGCCCGACGCATGAGCGCATTGATCGACGTCATCCTACCTGTCTTCCTGATCGTCGGTCTTGGCTATCTTGCCACTTGGAAAGGCCTGTTTTCGGAGACAGCGGTTGACGGGCTGATGCGCTTTGCGCAGAATTTCGCGGTGCCGGTGCTGCTGGCGCGGTCGATTGCGAAACTGGATCTGGGCGCAAGCTTCGACTGGCGGCTGATGGTCAGCTTTTACGCGGGCGCTCTGCTGGCCTTCGGGGTCGGCATTCTGGGCGCGCGCCTGATGGGCCGCCATCCCGACGAGGCGATCGCCATCGGTTTCTGCTGCCTGTTTTCCAACTCGCTGCTGCTGGGCATCCCGATCACCGAGCGCGCCTATGGCACCGAGGCGCTGGCGGGCAATTTCGCGATCATCTCGATCCATTCGCCCTTCCTCTATACGGTAGGCATTCTGGCGATGGAGGCCACGCGCTCGGCAGGTCAGGGCATCAGCCTTGCGCGGGTGGGGATCAATGCGCTGAAAGGCGTGCTGCGAACGCCTCTGGTGATCGGCATCCTTTGCGGGCTGCTGATCAAGCTGGGGCAGTTCGTCACCGGCCAGCCGCTGCCGCATCCGATCTGGGCCGCGATGGATATGATGGCGGGGGCGGCGATTCCGGCGGCGCTTTTCGGGCTGGGCGGCGTGCTGGTGCGCTATCGCCCGGAAGGGGACAGCCGCGCGATCACGATGGTCTGCGTGCTGTCGTTGCTTGTGCATCCGGGACTTGCCTATGTGCTGGCGCGGTTCGGCTTTGGCCTGAACATGGACCAGCTGCGTTCGGTCACGATGACAGCGGCGATGGCGCCGGGGGTCAATGCCTATCTCTTCGCCAATATCTATGGGGTGGGCAAACGGGTGGCGGCTTCGGCGGTGCTGGTGGGCACGGCACTTTCGACCCTGACCATATGGACGTGGATCGCCTTCCTGCCTTAATCGGGACTTCAGTCGGGAATCGTGACGATGATCACGCCCTTCTCGGTCGCCACCACGGTATGTTCATATTGCACGGTGGGGGCCGAGGGCTCGGCATAAAGCGTCCAGCCGTCTTCCTCGGTATCGGCCCATTCGCCGCCCATCGACAGGAAGGGCTCGACCGTCAGCACCAGCCCCTTCTCGATCACGCGCTTGTCGCGTTTCTCGGTCCATGTCGGGATTTCCTCTGGGTATTCATGCAGCGAATTGCCCACCCCGTGGCTGGCCAGATTGCGGATCAGCGTATAGCCGCGCGGCTTGGCAAAGCGCTCGATCGCCATGCCGATGCCGTTCAGGGGCTTGCCCGCCGCGACCTGTTTCACGCCGATCTGCATGGCCTTCTTCCCGTCGCGGCACAGCTGGTCCAGCACGGAGCGCATCTGCCCCACCCCGAAACTTGCACCATTATCGGCGAAATAGCCATTTTTGCTGGCCGAAACATCGATATTGACCAGATCGCCCGCGCGGATCACCCGACCCGACGGAATGCCATGCGCCACTTCCTCATTGACCGAAATGCAGGTGGCGCCGGGAAACTGGTAGACCGCCTCGGGGGCCGAGACCGCGCCCGCCGCCTCCAGCATGGCACGCCCGATGTCATCCAGCTCCAGCGTCGTCATCCCCGGCTCGACCGCGCGGGCCATCCCCTGCAGCACATTGGCGCAGATCCGGCCGATCTCTTTCAGCCCGTCTAGCTCGGCTTCACTGGTCACAATCATATCGGGCTCCGTCTAACGTGCCTTGGCTTATCAAACCGCCACCTGATGGACAATAAACCCTTGCGGTAGAATCTACCGCAGACACGCGTTATCTGTGACCGGCTGAGGGATCTTCCGGTGTTTTCGCCAGATCAGGAGAGCGATCCCCCTGAACCGGTTGTGACTCTGGCCGGGATGATCAGAAAAAGCGACGGACTGATTATCGCGAGCCCCGAATATGTGCGCTCTATTCCGGGTGGCTTGAAAAACGCCATCGACTGGCTGGTCTCGCGCGAGGAGCTTATTCACAAGCCTATCGCCGTAATGCATGCCTCCCATCGTGGCGATGATATGCTGGCGCAGCCCCGGCTGGTGCTGGCAACGGTCAGTTCCGGATTTCTGCCCGAGGTGTTCTTGCAGCTTGAGTTGCTGCACATCCTGCAACCGGCGATTGAAACTCACCTGTCACAAGATAAGCAGCGCCATGACATGGAAAGCTACTTGAACCGGTTTTCCGCAGCTATTGAAACATAAAAAGGCCCGCGCAACGCACGGACCTTCTGGTTCATTTAAGCTTTCGTCTTGCCCGTTTAGCGCGGGGTGACACCGCGCAGACGTTCATTCCGGCGGCGCAGCAGCTCTACCGCTGCCAGCAGCGCGATAGAGAACACCACAAGGATCGTGGCCACCGCCAGAATGGTGGGCGAGATCTGTTCGCGCAGGCCGATGAACATCTGCCACGGCAGGGTCTTTTGCGAGGCCGAACCCACAAACAGCACCACCACCACCTCATCGAAGGAGGTGATAAAGGCGAAAAGCGCGCCCGAGATCACCCCCGGCAGGATCAGCGGCATCTGCACCTTGAAGAAGGTGCGCACCGGCCCTGCGCCCATATTCGCCGCAGCACGGGTCAGCGAGCGGTCAAAGCCCACCAGCGTGGCCGTCACGGTGATGATGACGAAGGGGATGCCCAGAGCGGCATGGGCCAGCACCACACCGATATAGGTGCCCTGCAAGCCGACGCGGGAGTAGAAGAAATACATCCCCGCCGCCGAGATGATCAGCGGCACGATCATCGGCGAGATCAGGATCGCCATGATCGCACGCTTGAAGGGCACATGGCTCTGGCTGAGGCCGATGGCCGCCAGCGTCCCCAAAGACACCGAGATCAGCGTCGCCACCGGTGCGATCGTGACCGAGTTTTTCAGCGCCTGCTGCCAGTCGGGATTGGTGAAGAAATCCACATAATGCTTGAGCGAATAGGCATCGGGGTCCAGTGCCAGCATACCCGGCGTGAAGGTAAAGAAGTTCTCGGCGTTGAAGGAAAGCGGAATGATCGTGATGATCGGTGCGATCAGGAAGAAGAAGATCAGGCCACACAGAACACGGAACGTATAGAACCAGATCCGCTGGCCGGTGGAGGCATAGGGGGGAAGTGCGCTCATGTCTCTTATCCCAGTTTCACGTTATCGATGCCGACGATTTTGTCATAGGCCCAGTAGAGCAGCATGACGGCGGCCAGAAGGATGCTGCCAAGGGCGGCGGCGAGACCCCAGTTCAGCGAGCTGGAGATGTGATAAGCGATGCGGTTCGAGATGAAGATCCCCGAGGTACCCCCCACCAGTTCCGGCGTAATGTAGTAGCCGATGGCAAGGATGAACACGAGAATGGACCCTGCCCCGATGCCCGGCACCGATTGCGGGAAGTAGACCCGCCAGAAGGCCGTCCAGTCGGTCGCGCCCAAGGATTTGGCCGCACGCACATAGGTTGGCGGGATGGTCTGCATCACGGAATACAGTGGCAAGATCATGAAGGGCAGCAGGATATGGGTCATCGCGATGATCGTGCCGGTCTGGTTATTGATCAGCGCCAGCCGCCCGTCTTCCCCGATGATATGCGCCCAGACGAGAATATCATTGATCACCCCCTGATTTTGCAACAGCACCTTCCACGCCGAGGTCCGCACCAGAAGCGAGGTCCAGAAAGGCAGAAGCACAAGGATCATCAACAGGTTCGAGGTGCGCATCGGCAGATTGGCCAGCAGATAGGCCACCGGATAGCCCAGCAGGATACAGCTGACCGTAATCGCCAGCGACATCACCAGCGTGCGCCAGAACAGCTTCAGATAGACCTGCTGGTCTTCGGGCTGTTTCTCGATGCCATGCGGGGTCAGTTTGTAGTCAATGGCGGTCAGGAAATAGCCGGGAGTGAATTTCGGCGCATAGGCCTTGATGGTGCCCCATACTTCGGGGTCGAGCCAGCCCTTGTCGATGGCCGAAAACTGGTCGCGGATCGAGACGGTCTCGAAGCTGCCCACCGCCGCCTTGGCCTGCGCGAAGATCGGCGCAAGCGTGCCCTCCGGCCCCGGCGCACCGGCGGCCAGATCGCGGTAAAGCGCGGTGAACAGCATATCGACCGGCTTGGTTTTGGCCAGCGTCTTGCCATCCGCCTTCAGCATATGTTCGTAATCTTTCAGCGCGCCTGCGGTTTCGGGCAGCGCATCGGGGGTCTCTTCAAGAACCCCGGCCAGCGTCTCCCATGTGGCGGGGGCCGCCCATGCCGGATCCAGCGCCGTGAACTGCTTGGTGTAGATATCCGTATCGAACCGGTCCACACGGCGGCCCGACTTACGGAACAGCGACGAGATCCCCGTGGTCTCGTAATTCAGCCGCGAGCCAAGACGGGTATGTTCTTTCAGCTCGGAGGCGACATACATATCGTAATAGAAAGCGGCAAAGACCTTTTCGGACGGGGCTTGGCCGCTGCTATAATCCCAATCGTCAAGCGCCTTCACCGTCAGTGGCAGCGTGTCGGACACGATCTCGTTCTCGACCGAACGGAACAGCATATCCGCAATCGGCGCGATAAACGTCACGAGAATGAAAATCAGCAGCGGGGCGATCATTGCCAGCGCCCGCATCTTCTGTGCCCGCAGCGCGCGCGCAAGACTGCGCTTGAGTTCGCGGCTGCCTTCGCCGGAAATCTGGTCGGCGCTTTCGACGGTGTCGCTCATGTCATTGGTCCCTGTCGGTTCAACCGCCTGCCTCTTGAACTGGGCGGGTCGGAAGGCAATCGGGGGCCGGGCGTGCGGCCCCCGGAATGGTCATGATGTCAGGCGCTTACTGCGCGAGCCATGCCTGGAACTTGGCATCCAGATCGTCGCGGTAATCGGCCCACCATTCGTAGTTATACAGAAGGGTGTTTTTCGCATTGGCCGGATCGGTCGGCATATGCGGGGCCATATCGATGCCCAGCGTCGCGTGTTTGCCAACCAGCGGTGCCGAAGAGGCCCGCGCCGGACCGTAGGAGATATAGCTGGCCTCGCGGGCCAGAGCCTCGGTGGTGGTTTCCTTCTTGATGAAGTCCTTCACGCGCGCCAGACGGTCGGCGGGCAGCCCTGCCGGAATGATCCAGCCATCGATATCGAAGACCTGCATATCCCAGAGCATGGCCACCGGCTGATGCTGCTCTTCGATGACCGAGAAGAGACGGCCATTATAGGTGGAGCCCATGAAGACCTCGCCATCGGCCAGAAGCTGCGGCGTATCGGCACCGGCGGACCACCAGACAACATCCTTCTTGATGGTGTCGAGCTTCTTGAAGGCGCGTTCCTGACCTTCATCGGTCTCCAGAACATCGTAGATATCGTCTTTGGCGACGCCGTCACAATACAGCGCCCATTCCATATTGTTGATCGGACGCTTCTCAAGCGCGCGCTTGCCCGGATAGGTTTTGGTGTCGAACAGGGCGCAGATATCGGTCGGCGGATCGGTGCCTTCGGGCACCATATCGGTCCGGTACCCGACGGTGGTCGAATAGACGATCTGCGGAATGAAGCAGTCCGACACCATCAGATCCCCGAAATCATCCTCGGCGCTGGAGCCGTCCGCCCCTTTGACAAGATCGGTCTCGGGGTCGATCTCGGCGGCCAGCCCTTCATCGCACAGCCGGATCGCGTCGGAGGCCACGACATCGACCAGATCCCAGGTCACGTTACCGGCTTCGTTCATTGCGCGCAGCTTGGCCACGGCCTCATTGGAGGATTCATCCCAATGGGCGGTCAAACCGGGATTTTCGGCGAGATAGGGCTCAACATAGGCTTTGTTCTGGCTGTTCTGGTAGGCCCCGCCCCAAGACACGATCGTCATGGAATTGGCCATCTCCTCTGCAGAGAGCGGCGCGGCAAACAGAGCCGCGGCGGTACTCGCCAGAAGGGCTTTCTTGAAAGTCATGTAGTCTCTCCCGTTGAAAAAGGTCAGGTGTTCCCGTCGTCCCTAGACGGTCCACAGGCAGATTGCGCCGCCCGCGGTTAAGAATTCGATCACAGAGGGTCGAGTGCCCGTGCATCATCAGGGTGCCAGCCGATTTTGATCTTCTGGCCTTTCGGAAGCATCGAGGCGCCCAATGTATTACGGGTCTTCATCACGAAATCTTCCGTGCCCGCGACGCGCAGGACGGTGCGGTAGATATCGCCCATATAGACGACATCAAGGACTTCGGCCTCGATCAGGTGCCAGTCGGGCGCCATACGAGCGGGGTCGAATTCGATACGTTCGGGGCGGATCGATACCAGCGTGTCCTGCCCCTCATGGCGGATATTGACCGCCGTCGCCGCGATCAGCTCGCCATTCTGCAGCCGGATGGTGCACAGCCCCGCCGCCTTGTCGAGGGTTTCGACCTTGCCCGGCAGACGGTTGTTTTCGCCGATGAACTGCGCCACGAAGCTGTTTTTGGGGCGTTCATACAGCTCGTCGGGCGGCGCGAGCTGCTGGATGCGGCCATCATTGAACACCGCCACGCGGTCCGACATGGTCAGCGCCTCGCCCTGATCATGGGTCACATAGACGACGGTGATGCCAAGGTTCTCGTGCAGCGCCTTGATCTCGAACTGCATATGCTCGCGCAGCTGCTTGTCGAGCGCGCCGAGCGGTTCGTCCATCAAGACCAGCTCGGGATCGAAGACCAGCGCCCGCGCCAGCGCGATCCGCTGGCATTGACCGCCCGACATCTGGCCCGGACGACGGTTGGCAAACGCCCCCATCTGCACCATATCCAGCGCGCGCTTGATCTTGGCCTCGCGTTCGGCCTTGCCCATTTTGCGCACTTCCAGCGGGAAGGCCAGATTTTCGGCCACCGTCATATGCGGGAAAAGCGCATAATTCTGGAACACCATGCCAATTCCGCGCTTGTGCGGCGGCACGTTGTTGATATTAGTTCCCCCAAGACGAATCTCGCCATTGGTCGCGGTCTCGAAGCCTGCAAGCATCATCAGGCAGGTCGTCTTGCCCGAGCCTGACGGCCCGAGCATCGTCAGAAACTCGCCTTTTCCGATGGACAGGTTGAGGTCTTTTACGACCAGATTCTCACCGTCGTAGCTTTTTTGCACGCGGTCGAAAACGACGAATCCGCCGTTGTCACTGTTCATAGCCAAATCGGGCTCCCCGTCGGATTTATCTCGGTTTATTGTTTTTACATTCCCGTGAGCCAACCTAACCAAGGCTCTGCCTTTATTTCAACCCTTCGCTTGGAAAGAAGGCAAAATCCGGTGAACGGCCGGTCAATGCGGAAAGTGTCTGGTCAAAATACGGCCATTTTGATGCGTGAAGCGACCATTTTGGCACCTATTCATCGCCCATCGAAAGTGCAGTTTAAAAACGTCTATAATATTAAGCGGAAAATCTGTCGGATCATTTCGCCCCAGACGCGCATTGCCACGGCGTCTTACAAGCCGGATCCATCGCGCGAGATCAGGGGGATTCGGAGGCCCCGCAGGGCCCCCGCCTTAGCTTTCAACCACGAACTGGCCCGAAACAATCAACCAGCCGGTGCCCGCGCGTGTCATGACCGAAATGAACACCGCCCCGACCCGTCCGGCATCCGAGCCATCGGCATTGATGATGCCCGACAGCACGAAACGTTGCTGCACAATCACCACATCGCGCCCCACAGGCCGGAAACGCACCTTGCCGGTGACCAGCCTCGCGCGGGAGAACGCCCCTGCCAGCTCGCCCGCCAGCAATTCGGCAATCTGTGCGCGCCCGTCGGCGGATTCCCCCGTCAGCCCGAGGAAATCGGCATCGTCGGTAAAGAAAGACGCCATAAGCCGCGCGTCCTTCGAGCTCCACGCGCGGGTGAACGCGCGCGGCAAATCTTCGGGGCTCGGAAACGGAACCTCGATGGAAGAGATCATTCAGCAGCCTCCCTGACGGCCTTGGTCTGGTCCGGCACCATCTTGCCGGGATTAAGAATATTCAACGGGTCGAGCGCCTGTTTGATCGCGCCCATGACCTGCCATGCCGCACCATGTTCGGCCTCCATATAGGCCAGCTTGCCCATGCCGATACCATGTTCGCCGGTCACCGTCCCGCCCATCGACAGCGCGCGCTCGGACATTTTGGCGGCGACCTCTTTGGCGCGTTTGAATTCATCCTTGTCGTTGCGATCCAGCATCAGAACCGAGTGGAAATTCCCATCGCCCACATGGCCAAGGATCGGGCCGACCAGCCCCGCCGCATCAATGTCGCGGCGGGTGTCCTCGACCGCTTCGGCCAGACGCGAGATCGGCACCACGATATCGGTCACCAGCCCCATACAGCCCGGACGATAGGCGATACAGGCCGGATAGGCGCCATGACGCATCCGCCACAGCCGCGTGCGGTCCTCGGTGGTGGTCGCCCAGTCGAAATTGGCGCCGCCCATCTCGGAGACCACCTCGCCAAAGCGTTCGGATTGCTCGGCCACCATCGCCTCGGACCCGTGGAACTCGATCATCAGATGCGGTTTTTCCGGCAGGTCGGTGCCGTTCATCTTGTTGAAGATCTGCGCGGTCATCGCATCGACAAACTCGATCCGCGCCATGCGGATGCCCATCTGGATCACCATCTGCACGGTTTCCACCGCCGCATGCAGGGTATCGAAAGCACAGACCGCCGAAGAGACTGCCTCGGGCTGGCCATGCAGTTTCAGCGTGAGTTCCGTGATAATCCCCAGCGTGCCTTCCGAGCCCAGCATCAGCGCGGTCAGGTCATAGCCTGCCGAAGACTTCCGCGCGCGCGAGCCGGTGCGGATGATGGTGCCATCGGCCAGCACGACCTCCAGCCCCATCACGTTATCCTTCATCGTACCGTAACCCACCGTGGTGGTGCCAGACGCCCGCGTCGAGGCCATGCCCCCCAAGGACGCATTCGCCCCCGGATCGACAGGGAAGAACAGCCCCGTGGCGCGCAGTTCGGTGTTGAGCACCTCGCGCGTCATGCCGGGCTGGACGCGGACCTGCATGTCGTCCTGATAGAGCTCGACCAGCTTATCCATCCGGCTCATATCCAGACAGAGCCCGCCATGAATTGCCAGCGCGTGCCCTTCCAGCGAAGTGCCCGTGCCCCAAGCCACCACCGGCATCTTATGGGCGGTGCAGATCTTCATGATCTGCGACACCTCTTCGGTCGTGGCGGGATAGGCCACCGCATCGGGCGGCGCGGGGGCGAACCAGGTTTCATTCTGGCCATGCAGGTCGCGATCGGCCTGCGTCAGGCTCAACCGGTCCCCCAGCAGGGATTTCAGGGCGTCGAGGGCTGCATCATATGCCATAATCTGTCTCCGGATCTTTGCCCACGGTTCTAGGCCCGGAACCGGCAAGAGAAAAGCCCCACGGACCAGATTCCGCATGCAGAGCGGCTGTGCAAACCGGCCTTTCGGCGGGGATCAGCCCGCCCCCAGAAGCTCGGCTGCGGCGGCACGGGCGGCATCTGTCACCTCGGCACCGGCGATCATACGGGCGATCTCGTCGCGGCGTTCGGTCTCATCCAGCGGCACGACCTCGGACAGCGTCATCCCACCTTCCACCCGTTTCTGCACGCGGAAATGCTGTGCACCCCTTGCGGCCACCTGCGGCGAATGGGTCACCACCAGCACCTGTGCCTCTTCGGCCACCCGCGCCAGACGACGGCCCACCGCATCGGCGGTGGCCCCCCCCACCCCGCGGTCGATCTCGTCAAAGATCAGCACCAGCGCATCGGCGCCCTTCGACAGCACCACCTTCAGCGCCAGCAAAAACCGCGAAAGCTCGCCACCCGAGGCGATCTTGTTCAGCGGCCCCGCAGGCGCGCCGGGGTTGGTGGCCACGGTGAAGGCCACATTATCCGAGCCTTCCACTGAGGGTTCGCCCGCCGACACGCGGGTCTCGAACACCGCGCGTTCCATCTTCAGCGGTGCCAGCTCCGCCGCCATCGCCTGATCCAAACGGGTGGCCGCCTTGCGCCGCGCCAGACCCAGCCTGTCGGCCACCTCGCGATAGGCCAGATCGGCCTTGGTCACGGCCGATTCGAGATCGCGGATCCGGCCCTCGCCTGCATCCAGCGCCTCAAGCCGCGCGCGCAGTCCGGTGGCGAAATCACCCAGATCATCGGGTTGCACCCCATGTTTGCGGGCCAAAGCACGAATGGCAAAAAGACGCTCCTCGGTGGCTTCCAGCGCGTAAGGGTCGAAGCTGAGCGCATCCAGCGCCTCTTCCACGCATTGCGTGGCATCGCCCAATTCGATCAGCGCGCGTTCCAGCACGCTGAGAGGTTGATCGAGCCGCCCCTCGGCACGGTCAGCGGCGCCCTGAAGCCAGCGGTCGGCCTCGCGCATCAGCCCTTCGGCCCCTTCCGGCCCCAAGGCCTGCAAGGCGCGCGCCACATCCGAGCGGATCTTCTCGGCCTGCTGCATCACGCGGCGCTCGGTATCAAGGGGCGCTTCCTCGCCCGGCTGAGGGTCCAGCTTGTCCAGCTCGGCCACCGAATGACGCAGGAATTCTTCCTCGGCCTGCACCTCGGCCAATGCGGCCTGCGCCGCCGACAGGGCCTTGCGCGCCGCAGAACGATCTTTCCACGCCGCCGCAACCTGCGCCAGAAGCGGGGCGTTTTCGGCGAAGGCATCCAGCATCGCGCGGTGGCCTTTTTCATTCAGCAAACCGCCATCATCCTGCTGCCCATGCAGCTCCACCAGCGACGCCGAGATCCGGCGTAGCACCTCGCCCGTCACACGGCGGTCGTTGACATAGGCGGTCTTGCGGCCATCGGCGCGGTTCACACGGCGCAGGATCAGCGCGTCATCTTCGGGCAGATCGGCCTCGCGCAGGATGTCGCGCACCGGATGGCCCTCGGGCAGGTCGAACTCGGCGGTGACTTCGCCCTGTTCGGCCCCCTTGCGCACCAGTTCGGCACGCCCCCGCCAGCCCAGCACAAAGCCCAGACAGTCCAGCAGGATCGACTTCCCCGCCCCTGTCTCGCCCGTCAAAACATTGAGCCCCGCACCGAAGTCCAACTCGGTGCGTTCCACGATGAGGATATCGCGAATCTCAAGGCTGCGCAGCATGGGTGGTCCCGCTATAAGGCCAGTCGGGGCGCGGGCTTACAGCCACTGCCCCTTGATAACCTGGCGGTAAATCGTTGAAAGCCAGCTATCGCCCTTGTTTTCCGGTTCAAGCCCTTTGGCACGCAAAAGCTTGTAGGCGTCTTCGTAGAAGGGCGAAGACTGGAAGTTATGGCCAAGGATCGCCGCCGCCGTCTGGGCCTCGTCGGTCAGACCAAGAGCCAGATAGGCCTCGACCAGACGTTCCAGCGCCTCGGGCGTGTGGGTCGTGGTCTGGAACTGCTCGACCACGACACGGAAGCGGTTGATGGCCGCCGTGTAATTGCCGTGCTTGAGGTAATAGCGACCGATCTCCATTTCCTTGCCCGCCAGATGGTCGAAGGCAAGGTCGAATTTCAGCATTGCCGAGCGCGCATAATCGCTGTCGGGATATTGCTCGATCACTTCGCGCAGCGCCTGCAGCGCCTGATAGGTCAGGCCCTGATCGCGACCGACCTCATCGATCTGGTCGTAATAGCTCAGCGCCAGAAGATATTTCGCATAGGGCGCATCTTCCGACCCCGGATAGGTGTCAAGATAACGCTGCGCGGTCGAGCGCGCCTCTTCGTAATTCTTCGCGCGGTGCTGGGCATAGGCCTGCATGATCACAGAGCGCTGCGCCCATTCCGAATAGGGATAAAGACGCTCGACCTCTTGGAAGTAATGCAGCGCATCCGTCGGACGGCGCGGGTTCCCCACTTCCAGCTCGTATTCGCCGCGCTCGTAGATCTGCTGCGCGGTGAAGTTATCCAGAGGCACATCCTTGGGGCTGTCGCCTTTGCCCGAACAGGCAGCGAGGGTCGCCACCAGCAAGAGACACCCGACCCTTGTAGCCGCTGATTTGCCGTGCATCATGCCCTGCCCTATCCCATTCTTGCCCTGCCCCGATGGGCGGGATCTCTTCCTGATCTGCCCGAGGGCAGTAACGTTCAACACCGCTTAACACAGAACAATCGGCTGCGCAAAACGCCTTTCACTGCACCTTCCTAGCGTCAACGCATTGAGAAGCCAAGCATCACTGTGACAAATGAAAAAGCCTCCATGCACACAAGCGCATGAAGGCTTCACAATCGCAAGAGCGCCATGCCGCAAAGCGGCGCGAACCCACCGGATCCGTTACTGGGCGGCGAAAAGATGCGGCATACAGACGCCCGCGCCGGGGGTGGCGTCTGCCGCTTCGGAATCAAGCACGACCCACTCATAGGCGCCAGGCGTGGCGAAGACCGCGCGCAGCAGCTTGTTGGTCATCGCATGCCCCGAGCGGTTGCCCACATAGCGCCCGAGAATCGGCCCGCCTGCCAGCAGAAGGTCGCCAAGCGCGTCCAGCATCTTATGGCGCACCGCCTCGTCCTTGTGGCGCAGGCCACCGGGGCTAAGCACCTTGTCGCCATCGATCACGACCGCATTGTCATAGGTGCCGCCAAGGGCCAGACCGTTCTTCTGCATCATCTCCACATCGGCACGGCGGCAGAAGGTGCGGCTATCCATCAACTCGCGCACGAAAGCGCCGTTGGACATGCCCAGACGTTTGTGCTGATGACCGATCGCCTTGTCGGTGAAATCAATCGAGAAATCGATCTCGAGCGTGCGGTTGGGTTCCAGTCGCGCCCATGCCTCGCCCTCCGTCACCTCGACGGGGCGCAGGATACGCAAGGCGCGCAACTGGCCGCCCACTTCCACCAGACCGGCAGCGCGGATGCCTTTGACGAAGGGGGCCGAGGATCCGTCAAGGATCGGCACTTCCGGCCCGTCGATTTCGATCAGCGCATTATGCACGCCGCAACCGGCCAGAGCGGCCATGATATGTTCGATCGTCGAGACGGTGATCCCGTCTTCGTTTTCGATCAGGGTGCAAAGGCGGGCATTGGTCACATTATCCCAACGGGCCGCGATCAGACCGTTACGTTCCGTCACATCCACGCGGTTGAACACGATGCCATGATCGGCGGGCGCAGGCAAAAGACGCATGCGCACGGGCTGGCCTTTGTGGAGGCCGACACCATCGAAGCTCACGGGTTTTGCAAGGCTGGTCTGCACGATCAATTCCTTTCGATTCTTAGCGACGAACGGTTGAAAGTTGTCCCTCGTTCCATCGCAACATCAGTTAAGAAAAACCTGCGACTTTCTCAACTCACTCTTTGCAACAGAATGAAACATTAACCACACGCCGTAGCGGAACCCCGCCAAGCACCCTACAACCCCCTGAATAAAAAAGAAAATAGGCCGGGAAAACCCGGCCTATTTTATGCATTTTGTGATCGAAATTTTTCAGCAAGATCGGCGCGATCGGCGTTTCTCACCGAGACATTTCAAACCGATCAGTTTGCCTGACGGCGCAGGAAGGCCGGAATCTCGATGCGATCCTGATCATTGGTCTGCTCGTCATCATAGTCTTCCGCGCGGGCCTGCGGCTGCTGCGGTGCGGGCGCCTGAGCACGCGGCTGCTGACGGGCCGGTTGCTGCGCGGGCTGCTGCGCATCATGTGCGTGGCCGGTCATGCGGTTGATCAGCGAGTTGATCCCGAAACGCGGCTTCTCGGCCTGCGGCTGCGGCGCGCGCTCTGCGGCCATGCCCTGACGCGGTTGCTGCGGAGCCACACCCTGTGCCGGCTGACGGTTCACAGCGGCCTGCAGACGGGCAAGCGCCTCAGGCGAGGGCTGACCGGGCTGACGCGGACGCGGGGCCACATATTCGGCGGCCTCTTCGGCAGCTTCGTTATAATGCGGCTGACGCGACTGGTAGGTCGGGGCCTGCTGCGGCTCTTCCTGCGGCGCGGCATATTGGGCGCGCGGCTGCTGCTGGCGATATTGCGGCTGGGCAGCGGGTGCCTCGTATTGCGGCTGGGCTGCGGCCTGACGCGGCTGCTCGTAATGACGCTCGGCCTGTTGCGGGGCCGACTGGCGCATCTCCGCCTGTGCCGGACGGTATTCCTGTGCGGCACGGTGCTGCGGGGCCTGATAGCCGCGCGATTGCTGAACGGGCTGGGCCGAGGTCACGGCAACTTGCGGCTGACGCGGGGCCGGAGCCGGTTCCTGCACATGCGGAGCAGCGGCGCGGGCTTCTTCGGCCGCTTCCTGCGGATTGCGCAGCGGCTCTGCCAGAGTGCGACGCGGCACCGGAACTTCTGCCGGAGCGGCCAGAGCGTCGATACCGGTTGCCACAACCGACACGCGCATCATGCCATCCATATCGGGGTCGAGGGTCGAACCAACGATGATATTCGCATCCGGATCAACTTCCTCGCGGATACGGTTGGCCGCTTCGTCCAGTTCGAACAGGGTCAGGTCGTAACCGCCGGTGATGTTGATCAGCACACCCTTCGCGCCTTTCAGCGAGATCTCGTCCAAGAGCGGGTTGGCAATCGCCTTCTCTGCCGCCTGGATCGCACGATCCTCGCCCGAGGCCTCGCCGGTGCCCATCATTGCCTTGCCCATCTCGTCCATCACGGCGCGAACATCCGCGAAGTCGAGGTTGATCAGGCCCGGACGGACCATGAGGTCGGTCACACCCTTCACGCCCTGATAGAGCACATCATCGGCCATCTCGAAGGCTTCGGTGAAGGTGGTCTTTTCGTTGGCAAGGCGGAACAGGTTCTGGTTGGGGATGATGATCAGCGTATCCACAACCTTTTGCAGCGCTTCCAGACCTTCTTCGGCCTGACGCATGCGCTTGGTGCCTTCGAACTGGAAGGGCTTGGTCACGACGCCAACGGTCAGTACGCCCAGCTCACGCGCGGCCTGCGCGATGATCGGTGCCGCACCGGTGCCGGTGCCGCCGCCCATACCGGCGGTGATGAAGCACATATGCGCGCCTGCAAGGTGGTCGACGATCTCTTCGATCGTCTCCTCGGCCGCAGCCGCACCTACAGACGGGCGCGCGCCCGCGCCCAGACCTTCGGTCGCCTTGATCCCCATCTGGATGCGCGCCTGGCTCTTGGATTGCTGGAGCGCCTGCGCGTCGGTATTGGCAACAACGAACTCCACGCCTTCCAGCGCCTGTTCGATCATGTTATTGACGGCGTTGCCCCCAGCGCCACCAACGCCGAAGACGGTAATCCGCGGCTTCAGATCCTGTTGATCGGTCATCATGAGGTTCAAGGTCATAGAGGTCCGCCTGTTTTTTTGGTGATTGGCCCTGTCCCGGCCGTTTGAAAAATTACCCTTATTTTACCAGAAAACGACGCGTCGTCACGCGAAAAACACGGTTAAGACACAAAATCTGGGCAGATCGAAGCGCGACTCAGCGGTATTTCGCGCAGTTCTCCGGATATGGTAGAATGGCAAAAAACACCCCGGAAGACCTAGCTTTCGCGGCAGATACAGTTACGTCAACATTAAGATTGGCGCGCAAGCCTCTGGGCTTTACCAGTTATCCTTGAACCAGCGGAACGCCCTGCGGAAGCTGCGCCCGCCCAGCCGGTCGACGGGGATCTCGAAATCCCACCACTCGTCCTGCGGGTTGGTCGCATGCAGCGCCAGACCGACAATGGCGCTAAAACCGGCAGATGTCGCCTGCTGCGGCAACCCCTGCACGCGAAGCGGCCGCCCCAAGCGCACGTTATGGCCGAGGATTCGCGCCGCCATACCGTCAATACCGGGCAACTGGCTGGTGCCGCCCGTCAGCACGATCTGCTGGCTGGGCATATGCGAGAAGCCCGCCACATCCAGCCGCGCCTTGATCTCCTCGAAGATCTCCTCGACGCGGGGCCGGATGATGCCGATCAGCTCGGCGCGGGTGGCGGTGCGGCTGTCCTTTTCCCAATCGCCGGAATTGGCGGAAAGCTCGATCAGCTCGCGGTCATCCATCGAGGTCGCATGGACCCCGCCATGAATTGTCTTCAGCCGCTCGGCCAACTGGCCCGAAACCTGAAGCCCCGCCGAAATATCGGAGGTGATATGATCACCACCCATGCGCACAGCATCGGAGTAGATCATGTGTTTTTTCATAAAGATAGACAGGCCCGACGCGCCACCGCCCAAATCGATGCAGGCGGCCCCCAGTTCCTGTTCATCCTCGACAAGGCTGGCCACGCCCGACACATAGGCAGAGCTTGCCACACCGGCCAGCTCCAGATCGCAGCGCCGGATCGCATTCACAAGGTTCTGCAGCGCGAACCCGTCCACCGTCAGCAGGTGCATATCGGTTGCCAGCTTGCGCCCCGCATGACCACGCGGGTCCGACAGGCCCGACCGGTGATCAAGCGCGAAATTGACGGGCTGGGCATGCAGCACCTCGCGCCCTGCCCCGAAATCAGGCACATCACAGGCGGCCAGCACGCGGCCCACATCCTGCCCCGTGACCTGATCTCCGGCAATATCGATCTGGCCGGTCAGCCCGTAGCTGCGCGGTTCGCCGCCCGCAAAGCAGGCAATCACATGATCCACACGGATTGCGGCCTTCTTCTGCGCGGCCTGCACCACGGTGCGGATCGCCCGCTCGGTCTGCGCCATCGTGTCGATCTCGCCAAAGCGGACCCCGCGCGATTGTGTGGTGGCCGCACCGATCACCTTGAAGCCCGCCTGCCCCGCCAGAGGCCCGCCGCCCTCCATCTCTGCCAGACCGCTCGGCCCTTCGATTTTCAGCACCAAGCACACAATCTTCGATGTGCCTATATCCAGAAGCGCAACAACACCGCGCTGCATCGCGGCCTTGCGCATATTGCGCATCGCTCTCTGGGCTTGGTAAAAATCGGGCATAGGATGCAATCTCGGTAGCTATGGCTCAGTAATTATGGGCGATGGCGCGATAACTTTCCATCGCATGGGGTGTCAGCCGGATCGTGGGGCGATCCTTGTCACGCAAATCGATCCGCGTAAAATCACGGGCAAGCACATCTTCGGCGGTATTCATCGCCAGAAGCCGCTCGACCGCCTGTACCGGCGTATCCTGCGGCAGCATCACGCGGCGATCTCCCTCCAGAACAATGTCCCAACGCCGCTGGCCCACACGGATCAGACCGCGCGCTTTGGGCAGAAGCGGCCCCATTGCCTTCAGGATCGCCAACGCCTCGGGCACCGCCTGATTGGCACCGACACCGGCAATCAACGGCAGATCGGAGCGCGCGGCACGGTCGATCAGCGTCGCAACGCGATGCCCGCCGTGGTCCAGCATCTCCAGCCCCGTCGCCGTGCGCCACAAAATCACCGGCGTGCGTTCGGTCACCACCACATCCAGCACCCCGCCGGATTTGATGCTGATCGAGGCATCCGCCACCGCATCCAGCCGCATGATCGTCTCGCGATACTGGTCCAGATCGATATTGAAGGAAGAGACCGGCAAACCGGTCGGCAGCATCGTATAGACCGCCCGCTCGACCTCGGGGCTTGCCCCCTCGACCTTGAGTTCATTGACCATGAATTCGGGACGGTTCTGGATCGAGGCCTTGATATCCTCGTAGGTCTGCAGCATATCCGCGCGCCGACCGGAATCCCCGAAATAGATCCCCAGCCCCAGCACCACGGCGAAAGTCGGCACCCCGATACGGGTCAGCGACCGCACGATGGGCGTCAGCCAGAGCCGGTTCAGCCGGAAGGCCAGACGCGAGGGGGCAGGGTCCTTGCGGCGCGACGAGCGGCGCACGTAAAGCTGGCCCTGCTGGCTGCGCGAGGCACCGCCAACCGCGCGTGTGCCCGACCATTTGCCCGCATCCGCCTTGGACGGATCCTGCGACGCCCCTACCTTCCGCATGAGGCATCCTCCACCATCCAGCGGCACAGCGCAGGAAAGTCGATCCCCGCCTGCATCGCCTGTTCCGGCACCAGCGATGTCGGCGTCATACCGGGCTGGTTATTGGTTTCCAGCAGGAACAACCCCGCCAATCCGCGCGTGTCATCCCAACGGAAATCGGTGCGCGAAACACCGCGGCAGCCAAGCGCCTTATGCGCCCGCAGCGCAAAATCCTGACAGGCCGTCGCGATCTCTTCGGGAATATCGGCGGGGCAGACATGACGCGAGCCACCTGCCGAATATTTGGCCTGATAGTCATACCAGCCGGTGGTCACGATCTCGGTCACGCAAAAGGCGCGGTCTTCCATCACGGCACAGGTCAGTTCGCGCCCCGGCACATAGGTTTCCACCATGACGCTTTCGGGCATGTCATCGGAAAGCTGCGGCGGGCTATTGGCCGCCTCCTGCACGATATAGACGCCGACGGAGGAGCCTTCATTATTGGGTTTGACCACATAAGGCGGCGGCAGGACATGGCGCTGGCGCACCTCGTCGCGCGCGGCAATCACGCTGTCGACCACCGGCAGACCGGCCTGTGCATAGACCTGCTTCGAGCGATCCTTGTCCATCGCGATGGCCGAGGCAAGCACCCCCGAATGCGTATAGGGAAGACGCAGCCATTCCAGCAGCCCCTGCACACAACCATCCTCGCCCCAGCGGCCATGCAGCGCGTTGAAGACGACATCCGGTTCGATTTCGGTGAGACGCTGCGCCAGATCGGGGCCAGCATCGACCTCAATCACCTCATATCCCGCAGCCCGCAAGGCGATGGCGCATTCGCGCCCAGAAGAAAGAGACACATCCCGCTCTGCGGACGCGCCACCCATCAATACCGCCACAAGCTGGGTCGTCCTGCTCGACTTACCCGCCATACTTTGCCTCGTCGGGGTTTTCCCCGTTTTGCGCTTTTGGTTAAGCCCATCGGTTACTGCCAAAAGACGGCCCTTCTTCTATGGCCTTATCTTTCTCCGACGCGCATGATTTCCCACTGTAGCTCAATTCCGCTGTTGAGCAAAACCTTTTTGCGAACCTCTTCCCCCAAACCTTCCAGATCGGCGGCACTGGCACCGCCCGCGTTGATCAGGAAGTTGGAATGCATTTCAGACATTTGCGCCCCGCCAAGACGGGCCCCACGCATTCCGGCATCGTCGATGACTTTCCACGCCTTGAGATCATGCACGTCATCGGCCCGCCCCGTAGAGCTGAACCCCGACGGATTGCGGAAGGTCGAACCTGCGCTGCGCTCCTTGCTGGGCTGGGAGGCGTCACGCTTGGCGATCTGTTCGGCCATGCGCGCTTCGAGATCGGCGGGTTCGGCGGGGAGCCCCTCGAACACGGCATCGGTGATCACCCAGCCTTCCGGCAGCGCGCTCTGGCGATAGGCCAGATGCAGATCGGCCGCATGAAGGCGACGTGCCTCCCCCGCCCGCGTGACCACACCGATTTCCACCAGATGGTCGGCCACATAGGTGCCATAGCACCCGGCATTCATCCGCACCGCGCCGCCGACAGAGCCGGGAATGGTGCGCAAAAAGGTCAGATCCACGCCGCCTGCTGCCGCCTTGCGGGCCACATGCGCATCCAGCGCCGCAGCGCCCGCCCGAATGCGCGTGCCTTCGATCTCGATCCCGTTGAAGCCACGGCCCAGACGGATCACCACGGCGCGCAGCCCGCCATCCCGCACGATCAGGTTCGAGCCGACGCCCATCGGAAACACCGCAACCGTCTCCGGCAGCCCCGCCAGAAACGCGCAAAGATCGTCCGTATCGGCAGGCTGGAACAGCCAATCGGCCGGACCACCCACACGCAGCCATGTCAGCTCGGACAATGCGCGCTGCGGCGTCAGGGCACCGCGCGGCTGATAGGAAGAGGGAGAAAGCATATCGGTCATACAGGCGTTCCTAGCGAAGCCCTGTCAGCACGGCAAGCCCTCGCGCTATTTATCCCGATTTATCGCAAAAGGCGGATCGCGATCAGGCGTCCTGACGGTTGTCCGCCGGACGCGGCTCGGCATGCAGGCGGGCAATCAGCCGGTGCAGCGGCCAACGCAGGACCGACATCCCCGCCGCCAGCACCACCAAGCCCCAAAGCGGCCCCTGCTGATAGGTCACCGCCCCGAGGATCGGCACCCCTGTCACAATCAGCACCCAAGCCGCGACCCAGTGCCAACGTTGCGGCCCCATCGCCAGAACCGAGGCAAAGACACCCCATAGGCAGGCAAGGGTGAGCGAGAGTGACATTATGACGGCTCCATTCCTCTGATATCGGCCTTGGACTTCGGGTCTCTGGTGACGGGACCCCGCGTCGGGTCCGGCTGCCGGAAAACAGATGCTGGCCCCCTGCAATCGGGTTGCTGGCAAGAAATGGCCGGCCCATGACAGACCGGCCCAGTGCGACATCCTGACCGGCGGACAGCCCGGACATCGTCCAGAGACAAAACATGTCTCTGTTTTTCAACGCGCAATACGCCGGTTTCCGACGGCATGCGCCACACTTGTCAAACGCCCACCCCCTTCAAAGGTCGACGAAACAGATCAGGCGCCCAGCTTTGCCGGAAGCCCGTTTGCCCAGGTCGAAATCGTCCCTGCCCCGAGGCAGACCACGATATCGCCGGGGCGCGCCTGTTCACGCACCAGCCGCGCCAGATCGTCCTCGGACAGGATCGCGCGGGCATGGCGGTGACCATGCTGGATCAACCCCGCCACAAGGCCCTCGCGGGTCGCGCCCTCGATCGGGTCCTCGCCCGCCGAATAGACCTCGGCGATGGCCACCACATCGGCCTCGTTGAAGCAGGTGCAGAAATCATCAAACAGCGAATGCAGGCGCGAATAGCGGTGCGGTTGATGCACAGCAATCACCCGCGCGCCGGGCGTGCCCGAAACAGCCTGACGGGCCGCCTTCAGAACGGCTGCGATTTCAACGGGGTGGTGGCCGTAATCATCAATGATCGCCACGCCGCCCAGAACCTCGCCCACCTTGGTGAAGCGGCGGTTCACGCCCTTGAAATTGGCCAGCGCCTCGCGGATCTCGTCGCGCTTCATGCCCAGATGGCGGGCCACGGCCACAGCCGCCAGCGCATTGGACACGTTATGGTCGCCGGGCATCGGCAGGGTGCAGCCCTCGATCAGCTTGGCGCGGCCTGCCTCATCATGTTCCTCGCCCTGAAGGGCTATGTCGAAATGCGCGATCCCGCGTTCATAGCGCAGGTTCAGCGCGCGCACATCGGCCTGAGCGTTAAACCCGAAGGTCGTCACACGACGGTCGGTCAGCTTGCCCACAAGCGTCTGCACCTCGGGATGGTCGGTGCAGCAGACCGCCAGCCCGTAGAAGGGGATATTCGAGACGAAATCGTAGAACCCTTTGCGCAGGGCATCGAAATTGCCCCAATGCTCCATATGCTCGGGGTCGATATTGGTGACAATCGCAATCGTCGCCGGAAGCCGGTTGAACGAGCCGTCGGATTCATCGGCCTCGACCACCATCCACTCGCCCTCGCCCGCCCTCGCATTCGAGCCATAGGCATGGATCACCCCGCCATTGATCACGGTCGGGTCGAAATTGCCCTTGTCCAGCAGGGTGGCCACCATCGTCGTGGTAGTGGTTTTGCCATGCGTCCCCGCAATCGCGATATTCGAACGCAAGCGCATCAGCTCGGCCAGCATCTCGGCGCGACGCACAACCGGCAGGCCACGCTTGCGCGCCTCTTCCAGCTCGGGATTGCCGCGCTTGATCGCGGAAGAAATCACCACGACCCCCGCATTGCCGATATTCTCGGCGCGCTGGCCCTCATAGAAAGTGGCGCCCAGCTCTTGCAGCCGGTCGGTGATCTTGGAGGCTTTCGCATCCGATCCCTGCACCGTAAAGCCTTGGGTCAAAAGCACTTCGGCGATGCCAGACATGCCGATCCCACCCATGCCGATGAAATGAATCGGGCCAAGTTCACCGGGTAGTTTCGTCGCGTTCATCGCGCGTCTCCTGTCAGTTGTTCCACCATATCCACAAGCCGTGCCGTGGCATCGGTGATGCCATAGCTCTGGCTTGCGCGCGCCATCTGCAAGGCGCCCTCGGGGTTTGCAAGCACCAGGGCCACCTGTTCGGCCAAGGTCTCCGGGGTCATACGGCTTTCGGGGATCACAATCGCACCACCAGCCTCGGTCAACCCTTTGGCATTGGCGCTCTGATGGTCGCCCGCAGCGGCGGCGAAAGGCACCAGAATAGCCGGACGCCCGACCACCGAGATATCGGCCACCGACGATGCCCCCGAGCGCGAGATCACAAGCTGCGCCTCGGTCAGACGGCGCGGCACATCATTGAAAAACGACTGGACCTCGGCGGTGATCCCCGCCTCTTCATAGGCGGCAATCACCCGCTCCAGATCTTCGGGCCGCGCCTGATGCGCCACGCGCAGATTGCGCCGGATCTCGGGCGGCAGCAGGGCCAGTGCGGCAGGCACCACATCCGACAGGATGCGCGCGCCCTGTGACCCGCCCATCACCAGCAGCGACATGGGATAGTCTCCCGGTACGATATAGGGGGCCCCTGCCCGCTCCAGCACGGCCCCGCGCACCGGATTTCCGGTATGGATTGCCCGCACACCGGCAGGCAGGTCGGTCGGCCAGGTGCCGCAGGCCACCGCATTCACCTTGGGGGCGAATTTGCGGTTGACCTTGCCCATCACGCCATTCTGTTCATGGATCGCACGCGGCAGCCCCAGCAACTGTGCCGAAGCCAATGCCGGAATCGTCGGATAGCCGCCAAAGCCCACCACAGCGGCAGGTTTGTCCCGCAGGTTGCGCCCCACCGCCGAGGCGATACCGCCCAGAATTTTCAGCGGCACCAGCAGACGCGCCAGCAGGCCCCCGCGCGAAAACGTCGCCGAGCTGACCTGTTCCACCTGCACCACATGCGGAAAGCCGCCCGCATAGCGCGCGCCGCGATCATCGGTGGAAAGCTTCACACGCCATCCACGGCGCACCATTTCCTCGGCCAGAGCCTGCGCGGGGAACATATGCCCCCCCGTGCCGCCTGCCGCGATCAGCAATAGAGGTGCCGCCTCCTGTGTCATGCCAGCCCCTCTCAACCGCGTTTGTTGCGCGCCAGAATATCCGAAATCTGCCCCTGCGGGCGCGAGCGGGTCAGCGCGAGCAACATGCCCACGGCAATCCCCGAGGCGATCATCGACGAACCGCCATAGCTGACAAAGGGAAGCGTCATGCCCTTTGCAGGCAGAAGACGCACGGCCACGCCCATATTGATAAAGGCCTGCACCCCGAACGCCGCGGCCAGACCACAGCCTGCCAGACGGGTGAAGGGATCACGCTCGCGCATCAGACGCAGCATCGAGCGCATGACGACCGTGGCATAGAGCGCGATGATGATCAGCACGAGGATCAGGCCGTATTCTTCCGCAGCGACCGCGATGATAAAATCGGTATGCGCATCGGGCAGCGACCATTTCACTGTGCCCTCGCCCACGCCCACGCCAAAGAAGCCGCCCTCCTGAATGGCGTTGGTGGCATAGCCGATCTGGGTACGCGGATCGACCTCCGAGGACAGGAAGCCATTGATACGGCGGGCAAAGTGGTCGGAAAGGTTATAGGCGGTAAAGCCCCCGATGGCTGTCAGCCCCCCGATCGAGACAAGCAGCATGATCGGCGCGCCCCCGACGAAATACATCACCATCCACGAAAAGAGGATCAGCGAGGCCTGACCGAAATCGGGCTGCATCGCAAGGATCAGCACGATGATGACCATCAGGATGAAGGAATATAGCCGACCGGGCGGGCCTGCGATCTCGTGGGCCGCCGCCATGAACCATGCTGCGGTCACAATGAAGGCAGGCTTGAGAAATTCCGAAGGCTGCACGGATGCAAAACCGAACGAGAACCAGCGGATCGCCCCCTTGCCGAAATCCGTGCCGACGAAGGGCAAGGCCAGAATGGCGGCAAAGCAGGCAAAGAAGGCCAGCACGCCCACACGTCGCACCTGACGCGGGCTCATCATCGAGGTCAGCAGCATGGCAACGATGCCCGCACCGCCAAAGAAGGCCTGACGCTTCACATAGTAAAACGCCTCAAGACCGTTCTTCTCGGCCAGCGGCACCGAGGCCGCAAGCCCGAGAAGCATCCCGATCCCGAACAGGATCAACACGCAAGACAGCGCCCATTTGTCAAGGGTCCGCCACCAGCGTGGAAGTACAGGTTCACCGACGCGCGAAGGCGCGGTGCCGAAAACCATATCTGTCATGGGCTGTTACTGCCGTACTGCCTCGAAAAAATGCCCGTTTTCCGGGTCTGCCTTCGATGCTAGCGCAATTTATGCCTTATGGCCAGATAAACTATGTCCGATTTACGGCGCATTTCGCAGGATTTCGCCACGAGATTGCCGCGATCTGTGCGCCAGAACGCGCGCCGCTCCTACTCAGGAAAAGGCATGGCCATCCCATAAAAGGGAAAGCCTCATTTATACAACGGAAAACCTTTGCGATTCTCAGTCGGCCAGCGCCTCAACCAGCGCGACAAAATGCTCACCGCGCTTTTCGAAGCTGCCATACTGGTCGAAGCTGGCCGCCGCCGGTGCCAGCAGCACGGTATCTCCGGCCACCGCATCGCGCGCACAGGCCGCCACAGCGGCGTCCATCGTTTCGCAGATCTCATGGTCCAGCCCCGTCAGCTGCAAGGCGAAATCCCGCGCCGAGTGGCCGATGAAATAGGCCTTTTTCACATGTTCGAGATCCTTGGCCAGCGAGGCAACCCCGCCCTCTTTCCCAAGCCCGCCCGCAATCCAGCGGATATTCTTGAAAGCCTGAAGCGCCTTGGACGCACTATCGACATTGGTCGCCTTGGAGTCGTTGACCCACGCCACCCCGCCTTTCTCGGCAACGGTCTGGCTGCGATGGGGTAGACCGGCAAAGCTGTGGAAAGCGGCCTCGATCTCGCGCGGAGCAAGCCCGATGGCGCGCAGTGCCGCAAAGGCCGCACAGGCATTCTGGTGGTTATGCGCCCCCGGCAGCCCCTTGATCGCGCGCAGGTCGATAGAGGCCACCTGCCGCCCCTTGCGCCATTCGGCCAGAAACCCCTTGCGCGCGAAAACCGACCAGCCCCAATCGCCCAGCTTGCGCGACACGGCAATACGGATCAGCCGGTCATCCTCGCGGTTGGTGGCGATCTGATTGGCCAGATAGACCCCTTCGGGTTCATCCACCCCGATCACCGCCCGATCCGGCCCGCCCTCGGCAAAGAGCCGCCGCTTGGCCGCAAAATAGCCCCCCATCCCCGCATGGCGGTCCAGATGGTCCGGCGACAGATTGGTGAACACCGCCACATCCGGCGTCAAGGCCCGCGCCAGATCGGTCTGATAGCTCGACAATTCCAGCACCACCACATCGCCATCCTCGGCAGGCTCCAGATCCAGCACACCGCGCCCGATATTGCCCGCCATCTGCGACCGACGCCCGCAATGGGTCAGAACATGATGGATCAGCGCGGTGGTGGTGGATTTGCCATTCGATCCGGTCACACAGATCGTCTTCGGGGCCACGTCGAAGCTGTCCCAGTCCGGCCCCGCCCAAGAGCGGAAGAACAGCCCGATATCGTTATCCACCGGCACACCCATCTGCATCGCCTGTGCGATAATCGGGTTGGGATGCGGATAAAGATGCGGAATCCCCGGCGAGACCACCAGCAAGGCGACATCCTCGAAAGCCCCCGCCTTCGACAGATCGCGGCAGACAAACCCCGCCGTCTCCGCCCGCGCGCGGCCCTCCGGACTGTCATCCCACGCCAGCACCTCGGCCCCGCCCGCCTGCAACGCTGCCGCTGTCGCCAGCCCAGAACGGCCCAAGCCCAGAACGGCAATCTTCTGCCCCTCGACACCGCGTACTGCAATCATGACAAAACCCTTCCCATGTCGCCTGTTTCCAGCTGCCCGAAATATCCTCGGGGGTGAATTGGGCCGCAAGGCCCAAAAGGGGGCAGACAGCCCCCTCTCTTAGCGCAGCTTCAACGTCGCAAGACCGATCAGCGCAAGGATCAGCGAAATAATCCAGAACCGGATCACGATCTGGCTCTCCGCCCACCCCTTCTTCTCGAAATGGTGGTGGATCGGCGCCATCAGGAACACCCGCTTGCCGGTGCGCTTGAAATAGGCCACCTGAATGATCACCGACATGGCCTCCACAACGAACAGCCCGCCGACAATCGCCAGAACGATCTCGTGCTTGGTGCACACCGCAATCGCCCCGATCGCGCCGCCAAGCGCCAAAGACCCCGTATCGCCCATGAACACCGCCGCAGGCGGCGCGTTATACCACAAGAACCCAAGCCCCGCGCCGATCAGTGCCGCCGTAAACACCAGAATCTCGCCGGTGCCGGGCACGTAATGCACATCCAGATAGGAGGTGAAATCACTCCGGCCCACGATATAGGCAATCGCCCCCAAAGTGCCTGCCGCGATCATGGCGGGCATGATCGCCAGACCGTCCAGACCGTCGGTCAGGTTGACCGCATTGGCCGCCCCCACGATCACCAGCATCGCAAAAGGCACGAAGAGCACACCCAGATTGATCAGCACATTCTTGAATACCGGCACCGCTAGTTGTCCCGACAGATCTGCCGGATGCAGCCATGCCGCCCACACCCCCGCAACCGCCGCAAGCAAAAGCCCCAACCCCATCCGCACGCGCCCGCTGACGCCTTTGGTATTCTGCTTGGAGACCTTTGCGTAATCATCGGCGAACCCGATCAGCGCATAGCCCACCGTCACCATCAGAACCAGCCAGACATAGCCGTTATCCAGCCGCGCCCAAAGCAGCGTAGACACCAGAATGGAGGCCAGAATAAGCAAGCCCCCCATGGTCGGCGTACCGGCTTTGGCCAGATGGCTTTCCGGCCCGTCGCTGCGGATCGGCTGCCCTTTGCCCTGCGTGCGACGCAGGAAATTGATCAGTGCCGGACCGAACAGGAACCCGAAGATCAACGCGGTAAAAAACGACGCTCCCGCACGGAAGGTCAGGTAACGGAACAGGTTGAAGAGGTCGCCCCCGTCCGAAAGATTTGTCAACCAATAGAGCATTCCGTCTTATCCTTTATATCTCGGTCGAAACCGGCTGACCAAGCTTACGCAGCGCCTCGACAACAAGGCTCACCTTCGACCCCTTGGAGCCTTTCACCAAAATCACATCGCCCGCATCGACCAGATGGCGCACGCGGCTGACCATGTCCTGCGCCGTTTCATACCACTCGCCGCGCTTGGCTGCAGGCAGCGCATCGCGCAAGGCCGCCATGCGCGGACCGACCATATGCACCACATCGATCGACGCCATTGGCGCCAGACGCGCCAACCCCGCATGCATCTCCGCCTCGCTCGGCCCCAGCTCCAGCATCTCGCCCAGAATGGCCACACGGCGGCCATGCTTGACCCGCCCCACACCATCTTGCGGCATCTGGGCGGCCAGCATTTCAAGCGCCACCGCCATCGAGGTCGGATTGGCGTTGAAGGCATCATCAAACAGATCGATCCCCTGTTCGGGGTTGATCGGGTCAAACAGCACCCTCTCGCGCGTGCCGCGCCCCGCCGGTGGCACCCAATGCCCCAGATCGATGGCCGCCACCGCCTGCTCGCAGCCAAGCGCCGCGCAGGCGGCAATCGCGCCCAAAGCGTTGGAAGCGAAATGCCGCCCCGGGCTTTGCACCTTGAAAAGCAGATCCTGCCCGCGCGCATCAGCCTGCACCACGGTAGTATCGCCATGAATATCTACCCTGACCAGCCGGTAATCTGCCGCCTCATCCGCCCCGAACGTCACCACCTCGCCCGCCGCTTTCGCCGCCTGCATCAGCACGTCCGACACCTCAAGCCCCAAGGGCACGACACAGGTGCCCCCGGGCTCCAGCCCCTCGAAGATCGCCGCCTTTTCACGGGCAATGCCGAAGAGGTCGTCGAATGCCGCCAGATGGGCCGCAGCCACCGTGGTGATCATCGCCACATGCGGACGCGCCATCCGCGCCAGCGGCGCGATCTCGCCCGGATGGTTCATCCCGATCTCGATCACCGCGAAATCGGCATCGGCCGGCAGGCGCGCCAGCGTGATCGGCACCCCCCAGTGATTGTTGAAAGAGGCCTCGGCCGCATGGGTCTTGCCCTGCCCCTTGAGCACCTCGCGCAGCATCTCCTTGGTCGAGGTCTTCCCCACCGACCCCGTCACCGCGATGACCTTCGCGCCAGAGCGCGCGCGCCCCGCACGGCCCAGATCCTGCAGCCCCTCCAGCACATCCGCCACAAGCACCAGCGGATCGGCCTCGCTACAGCCTTCGGGAATACGCGACACAAGCGCCGCCCCCGCCCCCTTATCCAGCGCCTGCCGCACGAAATCATGCCCGTCGCGCGCCGCGGTCAGCGCCACGAAAAGATCCCCCCGCGCAATCGTGCGGGTGTCAATGGAGATCCCGCCGATCTGTGCGTCAAGGGTGGCCCGTCCCCGCGTGGCACGGGCAATCTCGGCTGTGGTCCAGAGTGTCATCAGATTTTCCCATCCAGTGCAGCCACCGCAACCGATGCCTGTTCGGCATCATCGAACGGATAGACATCCGTACCGATCACCTGCCCCGTCTCATGGCCCTTGCCCGCAATCAGAAGCGCATCGCCCGGTTCCAGCTTGTCGACCGCCAGCAGGATGGCCTCGGCACGGTCGCCCACCTCGATTGCGGTCGGGCCCGCGCCCTCCATCACCGCCGCGCGGATCAGGGCGGGATCTTCGGTGCGCGGGTTATCATCGGTGACAAAGACCATATCGGCATGATCGGTCGCGGCCCTGCCCATCAGCGGGCGCTTGGTCCGGTCACGGTCCCCGCCCGCCCCGACGATCACCACGATCTTGCCCAGCACATGCGGACGCAGCGCGCTCAGCGCCGTGGCCACCGCATCGGGCGTATGGGCATAATCGACAAACACCGTCGCACCGTTCTCGCGCACCGCGACTTGCTGCATCCGCCCCCTGACGGTCGTCAGATGCCCCAGCGCCTGCACCACAGACAGAGGGTCGGCCCCGCAGCCGATCACCAGCGCCGCAGCCGTCAGCACATTCATCGCCTGGAACTCGCCAATCAGTGACAGGCGCACCATCTGCGGCTTGCCCTCCCATGCAAAGCGCACATCCTGCCCTGTGGCATCGGGACGCTTGCCCAGAAGCCGCATCTCGCATTCTTCACCATGCCCCACACGGATCACCCGCTGCCCGCGGGCATGGGCGATCTCGGCCATTGCCTCGCCTTTGGGGTCATCCATATTGATCACGGCCACCCCGTCTTCCGGCAGGACACGGCCGAACAGCCCCGCCTTGGCCGCGAAATAGTCCTCGAAGGTGGCGTGATAATCGAGATGGTCTTGCGTGAAGTTGGTAAACGCCGCCGCGCGCAGGGTCACACCATCCAGCCGCTTCTGGGCCAGACCATGCGACGAAGCCTCCATCGCGGCATGGGTGATGCCGGTCTTGGCCATCTCGGCCAGAAGGCGGTGCAGCGTGATCGGCTCGGGGGTCGTGTGATTGGACGGGGCGGAATAGGCCCCCTCTACGCCGGTGGTGCCGATATTGACCGCCTCATAGCCAAGAACCTGCCAGATCTGGCGGGTGAACGTGGCCACGCTTGTTTTCCCGTTGGTGCCGGTCACCGCGATCATCGTGGCAGGCTGCTGCCCGAAAAACAGCGCCGCCGCATAGGCCAGCGCCTGCCGCGGATCTTCCGCCACAACCAGCGTCGCCCCCGCCTCGGAGAGAGCCGCCTGCACCAGCGCCGCCCCCGCGCGGTCGGTCAGAACGGCCACCGCACCTTTGGCCAGCGCGGCAGGCACGAAATCGGCCCCATGCACCTTCGTGCCCGGAAGGGCTGCAAAAAGATGACCGGGCCGGACCTGACGACTGTCGACCGAAAGCCCTGTAATCTGGCGGTCCCCCCCCGAATGCGGGGTCAGCCCCAATGCGATCAGGCTCGATTGCGGCACATCTGTCGGCATGATTATGGCTCTCTGTTTCAATTTCGGCGCGCGGCGAAAAGGGTGCCGGAGATGACGCGCCTTCCGTCAAAAGCGGCCCCTGCCCCATAGGCTTCATTTATCGCGGGCAAGTGGACAAGGTCAACGCATCGCCTGCCTGCCGCCCGACCGTATCGGCAAATTCCGACCGGTGCGGACAGGCCCCGCGACCTGCCCCGATCACTCGTCGGCGACCGTCTTCTCGCCCGGCTTCTTGGTGACCTGAATACCGGCAATCTGGTCATGCGCGGGCATCGGGCGCAGGCCCAGAAGCGGGGCACAACGGCGGATCACCTCGGCGGCCACGGGCACAGCGGTCCAGCCTGCGGTGCGGCGCGGGATCGGGCCGGAATTGTCCGAAGGCTCGTCCAGCGTCAGCACTAGCACATATTTCGGATCCGAAATCGGGAACGCGCCGGCAAAGGTGGCGATGACCTTGTCGTCATAATAGCCGCCCGTCGGCTTTACCTTATCGGCGGTGCCGGTTTTGCCGCCCACCTCATAGCCCGGCACATTGCCGAACGAGGCCGTCCCCTGCGTCACAACGATCCGCATCATCGCCAGTGCCTTGCGCGACACATCATCGCTGATCACCCGCTCGCCATGACCTTTATCCACCCCCGCCAGAAGTGTGGGTTCGACGCGGATACCATGATTGGCAATGGTGGCATAGGCCGCCGCCAGATGCAGCGGGCTGGCCGCCAGACCATGCCCATAGCCGATGGTCATCGCCGAAACATCTCCCCATTTCGGCGGCAGTTGCGGCTGGCCCGTCTCGGCCTCGATCAGCTCGACCGAGGTCGGTTTGAGAAAGCCCAGCTTGGCAAGAAACTTCTTCTGCGCATCGGGGCCGAACATCTCGACAATATGCGCCGTGCCGACGTTCGAACTGTGTTTGATAACATCGGTCACCGTCAGATGGGCACCGTAATTGTGGAAATCGCGGATACGGAACCGCCCGACTTTCATCGGCGACTGGCTATCGACGACGGTGGTAGGGGTCACCAGCCCCATCTGCATCGCCTGCGAGACCGCAAAAATCTTGAAGGTCGAGCCCAGCTCGTAAAGCCCCTGAACCGCGCGGTTGAACAGCGGGCTGTCGGAGGCATCGCCCGTGGTCAGCGGACGCGGGCGTTTGTTGGGGTCGAAATCGGGCAGGCTGGCCATCGCCACGATCTGGCCGGTCTGCACCTGCATCAGGATCGCGGTGGCGCCCTTGGCATTCATCAGCTTCATGCCGCCGTCCAGAATTTCTTCCAGCGCCGCCTGCACGGTCAGGTCGATCGACAGCCTCAGCGGCGCGCCCTTATTGGCCGGATCGCGCAGCCAGCTATCGAATTCTTTCTCGACACCTGCCGTCCCCACGATCTCGGCAGAATTCACCCCCTCGGCCCCGAAGCGCGACCCGCCCAGAATATGGGCCGCCACGGCACCATTGGGATAAAGCCGCATCTCGCGCGGGCCGAACAACAGCCCCGGCTCGCCGATATCATGCACGGCCTGCATCTGCTCGGGCGAGATCTTCTTTTTGATCCAGACGAATTTTCGGTTGCCGGTGAAATCCTTCATCAGCCGGTCATGGTCAAGATCGGGGAAAATCTTGATCAGCTTGTCAACCGTACCCACAGGGTCCACCATCATCGGCGGCTGTGCATAAAGCGCATGGGTCACAAGATTGGTGGCCAGCACGCGGCCCTCGCGATCGACGATATCGGCCCGCTGCGCATGGATGCCCGAAGGGGCGGCCGCGCGCGGCTCGACCGGCTCGGAGGCCGCAAGCGAGCCCATACGCACGCCCACAACGGTAAAGCCCGCCACAAAGGCGAGCCCCATCACCAGAAGCCGCCCCTCGGCACGCACCCGCGCACGGTCGCGGGTGGCCTCGCCACGGATGCGGGTGTTCTCGCGTTCGATATCGTCGGGGTTCTCGCCGCGATTGCGGGCCGAAATGATCTTTGCCAAAGGCCGGAGCGGAATGCGGATCATCTTACAACCCCTCTTTTGGTGCCTGCCCGTTTTTCGCCGCCTGACCGTTCTGCGCCAAGACATCCGGCTCCTGCGGGGCATCCGGATCCGCCATCTCGACCGGATTCGGATAGGGAATTTCCGACACGGTGGCGAATTGGTCGGCCTGTAGCGGCAGAAGCTCGAGATCGGTGAAATTCAGGTTCACCAGTTCCCGCAGACGATCGGGCCGGTTGAGATAGGCCCATTCGGCATGCAGAACGCCCAGACCCTCGTTCAGCGACGCGATCTCGCGATCCAGTGCGCGCAGCTCGTCCCGCTTGTCCTGAGTATCGTAATTGACGCGATATGCCCAGAAGGCCAGCCCCATCACACACAGAGCCGTTGCAAGATAGATCAACGATCTCATCGAGTTCTCCGTTTATGCGGCGTGGCTTTGCCAGCGGGTTCCAGAACAGGGGCAGGAAGCCCCAGCGTGCTACGGTCCGCCGGTGCGGCGGGGGTATCAAGACGACGCGCGACTCGCAATTTGGCCGAACGGGCGCGCGGGTTGTCTATAAGCTCTTCTTCGTCCGGAGGAATAGCCTTTGAGGGCTTATCAAAGCCCGGCACGGCGGATTTCTGCACTGGTGCATAGCGCGAGCCCTGCCCGCCCCCGCCAGAGCGCGCCTGCAAGAAGCGCTTCACAACACGGTCTTCCAGCGAATGGAAACTGACCACAGCCAGAAGCCCGCCCGGTTTCAGCGCGCGCTCGGCGGCTTCAAGCCCCTCGATGAGTTGACCGAATTCATCATTCACCGCGATGCGCAGCGCCTGAAAGCTGCGGGTCGCCGGATGCGACTGACCGGGCTTGGGGCGCGGAAGCGAGCGCTCGATCACCTCGACCAGCTGTTTGGTCGTAGCAAATGGCGCGATCTCGCGGGCTTTCACAATATTGCGGGCAATCCGGCGCGAGGCGCGCTCCTCGCCATAATGATAGAGGATATCGGCCAGCTCCTCCTCATCCAGCGTATTGACCAGATCGGCCGCCGACGGCCCGCTCTGCGACATACGCATATCCAGAGGGCCGTCCTGCATGAAGGAGAAGCCGCGCTCGGCCTGATCGATCTGCATCGAGCTGATGCCCAGATCCAGCACCACGCCATCCACACGCCCCTCGGGCGCGATCTCGGCGGCATAGTCATCCATCTCGGAGAAGGTTCCATGCACCAGTTGCAGCCGGTCGCCATAGTCTTTGCGCCAGCTTTCGGCCATATCGAACACCATCGGATCACGGTCCACACCGATCACCGTTGCTGCACCTTCCGCCAAAAGCCCGCGCGAATAGCCGCCCGCGCCGAAGGTGCCATCAATCCAGATGCCCTCGACAGGGGCCACAGCCTTCAGCAAGGGACGCAGAAGAACCGGAATATGCGGACGGCCAGGCGCGCTCATGGTTTAGGCCCCCAAAAGCGAGAGCGGGTCGAAATCATCGCCCATCTCGTCGATCCATTGATCCACATTGGCCTGATCGGCATCCTCGAAGGTCTCGGGCTTCCATATCTCGAAGGTCTCGCCGACGCCGGCGAAATAGGCCTCGTTCTCAAGACCGATCTTTTCGCGCAGGAATGCCGGAAGGACCATCCGGCCATCCGGATCGATCTCCAGCGGTTGCGATTTGGACAATACCATACGTTGCAGGATGGTACGGTTTTTCGAGCCGCGCGGCAGGGCCGCGATATCGGCCGCAAGCGCCTCGAAGGCGCTTTGCGTGTAAACCGTAAGCATTTTCTGATTGTCGGCCCCGTAGACGATCACCATGCGGGGGCGGTCCTGATTGGGGCGGCTCGGGTCACCGTCGGCCAGTTCTTGGCGATACGCAGCCGGGATCGACATGCGACCCTTGCTGTCCACCTTGAAGGTGTATTCGCCTATGAACATGCCCGCCAATTGCGAACCCTCTCCTGCCCCTCTCGACGCACCTTCTGCCTCTGGCCGTCGGGTGTATTGGCGACCCCGAAGGGTCAGAATGAAAACGGCGGATTGAGCTGCTGCCACTGCCCAATCCGCCGCCCTCGTTCCCATCTCTGGGCTGTCCGACTGCGCGCGCCACCTGGGGGGATGTCTGCTCGCTCGCGCGCCGGATCTCTCTTTTTCGCGTCAGGGGGTGCCTGTATGAAACTGCTCTTTTCGCCGTGAGGTCTTTGTGCCTCTATGTTCCCGCCTTTGCGATGAGTTAGGGATGCCACGGGAATTTACGGGAGGCAATAGGTTTTTAGCTAACAGTTGGTTAATGACCTTGGACAACTCTGTGGATAAGTTAACCTTCTGAGAACATGAGGGGAACGGCATAGTAATAAATCGTGGTTTTGTGAGATTCAGACACCAAATCTAGTAATAAAAAAACTTTTGCTTAATCCCGCCAAATCCCAAATGGCGGAGCGCAATGTCACCCAAAAACCACGGGTCCAGAACTTATTAACTATTTATTAACCACTATCACCGGAGCGTGATCTCTCGTGATCGGCCACCAGAGTCAAGCCCAACTCACCCTCGGAATTCGCCAAAAATTAGGCAAAATGCGCCATTTTTTATGATGCAACTGCGGGAGAAGGGGAATATGCGCGAAGCAGTTCCGCTGCGTCACGGGAGATTAACCGGCCAACCGTACCCCGAATCGGAAGCAGGGCCACTATCTCCCCAGTCAGAATCAGAATCGGCCGGCCTCGCCAGAAGCCGACCATTTCCCGTCATTTCCCGTCCCGCGAATTCCCGTGGCCCGTTCCCGTGAATTCCCAGCGGGGTCCCGCCCTGCCCCCGCCACGGCTTTGCCGGATCGGGCGACACGGATCGGCGTTCTCGGGCGCCGGACCGGACCGGCCCTTCAGCCCGCCAGATCCGCGACCCGCGCAAGCGTCGCGGCCAGCCCCGCATAAGGCGCCGCCACAGCGGTTTCGCCCGCCGCAACAGGGGTCCCCGCATCTGCGGCCAGACGCACCTCGATATTCAACGGCAAAGACCCCAAAAGCGGCAGACCAAGCCGCGCGGCCTCCTCGGCCACCCCGCCATGACCGAAGAGATGCGCCTCATGGCCGCATTCCGGGCAGATATAGGTGGACATATTCTCGACCAAGCCCAGCACCGGCGTGCCAAGACGCTTGAACATATCCAGCGCCTTGCGCGCATCCAACAGCGCGATATCCTGCGGGGTGGACACGATCACCGCGCCGTCAAGCTTGGTCTTCTGACACAGGGACAGCTGGATATCTCCCGTTCCGGGCGGCAGATCGATGATCAGCACATCCAGCGGCCCGTAATGATCCCATTTCACCTGCCCAAGAAGCTGCTGCAGCGCCCCCATCAGCATCGGACCACGCCAGATCACCGCCTCGTCCTCTTTCAACATGAACCCGATCGACATCAGAGTGACCCCATGCGCCTGCAACGGCAGGATCGTATGGCCATCGGGCGAGGCCGGACGTTTGGACACCCCCATCATACGCGGCTGGGAGGGGCCGTAGATATCGGCATCCAGCAGCCCGACCTTTACCCCCTGACGCGCCAGCGCAACCGCAAGATTGGCGGAAACGGTCGATTTCCCGACCCCTCCCTTCCCCGACCCTACGGCGATCACATGTTTCACCCCCTCCACCGGCAGCGGACCGGACTGCTTCTTGGGATGCCCGCCAATGGTCGGCCCCTTCGCCCCTGCAGGTCCGGCGGCGGGGATCACAATCGACAGGCTCTTGAGATCCGGCAGAGCCTTCAGCTCGACCTCGAGCCGCGACCGGATCGCCTCCAGCTCGGCCTGCGGTGCCCCCTCCAGCACGAATCGCACCACACCCGCCTCGACTGCCAGCGCGTGAATCAGGTTGCGCTCTGTTACGGTGCCGCCTTGCGGCAGCCTGACCTGCGCGAGGGTTGCCAGAACGGTGTCTTTGGTGAGTGTCATCGGGGCCTCCAGAACTCGAATTTCGCCGACTGTGGCCATTTGGACGCGCTGTTCAAGCCCCCGAAACGCCCTGCCCGCCGTTTTCCCGCAACCATGACGGGGCACACGCAATGAAATATCCGAATCCAGGGGGAAATAGGTCAGAATGTGTTATGCACTTTCCGCATGACGGGCTTGCCGCCGTCACCATTGTGCGAACGCGGCATTTTCGCCATGTTAGCGACAACAGAAGGCGAAAACGCCACGAACGCAAGCACGAACCCAAAGGAATACGCAAATGGCAGTAGCAACTGAAATCCGCCAAGACCGCCGTGGCTTTGGACTGATCGAAGCCCTCAAGGACGCGATCGCTCGTCGCAAACTCTATAACGAAACGCTGGCCGAGCTGCGCTCGCTCTCGACCCGCGAACTGGATGATCTGGGCATGAGCCGCGCAATGCTGACCCGCGTTGCTGCAGAAGCCGCCTACGGTCGTCACTGAACATAAGCTTCCATAGGCTCCCTCCTCCTCCCTGAGCCTTAGGAATGGGCGGCAGTCTCCTCCTCCTCCCTGAGACCGCCGCCACCCTTTACAGGCCCTGTTGCGCCACAGCCGGATACGCCGATCTTCCTCCTCCTCCCTGAAGATCGCGTTTGTGAAGTCGGCGGTTCCTCTTCTCCTCCCTTGGGGAACCGCCAGACTTCTCTTTCGGCTCGAGACGCCGCCGATGGTCTTGAAACACGGGAAGCCTCTTCCCATTTGCATACGGACAGCCCGCTCCTCCTCCCTAGGGCTGATCGTTTCGCGGTGTTCTCCTCCTCCTCCCTGAGGACACCGCATCAGATACCGCGCCTCACTCCTCCTCCCGAGGCGCGCGTTAGGACCGGTTCTCCTCCTCCCTGAGAACCGTTCCGTTTCCAAGGGCCCTCACTCCTCCTCCCGAGTGCCCTGGTCTACAAGAACGGCGATGCCCCTCTCCTCCCGGGCGTCGCCGTTTTTCTTTAATTCCCCCGAATCCGCCCCTTGTTCACGCGCCCCCTTGCGCCACGGCCCGTATCGCGGCATCACCGCCCAAACGACCGGGAGCCTTTGCCATGCTGTCCTATCAACACGCCTATCACGCCGGAAATCTGGCAGACCTGCATAAACATGCGCTGCTGTCGGTGATGCTGGACTATCTGACCCGCAAGGATAAGCCGCTGAGCTATCTGGAAACCCATGGCGGGCGCGGGCTGTATGACCTGTCGGATGCCTCAGCGGTAAAGACAGGCGAGGCCGCCCAAGGCATCCAGCGCCCCGAGGTCGCGGGCTGGTTCAAACCCGATCATCCCTATGCCCGCGCAATTACTAAGACCCGCGAAGCCCATGGCCCCGATGCCTATCCCGGATCGCCGCTGATCGCAGCGACCCTCCTGCGCGAGATCGACAGCCTTCAGGTCTGCGAGCTGCATCCGCAGGAATATCAGGCGCTGTTTCCGGTGATGAAGCGCCATGCGCGGTTGCATAACAAGGACGGGCTGGAGATGGCTGTGGCCATGACGCCCCCCACGCCGCGGCGCGGGCTGATCATGATCGACCCCTCATGGGAGGTGAAAACCGACTATACCGCCATCCCCAAACTGATCGACAAGCTGGTGACGCGCTGGAATGTCGGCATTATCGCGCTGTGGTATCCGGTTCTGGAAAACCGCGCGCAGGCGGGAATGGTGGCGCGGCTTGTGGGTCAATACCCCGAGGCGCTGTCCCATGAGGTCCGCTTCCCGCCCGCCCGCGAGGGGCATGGGATGATCGGGTCGGGGATGTTCATTATCAACCCGCCCTTCGGGTTGGATGGCGAGGCGAAACGCCTCACCAAACTGTTCAGCACGCTTTAAAACGGCACATCATCGGCGCTCTCGGCGGGCACCACGAAAGAGGCGATCAGCTTCTTCGTGCCCGCCATGTCGAATTCGACCACCAGCTTGTCGGCCTCGGTACCCATGACCTCGCCATAGCCGAATTTCTTGTGGAACACGCGGTCGCCGATATCGAAATCATTCTCGACGGTGACGGCACGCGGGCGCGAGGGCGTCTGGCTGTGCACCCCACGGCTTTGCAGCCGCTTCCAACCGGGGGAGTTATAGACATCGGCACTGGCCGCGCGCGCATCGATCTGGCTGCCCAGCGTCGAGGGCGCGCCCCCGCCCAGACCGGGCGGCGTCATGACATCCACATGATCCGAGGGCAGCTCATCGATAAAGCGCGAGGGCATCTGCGATTGCCACTGGCCATAGACCCGACGGTTGCCCGCAAAGGAGATATAGCAGACCTCCTCGGCGCGGGTGATGCCCACATAGCCCAGACGGCGCTCTTCCTCGAGCCCCTTCATCCCCGATTCGTCCATGCTGCGCTGGCTGGGGAAAAGACCATCCTCCCAACCGGGCAGGAAGACCACCGGAAACTCCAGACCCTTGGCACCATGCAGCGTCATCAGGGTGACCTTGGCCTCGGTATCTTTCGATTCGTTATCCATGATCAGCGCGACATGCTCCAAGAACCCCTGAAGGTTCTCGAATTGCTCCAGCGCCTTGATCAGCTCCTTGAGGTTTTCCAGACGACCCGGAGCCTCGGGGGTCTTGTCGTTCTGCCACATGGCGACATAGCACGAGTCCTCCAGAATTTCCTCGGCCAGACGCAAGTGCGAATGATCATTGGCCGGCGGCACCGCATCTTCCAGCACCTCGAACAGATCATCATCGTCATCGGCAGGGCTGCGTGCCGAGGCAGGCGAGGCCGCCCTCACGACCTCATTCCAACGATCGACATTGGCCACAAAGGCCCGCAGCTGCCCTGCCCCCTTGCCGCTGATCCCGCCCTGAGCCAGCAACAGCCGCGCGCCTTCCAGCAGGCTGACACCATTCTGACGCGCCTCGATCTGGATCTTCTGCTGGGCCTTATCTCCCAAGCCCCGTTTGGGCGTATTGATCACCCGCTCGAAGGCAAGATCATCCTCGGGGCTGATCGCAAGCCGGAAATAGGCCATAGCATCGCGAATCTCCATGCGCTCATAGAATCGCGGGCCGCCGATCACGCGGTAAGGCATGCCGATGGTCAGAAAACGGTCCTCGAAGGCGCGCATCTGATGCGAGGCCCGAACCAGAATCGCCTGATCCTCCAGGCTATAGGGCGCCATGCCCCGCGTACCGCGCGACAAAGCCTCGATTTCCTCACCGATCCAGCGCGCCTCTTCCTCGCCATCCCAATGGCCAATCAGCCGGACTTTCTCGCCGCCCTGCTCCTCGGTCCAGAGCGTCTTCCCCAAACGCCCCTCATTGCCGGAAATCAGCTGCGAGGCCGCCGCCAGTATATGTTCCGTCGAGCGGTAATTCTGTTCAAGCCGGATCACCTTGGCGCCCGCGAAATCGCGTTCAAACCGCAGGATATTGCCCACCTCGGCCCCGCGCCAACCATAGATCGACTGGTCGTCATCGCCCACACAGCAGATATTCTTATGCCCCTGCGCCAGAAGCCTCAGCCAGAGATATTGGGCAACGTTGGTATCCTGATATTCATCCACCAGAATATATTTGAACCAGCGCTGATAGCGTTCAAGCACATCAGGAAACTTCTGGAAAATCGTGACCATATGCAAAAGAAGATCACCGAAATCCACGGCATTCAGCGTGCGCAGACGTTCCTGATATTGCGCATAAAGCTCCGACCCGCGGTGATCAAAGGCCGCCGTATCGCCCCCTGTCACGCGATCCGGCGTCAAAGCCTTGTTCTTCCAGCCGTCAATCAGCCCCGCCAGCATCCGCGCAGGCCAGCGCTTCTCATCCATATTGGCCGCAATAATCAACTGCTTGAGCAAGCGGATCTGGTCGTCGGTATCCAGAATGGTGAAATTGGTCTTCAGCCCAACAAGCTCTGCATGGCGCCGTAAAAGCTTCACACAGACCGAGTGGAAGGTCCCAAGCCACGGCATCCCCTCGATCGAGCCGCCCAAAAGCGCCCCGATCCGGTCCTTCATCTCTCGCGCGGCCTTATTGGTGAAGGTCACGGCCAGAACCTCATTGGGACGCGCCCGCCCCGTAGTCATCAGATGCGCAATCCTGCAGGTCAAAGCCTTGGTCTTACCCGTCCCCGCCCCTGCCAACATCAACACAGGCCCGTCCAGAGTCTCCACTGCTTCACGCTGCGCAGGGTTCAAACCGTCAAGATATGGCAGCGCACGCGGCACAGCCCCAGCCATTGCACGCGCAGACAGGCTGACCGCGCCTTCAAATGCGTCATCTTCGTCAAATCGCGCCATGTTCCGGCCCCAAGCGTTCTACCATTGTTCCCGTCATAGCAAAGATGCCCGTCGACCAAAAGGGGGCTCTGCCCCCGTCGCTCGTTCCGAGCGCCTCCCCCGGGATATTTTAGGCAGCTGGAACTAGGGCGCAAACGCTACATTCCAGCTGCTAGAAATATCCCGGAGTGAATTGAGCCGCAGGCTCAAGAGAGGCAGAGCCTCTTACCCCCCGTGAATCAGGCTCGCAAACAATCGAGGGTCAAGGCTTTCGGATGCAAAGACCGACCCTTCTGTCAGCACCGCAACTGCATCATGGCTGTGCAGGCTTTCCTGATGGCTGGCAACAACACGGAAGTCGCCGATACGCGGATCTGCTTTCAGACCTTCGGCCAGCACTCTTACGGCATCTTCAACGAAGATCGGATGAGCGGCATTCAACTCGGCGAAGGCCTGTTCGTCTTCCCGCTTCACCATGACTTGCGTTTCAGTGGGTATCTGGCGGCGGGCAATCGCGATCAGATCCTCGAACCACAGGCGCTCACCCGGCAGCGTCTCCACCGAGATTCGTGCCACAGAACGCTGGGAGTGTGGTGTCGCCAGTTGCCCGCGTTGCGAACGCGCGTGCTCTGACAGTTCCAGCGAGCAGGGGCATGTCGAGCTATAGACATAGTCCAGATGCATGATCTTGCGACGCTGGCCGCTATGTTCGATCAACTCCAGAGCGATATCGTAATATTGCCAGCCCGACAGCCCCGAGCGTAGGCTGTCGCGCCGCATCGGGTAAGAGAACGCCATCGCAAGGCGCGCATCGAAGCTTTCGAGGTCGGCCTTATAATCGTCCAGCACCCCCGCCATCACATCCAGCGAGAAATCCGTCTCGGAATGGGCATAGAAGGACCGCATGATGCGGCTCATATTGATGCCTTTTTTCTCGGCCTCGAGGCTGACCGTACCGGTGACCGAGGTTTCCAGCTCGCGCTCGCCCCCGTCGCGGCGGCGGTAACGGATCGGCAGGCGGAAATTCGAGATCCCCACATGGCCGATGCGCGCCTTGGCCCCTACAATCAGCGAGGACGGCCCGTTCTGCAGATCGGGCATTGTGGCCTTATAGGCCTCATCCACGGTAAAATCGTGATCGTAGCGGCGCGTGAGATCCGGATAGTTGGCCACTTCCCGCCCGGGCAGGAGCCGCGCAATCGCCGGATCCAGTGCGGCTACTTCTTCCGGTGTGACGGAAGCCGCCCAATCCCGCAACTCGTTCAAAGCTGCGCGGGCACGTTCCTGACGGGCATCAATACGGCGATCGACGTTCATGGGATTTGTCCTTTCCGTAGATCGCACAGATAGGGTGGCAGATGTGATCATGCCACCCTTTTAACGACAAAAGCTTATCAAACTGCGTCAAGTGCCCCGACGATATCTTTCACCAGATCATCGCCATCCTCGATCCCGATCGAAATGCGCACCATGCCGGGGGTGATCTTGATTTCGGCGCGTTCGTCTTCGGTCAGGTTCTTGTGGGTGGTGGTCGCGGGGTGGGTCGCGATGGATTTCGCATCCCCCAGATTATTCGAAATCTTCACGATCTCCAGCGCATTGAGGAATTTGAACGCGGCCTCCTTGCCCCCCTTCAGATCCAGCGCCACCATCGTGCCACCCGACCCCATCTGGGCCATCGCCAGATCATGCTGCGGATGGCTCGGCAGGCCTGGATAGATCGAGCGGTTCAGCGCCGGATGGCCTTCGGCCGCCTTGGCAACTTTGGCCGCGCTTTCGGCCTGAGCCCGCACCCGCAGATCCAGCGTCTGCATGCCCGACAGGTGCAGCCATGCGTGATAGGGGCTCATCGCGCCGCCGGTATGTTTGGCATAGGTTTCGAGCGGCCCACGGATGAACTCGCGGTCGCCACAGACCACGCCACCAAGCGCGCGCCCGCCGCCGTCGATATGTTTGGTCGTCGAATAGACGATGATATCCGCGCCCTGCGCCACCGCATTCGAGAAAACCGGCGAGGCGAAGACGTTATCGACCACCAGTTTCGCGCCATGCGCATGGGCGATTTTCGCCACGCCCGTGATATCGATCACTTCCAGCCCGGGGTTCGAGACCGACTCGAAGAAGCAGAGCTTGGTGTTGGGCTTGATCGCGGCGTCCCATTCGGCAAGCTGGGTGCCATCGACCAGCGTGACCTCGACGCCAAAGCCCTGCAGGACCTTCAACACGTAAAGGCACGACCCGAACATCTGGCGCGCGGCCACGATATGGTCGCCCGCTTTCACCTGAGAGGTCAGCGCGGCATTGACGGCGGCCATGCCCGACGCGCAGGCAAAGGCATCTTCGGTGCCCTCGATCGCGGCGATCCGGTCTTCGAACATGCGGGTGGTGGGGTTGCCGTAGCGGGCATAGATGAATTCGTCCGGACCGGCATGCAGGAAACGTTCCTCGGCCACTTCTGCCGAAGGGTAGACAAAGCCTTGGGTCAGAAACAGAGCCTCGGCCATCTCGCCATACTGGCTGCGGCGGATGCCTTCATGAACCAGTTTCGTGCGGGTGTTCCAATCCTTGGTCATCGTCGTCCTCATCCTAAATGGCCGGACCGTCACCCGGCGCTTCTTGCCGATGCGATACGCCTATAGGCTGGGCCGGTCAAGGATTGGCTGCCCCGGAACGCCTCAGTCGTCGGTCTTGTCCTCGGCGCTCTCCTCAAGGGCATAGCGTTTCAGCAGCCCCCCCTGCGCCATCAGGAAGACGAACATCAGGATCATCAGGCCGAAGGTCTTGAAATTGACCCACATCTCTTCCGACTGGGTGCGCCAGATCACTTCGTTGAGCACCGCAAGCCCCAGAAAGAACAGCGCCAGCCGCTTGGTCAGGATGGTCCAGCCCTCGGGTTTCATCGGCAGATTGTCAGAAAGCACAAGCTGCAACCACGGTTTTCCCAGCAGCAGCCCCGCGCCAAGGATCCCCGAAAAGAGCAGGTAGATCAGCGTCACTTTCATCTTGAAGAATTTCGGATCATTGAGCCAGACCGACAGCCCGCCGAAGACAATCACCAAGACAAGCGTCGCAATCTGCATCGGCGCCAGCTTGCCCGTCAGTTTCCACAGCACAAGCGTGCAGATGGTCAAGAGCGGAATGAACATCGCCGTCGCGACGATAAAGCCGTGATATTCCGTGCCGTGGAACATCACCGTCTGGTCCTTGAGTTTCATATAGACCACGAAAAAGGCCAGAATGGGACCCCATTCAAGCGCGCCTTTCACCACGGGGCTGATCTTGCGTTCCGACATATTCCGTCCTGTCCTAGCTGGGCCTTTATTCCGATATGCCGCGTTCGGGGCGCAAAGTCACGCCCCGCACGGCTCACGGTGCCGTCAGGCCTGTTTCACGGGTTGGGGCCATAGCCGATCTGCAGACCAAAACCGCCCTGCGCCAGCAGCTTCGTGCCATAGGCCATCGCCCTATCCTGCGCCTGCAGTTCTTCCTGCGTCAGCGACAGTGATGGCACCCTGCCCCGCAGATCCACCGATAGCGCATGCTGCGGATGCGGCAGGTCCCCGATCAACCGCACAAGCGCCGCGCGTGACGGCGCATCGATATAGGCGTCCGGCAGCGCCTCGGCCAAAGCCGCATATTGGGTTTGCAATGCGGCAAGAGCTGCCGCAGGATCACCCTCTTCAGGCAAAAGCGCCATACCCATCGGCATCAGGGCAACCGCCTCGAACAGCCACGGCAAGGCCAGATCCAGCGAGAAAGCTTCGACCGAAGGGAAGCTCGCCTGTTCGACGGGGGCCGCGAAGAACGCAGGAGTGACCGACCCCAGCGTGAAGGACAGCTGCGAGACCTGCCCCAGCGGATCGGTCACCTCCATCCGGTTCAACCGCAACTCGGCATCTTCCTCGTTCCAGTCGAGATCCAGCGCAACCTGATATGCCGCCATCCGCGCGATTTCATTCTGTAGATAGGCCATCTTGGGCGGATAGCCTTCTATCCCGCGGATGCCATAGAACAGGTTGGATACACGCAGATCCACATGCGAGGGCAGCGCATCGGGCCGCAGCCCCGCATCCATCCCGCGCAGTGAGACATCCAGCTCGTCAGCATAAAGGGCCGCCAAATCAAGCGGAATCGGAACGACCAGATCGCGGAAAATGCAGCGATCGCCGTTCTGCTCCTGCGTGCCATAATCGACCTTTGCCAGCGCAAGCAGCTCTGCCACCGGCGCACAGGCTGTCTTTTTGGCATCATCGGCGGATGCAGGCCCCGCCATAAGCGGAAGCGCCAGAAGGGGCATCACCCTGACGCCTAGCGAAAGCCCCTGTGTAATAAATCTTCTAATACTCACGTCCTTCTAATACTCATTTCGCCTCGATCCCCACCAGCGCCTGCGCGAATTCCTGCGGGTCGAACGGGGCCAGATCGTCGATCTGCTCGCCTACGCCGATCGCATGGATCGGCAGGCCGAAGCGGTCTGCCAGCGCCACCAGAACCCCGCCCTTCGCGGTGCCGTCAAGCTTGGTCATCACCAGACCCGACACATCGGCCAGCTTGCGGAAGGTCTCCACCTGGTTCAGCGCGTTCTGCCCCGTCGTCGCATCCAGCACCAGAAGCGTGTTATGCGGTGCCGAAGGGTCTTTCTTGCGGATCACACGGACGATCTTGGCCAGTTCTTCCATCAGATCGGCGCGGTTCTGCAGGCGGCCTGCCGTGTCGATCATCAGAAGGTCTGCGCCCTCGGCCTCGGCACGGGTCATCGCGTCAAAGGCAAGGCTTGCAGGGTCCGAGCCTTCGGGCGCGGTCAGCACCGGCACATCGGCGCGCTCGCCCCAGACCTTCAGCTGCTCCACCGCGGCTGCGCGAAAGGTATCGCCTGCCGCAATCACCACCGATTTTCCGGCGGCCTTGAACTGGCTGGCCAGCTTGCCGATGGTCGTGGTCTTGCCCGAGCCATTGACCCCCACCACCAGCACCACCTGCGGGCGCTTGGGGAAGATCGGCATCGGCTTGGCCACGGGCTCCATGATGCGGGCGACTTCCTGCGCCAACAGCCCCTTGATCTCGTTGACCGAAAGCTTGCGCCCCATACGGCCCTCGGCAAGGTTTGCCGTCACGCGCAGGGACGTATCGACCCCCATATCCGAGGCAATCAGCAACTCTTCGAGGCTTTCCAGAAATTCGTCATCCAGCACACGGCGCGGGCTGTCATCGCGCGCCCCGCCCAGAAGCCGACCGAAGAAACCGGGCTTGCTGGCTGGCGCGGCAGGGCGAAGCGGCTCCGCTGCGGCGGGCATTTTCTGGACCGGAGCCGCAGGCGGCACAACAGAAGGCGCGCCCTGCGTTTGCGGCTGAGCGGACGGCTGTGCATCGGGCCGCGACATACCCGCCCCCGCATCCCCCGACCCTGCCGCCTCGGGCTTGTCCTTTTCCGGCGTTACCGCCTCGGGCTTAGCGCCTTCCGGCGTTACCGCCTCGGGCGTCGTATCTTCGGGCGCCGCCACACCCTGTGCATCGGGTGCGACGTCAGGCACCGCTTCGGGTTCGGGCAGCGCCGGCTTTTCGGCCACAAGATCCTCGATCCCTTCCTCAAGACGCGAGGAGGACCGTGTCAGACGGGATTTCAACTTTTTGAAAAACGACATAGCTTGCCCCTATACGCCTAATGGCCCTGCCCTGACGGCCCCGACCAGATTGGTTTCGTTTTCACCTAATCAATCCTGCCGAGCGATGGAAGGGCTTGCCAAAGCATTCTCCACGCAAGCGCAGGGAAATTGCGCCGTTTTCCGTCGATTCTACCCCGAAAATCCCGTATCACCGTCGCAACCTGCCCAGATCCACTGAAGGACCCCCATGAAGCGCCCGCCCGGAACATCGCTTTTCGCCTGTGCGACACTGGTGCCCATGATCTTGGTCGGGCTGGCAGCGGAGCTTGGCGGCTGGTGGTGCCTGCTGGCTTTCTGCGCCAGTTCGACGGTTCTGCACCTGCTCGACAGGCTCTTCCCCGCCCCCCTGCCGGATGCGCCGGAAGGGGTGGAATTTCCGGCCGCAGACGGGCTTCTGCTGGCAATTTTCGCAGGCCATCTGGTTATCTTCGCCCTGTGCCTGAACGCACTGGTCACAGGATGGGGCGCCGCTCCGCTGCCCACCACTCCCCTGCACAAGGACCCGTTCACGCTTGCCCTGTCCAAACTTGCCCTGTTTCTTGCATGTGGTTTCGTTCTGGGGCAGGTGAGCGTGCCCGCCGCCCATGAGCTGATCCATCGCCGCAATCGGCTGTTCTTCCGGCTGGGACAATGTCTCTATATCACACTGCTCTTCGGCCATCACGCCTCGGCCCATAGGCTGGTGCACCATATCCATGTCGCCACCCCGCAAGACCCCAATTCCGCGCCGCGCGGCATGGGGTTCTGGACCTTCCTGCCACGCGCTTGGATCGGGTCTTGGAAAGCGGGCTTGCAGGCCGAAGAAGCGCTGCGTCGCAAGGCTGGACGTCCGGTCCGGCACAGGGTCTATCTCGCCTATGGTCTGGGGGCTGTGCTGATGATCTGCATGGTGACACTGGCTTGGGGGCCTTGGGGGCTATGCGCCTATCTGGGCCTATGCGCCCATGCGCAGATCCAGCTCCTGCTGGCCGATTACGTGCAGCATTACGGGTTAAGGCGGCAGATCCGGAACGGGCGGGTCGAACCGGCAGGACCGGATCACAGCTGGGATGCCTGCCCACCCGCCTCTTCGCTCTGGATGCTCAACGCTCCGCGTCACAGCGACCACCATGCCCATCCCGCGCGCGCCTATCCCGCCCTTCGGATCGGCGAGATCACGGCAACCCGCCCGATCCTGCCGCGCTCGCTGCCGGTCATGGCGACGCTGGCGCTCTGCCCGCCGATGTGGCGGCGCGTCATGGATCGGCGGCTCGACCGGCTCGCTGGACCCGCTACGCACACAGACAGGCGCTAGCAGGCGGCCGTCGGCAAGGTCCCGCGGCCAGAAGCGGCTTGGCGCGGCCTTGGCGCAGGGAAAGGCCACGCAACGCAGCGGCGGTTCCACCCACCCAAACCGCCGTGAACTTCGCGTCCAGCCCCCGCAAAAGCCCCTGGCTTCCAGCCCCCCGGATAGAATGCGCGCATAGCAGGCGTTTCACGGGGCTGTGGGTTTCACATTGGCACGGTTTTTGCCAAGATGGCCCCGATCTTGCCCAGCCGGAGCCCCTGATGCGCGCCCTCGTCCTCGCCTTCCCGCTTGCCCTCCTTGCCACTGTGTCGCAGGCCGAAGATGCCACGCCCCCGCTGGATGCCGCGGGGTTCGACGCCCGCACCACCGGAAAGACAATCACCTATTCCGCCAATGGCCAAGCCTATGGAATCGAGCAATATCTGCCCGGTCACAAGGTGCTATGGGCCTTCACCGAAAGCGCGTGCAAAGTGGGCACATGGCATCAGCAGGGCGAAGAGATCTGCTTCGACTATCAGGACGAGAACGGCCAGCAATGCTGGAAGTTCTACGATACAGACAAAGGGCTGAAAGCCCAGTTCATGGGCGATGGCGGCATGTCCGAACCGCTGATCTCGCTCAGTGAAAGCGAGACCCCGCTGAATTGCCCCGGCCCCGATATCGGCGTCTGACAAGTCTCGAAGACCTATGGGTAAAGCGCCCCGATGCGGCACGCATCGCGCGGACTGGCGGGGTCCAATGCCCCGACAGGACGCGGCCCCGCCGAAGATCGGCGCGATCAGAACAGGCTGCCCTGCTCCGGAGGCGTAGACTTCACCGCTTTCTTAGGCGCCTTTTTGGCGGGTTTCGGCGCAGCAGTCTCCGCCACGGGGGATTTCGGCACGGGGGATTTCGGCTCTAGGGATTTCGGCTCGGGGGCCTTGGTCGCCTCAGGCAACGGACCGCCCTCCCCACCAGTGACCACCGGCAGAACACCATCGGCAAATTCGACCTGCAGCGCCGCGTGCCCGGCCGCCTCAACAGCCGTCGTCACCACGCTCTCGCCCGCGCGCACCACCGCATAGCCGCGCTTGAGCGTCTCACGATAGCCCAAAGTCTGGCGCATACGGTCCATCTGCTCCAGCCGCTCACCCAGCTGACGGATCCGGCGTTGCTGCGCCTGCGCCATCCGCTCGCCCAAAGCCTCCAGCCTTTCACGCGACTGCGCATTGCGCGAGCGCGCCAGATCAAGGTTGCGCGCCCGTGCCGAAACCAGCCGCGCGGACAGCCCCTCAAGCCTGCGCCCCTGTTCCGAAAGCCCCCGCGTCAACAGGGTCGGAGACAGCCGCGCCTCGATCCGGCCAAACTCGGAGCGCTTGCGCAAAGTCACCCCGCGCAGCGCCGGATCCAGCCTGTCGGCCCACCAGTCATAGCGCTGGCGCACAGGGTCCAGAACCGCCTCGGGCCGCCCCAAGGCACGCGACAGATCGCTATGACGCTGGCGCTGGATATCCACCCGCGCCCGCACCGCGCGCGCCATCCGCGCGCCTGCATCCTGCAGCCAGACAGCCAGCTCGCCACGTACCGGCACCGCCATCTCGGCCGCCGCCGTCGGCGTGGGCGCCCGCTTGTCCGAGGCATAATCGATCAGCGTGGTATCGGTCTCATGGCCCACCGCCGAAATCAGCGGGATACGGCTTTCCGCCGCCGCCCGCACAACAATCTCTTCGTTGAACCCCCAAAGGTCCTCGATCGACCCACCGCCCCGCGCCACGATCAACAGGTCGGGCCGCGGGATCGGCCCGTCAGGCGCCAGCGCATTGAAGCCACGGATCGCCCGCGCCACCTCGCCCGCACAGGCCTGCCCCTGCACCGCCACCGGCCAGATCAGCACATGGCGCGGAAAGCGGTCGCGCAGACGGTGCAGAATATCGCGGATCACCGCCCCCGAGGGCGAGGTCACCACCCCGATCACCTTCGGCAGCCACGGCAGAGGCCGCTTGCGACCCGCATCAAACAGCCCCTCGGCACCCAAGGCCTTCTTGCGCGCCTCCAGCATCGCCATCAGCGCGCCCGCCCCCGCAGGTTCGACGGTATCGACGATCAGCTGGTATTTCGACTGGCCCGGAAAGGTGGTCATCTTGCCGGTGGCAATCACCTCCATCCCCTCTTCGGGGATCACCGCCATCCGGTCCACCTGCCCCTTCCAGCTGATCGCAGCGATCACCGAGCGGTCGTCCTTCAGGTCGAAATACAGATGCCCCGAGCGCGGGCGTGTCGCACGCCCCACCTCGCCGCGCACCCGCACGCGGCCGAATTCGCCCTCGATCACGCGTTTGACCGCCCCCGAAATCTCGGAGACCGTGTAATCATGGGCGTTGTTATTGCCGCTCGGGCCTGATTCATCTTCAAAAAGATCCATACCCCTGTTTCGCCCATCCTCCCTGCCGCTTCAAGGCGTCAATGCCACTTGCCCGAAAGCCCCCTTCGCCGTAAACGGGGCGCGATCACACGAGTGCGGCAAAGGGACGACATATGAACATTCTGGTTCTTGGAAGCGGCGGGCGCGAACATGCGCTGGCATGGGCCATCAAGCAAAACCCCAAATGCGACCGTCTGATCGTCGCGCCGGGCAATGCGGGGATTGCCGCGATTGCCGAATGCGCCGCTATTGACCCCTGCGATGCGCAAGCCGTGCTGGACCTGTGTCAGGAACAGGCGATCGATTTCGTGGTGATCGGCCCCGAGGCCCCTCTGGCCGCAGGTGTGGCCGATGCGCTGCGTGCGGCGGGCCTTCTGACCTTCGGCCCATCGGCCGAGGCCGCCCAGCTCGAAGCGTCCAAGGCCTTCACCAAAGCCGTCTGCGATGCCTGCAACGCCCCCACCGCCGCCTATGCGCGGTTCGACAGTGCCGATGCGGCCCGCGCCTATGTCGAGGCGCAAGGCGCCCCCATCGTTATCAAGGCCGATGGTCTGGCCGCAGGCAAAGGCGTGATCGTCGCGATGACGCTGCAAGAAGCGCTCGACGGCATCACCGAGATCTTCGGCGGCGCCTTTGGCGAGGCCGGCGCAGAGGTCGTGATCGAGGAATTCATGGAGGGCGAGGAAGCCTCGCTCTTCATCCTGTCGGATGGCGAGAATATCGCGGTCGTGGGCGGCGCTCAGGACCACAAGCGCGTGGGCGATGGCGATACCGGCCCCAATACCGGCGGCATGGGCGCCTATTCCCCCGCCCCCGTCCTGACGCAGGCGGTCGAGGATCTGGCCATCACCCAGATCGTCAAACCGACCGTGGCCGAAATGGCGCGTCGTGGCACCCCCTTCCAGGGCGTGCTCTATGCGGGCCTGATGATCAAGGACGGCCAGCCGCGTCTGGTGGAATATAACGTCCGCTTCGGCGATCCGGAATGTCAGGTGCTGATGATGCGCTTGGGCGCGCAGGCGCTGGACCTGCTGCTGGCCTGTGCCGAAGGGCGTCTGGATCAGGTGCAACCGCAATGGGCCGATGACCATGCGCTGACCGTGGTGCTGGCGGCAAACGGCTATCCGGGCAGCTATACCAAAGGCACCGAGATCCGCGGCCTCGACGCCCTGCCCTCGACCTCAAGCGAAACGGTCTTCCATGCGGGCACCACGGCAAAAGACGGCGCAATCCTCGCCACCGGCGGGCGCGTGCTCAATGTCACTGCCCGAGGTGCTACGTTACAAGAAGCCCGCGACCGCGCCTATGCGCTGGTCGACCAGATCGACTGGCCCGAGGGCTTCTGCCGCAAAGACATCGGCTGGCGCGCGCTCTGAGCCGCGTGTCGGGGGCGTAACGCGCCCCCGAGGCCCCGCCCGAGCGGGAGGGTCCCCCTCCCCGAGGAAGGGGCCACCCCGCTGGGATAACCCTAGCGCCGGACATCATCCCAAACAGGCACCACAGGCTGGCGCCCCGCGGCATAGCCCGGCACAGTCGCATCCAGCCGCCGCGCCAGTTCCGGCAGGCGGCTGACCGGCACTTTGGGAAACAGATGATGTTCACGGTGGTAGAACATCAGATAGGCAACCCACGCCAGTGGCCCGCGCTGGCTACGCCCCGCAAGCCCTGTCTCGTCCGTTCCCTGATGGGTGATCCACACGGCAAAAAATGCCGTCAAACACTGCCCCAAAGCCATCGCCAGAAGATGGAACCGCAGCGTCCCCCCTCCCCAAGCCGCAGGCAGCAGCACTCCCAGCAGCACCAGCGCCGCCACCAAAGCCCAATCCACCAACAGCCTGCGCCGCCAGCGCGCACCGCCCCGCGCCCATGTCGTTGTGTTCAGCTTGACCGGAAACCTCGGCCCATAGCGCAGCACCTCCCAAAAGCTCATGCGCGCGCAATGGCCCTCGTGATCGCCCTCGCCCATCATGTCGCGGTGATGCTCCAGATGGCAGAAGGCATCCGCATGGTTCGACCCCAGCATCAAACCGCTCAGCCCATGCATGATGGCGTGATCCACCGCCCTAGGAGCACCAAGATTGCCATGGATCGCCTCATGGTTCAGCCGCAGACAGCAGAGGAAAAACATAAAGCTGCAGATAAAACCCAAGGGCCAGAACGGCCCCGCATAAAGCACCAAAGACCCGACAAACCACGGCAGCGGCAAAGCCAGTTCGATATACTTCTGATAACGGGGGATCTGCGTCAGATCGTGATACTCGACCCCTTTCGGGGCGCGCTCGAATTCGGTCATAAAAACCTCTGCAGGAAATCGCAAAATAAATCCCGCTCGGTCTAACCAGCTAGGGCCTCGCCCGCAAGTCAGGCCTTTACAGCACCAGCGCCAACCACGCACCGCCAAGCGCCAGACAGGCGCTGCCCATCTGCCATGGCCGCAGCCTGATGAAATACAAAGGCACCTCTTGGCGCCGAGCGGCCCTCGGGTCCAAGACCGCATAGATCGCATAACACAAAGCCAGCAGCGCCAGCCCGATGGCTTCGGGCAGAATCAGCGCCAAAAGCCCAGCGCCGAACATCCCCAGCATCACCGCAAGCTGCCCGACCCGAGGCCCGCCCGGCGTGCGGAAGCTCAAGCCCCGCCGGACACCTGCCAGAAACATCACGATCCCCGCGCTCCACAGGACCAGACCGCGCAGCGCCAAACCCTGCATCTCGCCCTGAAGACAGACCGTCAGCGCCAAGAGCCAGATCGGCACCATCGCCAGCCAGCCGAAAACCGCCCCGTCCAGAGGCACCTGCGCCTGTTCCTCGATCCTGATTTCGCGTGCCATCCCGTGTCCTTTCGCCAGTCTCCCTAGCAAAAGCCACTAATGCCCTGAAAGTTTCCGCCGAAGAGCCCCGCCGAGCGTCAGGAAAGATCAGGGCTCAGCAATTAGGCACATTCACCGCCAGCCCGCCAAGGCTGGTTTCCTTGTAATGTTCATGCATATCGCGGCCCGTCTGACGCATGGTCTCGATCGCGGCATCAAGCGGCACGAAATGCGTGCCATCTCCGCGCAGCGACAGCGAGGCTGCCGAGACCGCCTTGATCGCGCCCAGACCGTTGCGCTCGATGCAGGGCACCTGCACCAGCCCGCGCACCGGATCACAGGTCATCCCCAGATGATGCTCCAAGGCGATTTCGGCGGCATTCTCGATCTGCTCGGGCGTGCCGCCCATCACGGCGCATAGCCCCGCCGCAGCCATGGCCGCCGCCGAGCCCACCTCGGCCTGACAGCCGCATTCCGCCCCCGAGATCGAGGCATTGGTCTTGATCAGCCCGCCAATTGCCGCCGCCGTCAGCAGGAATTCCCCCACGCGGGCTCGACTTGCCCCCGGAACATGGTCCAGCCAGTAGCGGATCACCGCAGGCAGCACACCCGCCGCCCCATTCGTTGGCGCGGTGACGACCTGCCCGCCGGCGGCATTTTCCTCATTCACCGCCATCGCATAGGTCGAGATCCAGTCGTTGACGATATGCGGCGCCTGCAGGTTCTGGCCGCGTTCGGAGTGCAACGCGTCATGGATCGCCTTGGCGCGGCGCTTGACCTTCAGACCTCCGGGCAGGATGCCATCGGTCTCGAGCCCGCGCGACAGGCAGCCGTTCATCACCTCCCAGATGCGCGACAACCCCGCCTCGATCTCGGGGCGACTGCGGAAACGGGCCTCGTTCTGCAGCTTCATTTGCGCGATCCCCAGCCCCGAGGCATGGGCCATCGACAGCATCTCATCCGAGGAACGGAACCCGAAGGGCACGGGTGATGGCGCATCCTTGGCCGCGGCATCATCGGCGGCCGCCATCTCGCGGGCACTGCGCACAAAGCCACCACCGATGGAATAATAGGTCTCCTGCGCCAGCACGTCGCCCTGCTTATCCAGCGCCTCCAGCACCATCCCGTTGGCATGACCTTCCAGCGCGGGGCCATAATCAAAAACCAGATCCGTTTCGGGGTTGAAGGCCAGCGGCCCCAGCCCTTCGGGGGTCAGCAGATGATCCTTGGCATTCTGCGCCAGAACCGCTTCGGCGGCCTCGTGGTCATAGCTCTCGGGCAGGACCCCCGCGAGACCGAGGATCGTGGCACGGTCGGTGGCATGGCCCTTACCGGTGAAAGCCAGCGACCCGTAAAGCCGCGCACGCAGCCCGTGCGCCTTGAAATGCGAGCCCCGCAGAAGCGCCAGAAACATGCCACCGGCGACCATCGGCCCCATCGTATGCGAAGAGGACGGCCCGACCCCGATCTTGAAGATATCGAACACACTCAGAAACATCTCGCACTCCCTGGATGGTCCCGCGCGGGCGGGGATGGCTGCCTTTGCACAATGTCACAGCCCGACCGGCGGACCTGCGCGAAAACGACATTCGGCGCATCAAACGCGCGAATTCCCCCACAAGATTAAGAACATTAGCTGAACATTTACCGAAAATCGGTCAGATAGGGGCTGGTTCTGTAACTGACGTGATGGTGACATGCCAACCTTTGGCGCCTGGCAAATTTCCGACCTCGTGATCACGGGGCCTGACCCGTTTGCATCGAATGCGACGGCCGAGACAGATGCGCCCGGTGCCACCAGCTTTGTCATCTCCCCCAGCGCCGATCTGCAGCTTGTCGATCTGGTCGATGACGATGCCAGCTTCGAGGATGCCGATGGCGGGCAGGCTCTGGCCGCCGCCACCACATTCGACGGGGTCGCGTGGGATGCGGGCGACGGGGTCGAGACCGAATACAGCTATATCATCCGCCCCAGCGGTTCGAGCGATCCTGCCGACAACATCACGATCTATGTGCTGGAATATCAGGGGCAAGTGCATGGGATCGCCTCTACCGAACGGCTCTTTGCCGGACAGAGCTACGATATTGTGGGCATCGACAGCAATGATCCGGTTATTGCCTATAGTGCGATGGCGATCTGCTTTGCGGCAGGCAGTCTGGTGGCCACCAAGCAGGGGCCGGTGCCGGTGGAAAAGCTGCGCGAGGGGATGCGTATCCAGACCGTCGATAACGGCTATCGCCCGCTGGAATGGGCGGGGCGCTGGCTGGTTAACGGACGCGGAGCCAATGCGCCGGTGCGGTTTGAAACCGGTGTTATCGGCAATACGCGCCCGCTGTTTCTGTCGGGCCAGCACAGGGTGCTTATGCGACCGGAGCGGGGGCCGTTGCAGGGCGAGGAAATTCTTGTGGCGGCCCGCGCCCTTGTGGGACAACCCGGCATCACCCGTGCCGAATGCGACCGCATCCAGTGGGTCCATCTGCTGTTCGAACGCCACGAGGTCGTCTTTGCCGAAGATGCCCGCACCGAAAGCCTGCTGCCCGGCCCCGCCGCGCTGAGTTGCGTCGGCCCCGAAACGGCCCGCTATCTGCAAGCCACGCGCGAGGCCGACCCGTTCGGCATGCTGCCTGCGCGCCCGATCGTGCCCACGGGCAAAGCGCAGCGGATGTTGCGCCTGCCCCAGCGCGCGTGATCACGCGCGCCTGATCACGCGGCCCATATGATTTTATACGAAACCCTGAGGAATAGCGCGTGCATGGTCGCGCAGGTCTGCTATAAGCCGCGCGAACGGATCTTTGAGGAGCAAAACCATGCCCGCCGAGCTTTCCCCCATGGACAAGGCCAAATTCGCCGCCGCCCGCCGCGCGGTGGATTTCATCGAGGACGGCATGCGTGTCGGCCTTGGCACCGGCTCGACCGCTGCATGGATGGTGCGCTGTCTGGGCGAGCGTGTGCGCGAGGAAGGGCTGAACATCATCGGCGTGCCGACCTCGACCCGCACCGCAGACCTCGCGCGCCAGATGGGCATCAAGGTCGTCTCGCTGGAAGAGGCGAAATGGCTGGATCTGACCATTGACGGTGCCGATGAATTCGACCCCGAGCTGAACCTGATCAAGGGCGGCGGTGCAGCCCTTCTGCAAGAGAAGATCGTGGCGACCGCTTCGGACCGGATGATCGTGATTTCGGATGCATCCAAGGAAGTCGCGCATCTGGGGGCCTTCCCGCTGCCCGTCGAGGTCACGCCCTTCGGCTGGCCGGTGACCCGCACCCTGATCGAGGAAGTGCTGTCGTCGATGGATGTGCTGGGCCGCGAGACCACCGTGCGTATGGAGGGCGACCAGCCTCTGGTCACCGATGAGGGCAACCATATCATCGACTGCCATCTGAACAAGATCGGCAATCCGCGCCAACTTGCACTGGCGCTGAACCAGATCGCCGGTGTGGTGGAAAGCGGGCTGTTCATCGACATCTGCGATATGGTCATCATCGGTGATGCCGATGGCCGCGTCGAAGTGCGCGATATCAATGCTGGCACCGTGGCGCATGAAAAGATCGACTTTGCCGAGAACGACAACATATTTGGCGATCTGAAATAACCGCCACTCCGCCAAGCCACCCGCCTTGCGGGCGTGCTGCGACGGCCAATAAGCTAGACCGGGTCCGGGCGGCGCTGCCGCTGCGGGCCCGTTTCTGTTCCAGGGCCTGCGGGAGGCGTTCCGCATATTGAAGCGCCCCGCCCAAGGCCCCGCCCTGCATTGCCCTGCCCCGCTCAGACCCGAAATGCCGCCAGCACCGTGCAAGCTGTGTCAACACATGCCGGCTTCAAGCGCTCATGGTCCCACGGCACGGCTTTGGGCTACCCGCCGCATTGACCATATTGGTCGCGCATTCGGGGCAGACGCGACCCGACGACGGCAACTCTGGCCAAGCCCGCCGATGTGTGGTCTATCTTCGCGCAACAGAAGGGCCATGTGCTGCCCATGACAGCCCCGCGTCTGGCGGAGCGGAACGTAAGGACATCTCCCATGAGCAATTTCGACTTTGATCTTTTTGTCATCGGTGGCGGCTCTGGCGGGGTCCGGGCCGCACGGATCGCGGCAGGCCACGGGGCGAAAGTGGCACTGGCCGAAGAATACCGCATGGGCGGAACCTGTGTCATTCGCGGCTGCGTGCCGAAAAAGCTGATGGTCTATGCCTCGGGCTATCCCGAAGCCGTGCGCGAGGCGCAGGCCTATGGGTGGGACGCCACGATCGGTGCCTTCGACTGGGAGGTCTTCCACAGGAAGCTGGAGGCCGAGCTTGACCGTCTGGAAGGGCTTTATCGCAAGGGACAGGAAGGCGCGGGCGTCACCCTCCACGACTGCCGCGCGACCGTGGCGGGCCCGCATGAGGTGAGACTGGCCGACGGGCGCATCGTCTCGGCCAAGCATATTCTGGTGGCGGTGGGCGGCAAACCCTTCGTGCCGGAGTTCGAGGGGTGCGAACATGTGCTGACCTCCAATGACATGTTCAAGTTCAAGACCCTGCCGAAGACCATGCTGATCGTGGGCGGGGGCTATATCGCCTGCGAATTCGCCTGCATCCTGAACGGTCTGGGCGTCGAGGTCTCGTTGCTCAACCGCTCGGCCCTTCTGCGCGGCTTTGATGCGGAATCGCGCGATGTGATCGTGGGGCAGATGGAACGCGCGGGGGTCCGCATCCGCACCGGCCATGTCATCGACCGCGTCACCTGCAAGGGCACGGCCTTCAGCGTGCATATCGCGGGACAAACCGAAGAGACCTATGACGCCGTACTCTACGCCACGGGCCGTGTGCCGCTGACCGAAGGGCTGGGGCTGGAGGAGGCCGGCGTCAAACTGGGCCAGCGGGGCGAGGTGCTGGTGGATGAATGGTCGCAGACCAACGTGCCCTCGATCTTTGCGGTGGGCGATGTGACCGACCGCATCCAGCTGACCCCTGTGGCAATCCGCGAGGGCCACGCCTTTGCCGATACCGTCTTCGGGGCCAATCCGCGCAAGATGGACCATGATCTGGTGGCCTCGGCGGTCTTCACCCAGCCCGAATTCGGCACCTGTGGCGTGACCGAGGAGGAGGCCGCGGGCACCGGTGCCGATATTTACACCTCTAGCTTCCGCCCGATGAAGAGCCTCTTTGCGGGCAATGACGAGAAGGTCTTCCTGAAGCTGGTGGTGGATCAGAAGACACAGGTCGTGACCGGCTGCCATATCGTTGGCCCCGATGCGGGCGAGATGATCCAGATGGTGGCCATTGCCATGAAGATGGGCGCAACCAAGGCGCAATTCGATGCGACCTGCGCCGTGCATCCGACAATGGCCGAAGAACTGGTAACCATGCGCAGCCCGACGCGCAGCGTCTGAGCCACGGCCCCCGCAGGTAAACCGGCCCTGCGGGAATCCGGAAATATCGACAATCATATACTTAGAACTGCTATGGGGCGGGTTGAAACCTGCGGGTTCCCTCCCCAAATCACTGCGGAGATCAAGAAAAGGTGAGGAGTCTCATGAGCAATTCAGGTCCCTGGGGAACGGGCGGCGGAGATGACGGCGACAAGCCGAAAGGGTCCGACAAGCGCCCCGGACAACGTGGCCCCGGCAAAGAGCAGGTCCCCGAGATCGAAGAGTTCATGAAAAAGGGCTCCGAACAGCTGCGCGTGCTGATGGGCGGGCGTTCGGGGTCCGGTCGCGGGGCCGGACCGCGCGGCCCAAGCAATGGTCCCGGTGTCAAGACCATCGGCGCGATTGTCGTGGTCGGGGCTGCCGTGCTTTGGGCATGGTCGTCGTTCTATACCGTGCAGCAGGGCGAAGAAGCCGTCGAGATGACCTTCGGCAAATATTCGGCCACCAAGACCGCAGGCCTCAACTTCGCCCCTTGGCCTGTGGTGACCCATGAAATCCTGCCTGTCGATCTGGAACAGACGGTGGATATCGGGATGGGGCGCGCAGGCTCGAACGATACCGGCCTGATGCTGACCGGCGACCAGAATATCGTTGATATCCAGTTCCAGGTCGTCTGGAACATCAAGGATCCGGCGAAATATCTCTTCAACCTCTCCGATCCGCAGGAATCGATCCGCGCGGTGGCCGAATCGGCCATGCGCGACATCATCGCGCGCTCGGAACTGGCACCGGTGCTCAACCGTGATCGCGGGGCGATCCGTGCCGAGCTGGAAGGCGCCATCCAGGGCACGCTCGACAGCTATAACTCGGGGATCCATGTGATCCGTGTGAACTTCAACAAGGCCGATCCGCCGCAGGAGGTGATCGACAGCTTCCGTCAGGTGCAGGCGGCCCAGCAAGAGCGGGACCGTCTGACCAATGAAGCCGACGCCTATGCCAACCGCGTCACCGCGCAGGCCCGTGGTCAGGCCGCCCAGCTGAAAGAAGAGGCCGAAGCCTATCGTGCCCGCACCGTGAACGAGGCCGAGGGTCAGGCCGCGCGCTTTACCTCGGTCTATAATGAATATGTCAACGCGCCCGATGTGACCAAGCGCCGGATGTTCCTGCAGACGATGGAAAGCGTTCTGGGCGGGGTCGATAAGGTGATTATCGACGAGCCCGAGGGCGCTCAGGGGGTCGTGCCCTATCTGCCGCTGCCCGACATGAAACCTGCAGCCAAAACCGACACGTCGAGCGAGGGATCGAACTGATGCAAAAACTCGCAATCGCCATTCCTGTGATCGCCCTTGTGGCCGCTGTCGGCCTGAGCTCTGTCTATGTGGTCGACGAGCGCGAACAGGCGCTTGTGCTGCAATTCGGGCAGGTGAAAGAGGTCAAGACCACCCCCGGTCTGGGTTTCAAACTTCCCCTGATCCAGACGGTCAAAACCTATGAGGACCGCATCCTGTCGCTGACGACGCGCCCACTGGAGGTGACCCCTCTGGATGACCGCCGTCTGGTGGTGGATGCCTTTGCCCGCTGGCGCATCACCGATGCGGTGAAATTCCACACAGCCACCCGTGGCCGCGGCGAACCCTGGGCGCAGCAGCAGCTGGACAATATCATCACCGCCCAGATCCGCGAAGTACTGGGGGGTGTGCCCTCGACTGCGGTTCTGTCGGATGACCGGATCAGCCTGATGGTGAAGATCCGCGATTCCGCCCGCGCCGAGGCACAGGCCCTTGGGGTCGAGGTGATCGACGTGCGTCTGACCCGCACCGACCTGCCCGACCAGAACCTTGAGGCCACCTATGCCCGTATGCGCGCCGAGCGCGAGCGGGAGGCGGCTGACGAGATCGCACGCGGGAACGAGGCCGCCCAGCGGATCCGCGCCAGCGCCGACCGGACCCGCACCGAACTGACCTCGGATGCGCAACGTCAGGCCGAGATCGTTCGTGGTGAGGCACAGGCACAGGCCAACAAGATCTATGCCGAGGCCTATAATAAGGACCCGAACTTCTTCGCCTTCACCCGCCAGCTGGATTTCTACGCCAATACGCTGAAGTCGGATAGCTCGCGGATCATCGCGCAGCCCGATAGTCTTTACTTCGACTATGACCGCTTCCTGAAATCGCTTGGGGAAGCCCCCAGCCAAGCGCAGACGGCAAAGCCGCCAGCCGCGCAATAGGCCCCGCATCACAGAAAGGCCGCAGCCGCAAGGTTGCGGCCTTTCTCATGGACGAGCGCGCCGGTTACCGGACCGGATCAGAGGGATCATCGCCCGCGATACCGACCGTGGCGACACAGAACCGCCCCCTCACAGCAGAGCCCGTGTCAAATCACGATCCGGCCAGACAGGTGGTCACCGGCGTTTCACAGCCAATTGTCCCAATGAGACGGGGCTTTCATTTGTGATTTCCGTCACGACGTTCTTAAACTGGCATACCGAGGTCGGAAGCCTAAAGGTGCCGGCCAACCGCATCTTCGGAGCAAGAGAGAGCATGACAATCCAGACCCCCGCCTTCCTGTCCGCAAAAAATGTCCGTGGTGCCTTCGGGGCCGCGGCCGTGGCGGCCGCAATCGCCCTGACCCCGCTTCATGCCACGCCGGTATTTGCCAAAGCCGCGCCTGACAGTTTTGCAGATCTGGCGCAGAAGGTTTCGCCTTCGGTGGTGATGATCACCACCTCGATGACCGTCTCGACCCCGACCCAGTCGAACCCGATGTTCCCCGAAGGCAGCCCCTTCGATGATCTGTTCCGCGATTTCGGCTTCCCCGATCAGGGCCAGCAAAGCCCCTCGCGCCCGCATCACTCGAATGCGCTGGGATCGGGCTTCGTGATCTCGGAAGACGGCTATATCGTGACCAATAACCATGTGATCGAAAATGCCGATGACATCACGGTGGCCTTCTTCGATGGCACCACCAAGAAAGCCAAGCTGATCGGCACCGATCCCAAAACCGATATCGCGCTTCTGAAGGTCGAAACCGACAAGCCACTGCCCTTCGTCCCCTTCGGTGACAGCGACAAGATGCGGGTAGGTGACTGGGTCATGGCGATGGGCAACCCGCTGGGCCAGAACTTCTCGGCCTCGGCGGGGATCGTCTCGGCGCGCAACCGCGAGCTTTCGGGCACCTATGATGACTATATCCAGACCGATGCCGCCATCAACCGTGGCAACTCGGGCGGGCCGCTATTTGACATGAACGGCGAGGTGATCGGCGTGAACACCGCGATTCTGTCGCCCAATGGCGGCTCGATCGGGATCGGCTTCTCGATGGCGTCGAATGTCGTGAAAAACGTGGTGTCGCAGCTACAGCAATATGGCGAAACCCGTCGCGGCTGGCTGGGTGTGAAAATTCAGGATGTCACCGATGATATGACCGAAGCGCTGGGTCTGAGCTCGAGCAAAGGCGCGTTGGTTTCGGAAGTGCCCGACGGTCCGGCCAAGGATGCGGGCATGCAGGCGGGCGACGTGATCGTGAAATTCGACGGGGGCGATGTCGCCGACACCCGCGATCTGGTGCGCCGCGTGGCCAAGGCCCCGATTGGCGAGAAGGTTCAGGTGATCGTCCAGCGCGATGGCAAAGAGAAAACCCTGACCGTCACGCTGGGCCGCCGCGAGACCTCGGAAGACCAGCCCATTCCGGCGGCGGCAAAAAGCCAGTCGCAAGACAGCGATACCGTTCTAGGCATGTCCATCGAACCGCTGAACGACGACCTGCGCGGCCAGCTGGATCTGCCCTCGGATGCCAAAGGTCTGGTCATCAGCGATCTCGACGAGGAAAGCGATGCCTATGACAAGGGCCTGCGCGCCGGAGATGTGATTGCCGAAGCCGGTCAGCAGGATGTGACCAGCGTCACCGACCTGCAAGACCGCGTTAAAGAGGCCAAGGATGAGGGGCGGAAATCGCTTCTTCTGCTGATCCGTCGTGGGGGTGAGCCGCGCTTTGTCGCGCTGCCGGTGAAATAATCACCGCACATCCCCACCTGTAGAGAGAGGGGCGCCCCACGGGGCGCCCTTCAACCGATCTTGGCAATGGGTATGGCCCCAGAGGTCAGGTTGGTCCCATCTGGCCGGGATAGGGCGCAGCAACACCGGGCGTGGCCGAAGCCGTCGGGGCGGTCTTGTCCGACCAGAGCGTCAGCCCCAGCTCCTGTGCCGCCCGTGTCGAAAGGGTCGCGCTATAAAGCCCGCGCGCTTTCTGATAGGCATGGATCGCCTGCCCCGTGGACCGGTCCAGACTGCCCGACAGCCCCCCATGATAATAGCCCCGCGCCGCCAGAGCGCGTTGCAGCATCACCACGAAATCCTGCGTAAAGACCGGCGGACAGGGCGCGGCAAACCAGCGCGTGCCCCGCGCTGTCACGATCTGGTGGCGGGTTTCGGTGTGATAGGCGGCAGCCTGCGTGATTTTGCCGGTCTCGGGGTCGCGGATCTCGGGCGAGACCAGCCGCTGTTCGGTTACCGTTTCGACCACCGCCGGACTGGTCTGACGCGCATAACACCCTGCCGCCGCCGGATCGGGCGGGGTGTCGCGCCATTCATTGGCCAGTGTCAGCGGGATTTCGGAATCATCGCGCGGTGCGATCTGGCGATCGCCCGTCATACAACCGCCCAGCATGGCCAGCACCGAGACAGCCGCCACATATTTACGCATTCCCGCCATCCGCATTCCGTTCAACTTCGCCTGACCTGCCGCTTTGCACCACAGAGCCCCTGCCCGCGCACTGGTCAAGCCTTCCGTCATGCCCTACACCAGTTCCACTGACAACCAAAGCAAGTTCGGGGCGCAAAGCACAGCCATGGCAAAGATCACCTATATCGAACATAACGGCACGAAACATGAAATCGATGTCAAACCCGGTCTGACCGTGATGGAAGGCGCACGCGACAACGGCGTGCCAGGCATCGATGCCGATTGCGGCGGGGCCTGTGCCTGCTCGACCTGCCATGTCTATGTCGCCAAAGAATGGGTCGACCGCCTGCCGCCGAAAGACAGTATGGAAGAGGACATGCTCGATTTCGCCTATCAGCCCGACCCCGAGACCTCGCGGCTGACCTGCCAGATCAAGGTCACGCCGGATCTGGACGGCCTTGTGGTGCAGCTGCCCGAGAAACAGATCTAAGCTCCCCGCCCGAGGCCCCCGCTTCGGGCGTTTCTTTTGGCAATGTCGCAGGCGGGCGTCGCCTTTTCCCGTCAGCCTGTCGCAAATCACCGCGAAGGGAATGGCCGTTCGGATGAAGGTCATGGCAACAAGCCATGCGAGAGGACATCCGATGACCGCCCCTGAGACAACAGCCGGAAAGACCGCCGAACAGACCCCCGAACAGACCTTTGTCCTGACCGTGCAATGCCCGACCGCCCGCGGAATTGTGGCCGCCGTCACCACCTATCTGGCAGAAAAATCCTGCAATATCATCGACGCGCAGCAATATGACGATGCGCTGACGGGGCAGTTCTTCATGCGCATGACCTTCCGCAGCGAGGGCGGTATGGCGCTGGAGGATATCTCGGCAGGCTTCGATCCGGTGGCGGCCCCCTTCGCTATGGTCTGGAAATTCCACGATCCGTCGCAGCGGATGAAGGTCATGCTGATGGTGTCGCGCTTCGGCCATTGCCTGAACGACCTGCTCTATCGCTGGCGTATCGGAGCACTGCCGGTGGATATCGTGGGCGTCGTGTCCAACCACTTCGACTACCAGAAGGTCGTGGTCAATTACGACATCCCCTTCCACCACATCAAGGTCACTAAAGAGAACAAGCCCCAAGCCGAAGCCCGCCTTCTGGCGCTGGTCGAGGAAACCGGCACCGACCTGATCGTGCTGGCGCGTTATATGCAGGTGCTGTCGGATGATCTGTGCCAGAAAATGTCGGGGCGGATCATCAATATCCACCACTCCTTCCTGCCCTCCTTCAAAGGCGCGAACCCCTACAAGCAAGCCTATGAACGCGGCGTGAAGCTGATCGGCGCGACGGCGCATTACGTGACCGCCGATCTCGATGAAGGCCCGATCATCGAACAGGACACGGTCCGTATCACCCATGCCCAATCGGCCGCCGATTACGTATCGCTGGGCCGCGATGTCGAGGCGCAGGTGCTCTCGCGTGCGATCCACGCCCATATCCACCACCGCGCCTTCATCAACGGCAATAAAACGGTGGTCTTCCCCGCCTCCCCTGGCTCCTATGCCTCGGAACGGATGGGCTGAATAGAAGGGGCGCCTCGGGCGCCCCTTTTCGATTTGCGGCGGGGCTCGATGCCCATTGATAATTTTAGGGCTGACCACCAATTCGAAGAGGTAAATTCAATTGATTGAAAGCTTCAGAATTTGGGAAACCCTCGGAAAAAACGCCCAGAAAAAGTGCCAAACTTCGACGAATTTGTGCATGAACTCCAGCTAGCGTTGGATGACCTCTGCGTCGACATTGCCTTTGTACAGGAATATCTCGAACGAAACCCGCGCAAGCTCAAACGGCACGAACTTGTTGCTCTAACTCCCGTTCAGCAGTCAGCATGGATGACGTTCAAGACTTATGAAAACAGCCTTCTGCTTGAGACCGCTAAACTGCTCGACGGCACCACTGACGTAATATCCCCTACAAAATTCATCCAACACAAAGAAGGACAGATAGGCTGGAAGATTTTCCCAGACGAAAGCGCCTACGAAGAGTGGCGCATTTTATTCAAAGACTGGGATGATCGATGCTCCACACTCAAGATTTTCCGAGACGAAAACCTAGCGCATAAACTGGCACGCGGTGCTGGCAGAAAGCGCAAAGAGCTTTGGGATTATAAAGATAGGGCAGACGAAGACAACGCGGCCGGAACCTATGAAGGTCAGTGGGGAAAGCAGTTTGCCCTTTGTCTCGAAGGGATCCACCTACTCTCGTGGCTTCTCTGGCTTTGTGCTCACTCGAAGCATGATCTGGACTCCGCAGAGATATGGAAGCAACGCGCAAAAGAGCGCGTCAGTGACGACATCGCAGAATACCGCGCAACCCACGCCGCCCTACTCGACCTCGTCACACCAACCGCCAAATGAAAAAGGGGCCCGAGGGCCCCTTTTCTTATACCAACCGGCTTTGCTCTTTCGCGGCTTTCACGAAACCCGAGAAGAGCGGGTGCGGCGCGAAAGGTTTCGACTTTAGCTCGGGGTGGAACTGCACACCGATGAACCACGGGTGGTCCTTATGCTCGACGATCTCGGGCAGGCGATTGTCGGGCGACATGCCCGAGAACACCAGACCGCATTCCTCCAGCTTCTCGCGGTAGCGGCCATCGACCTCATAGCGGTGACGGTGACGCTCTTCGATCTCGGTGGTGCCATAGACAGCCGCCACATTCGAATCGGCCTTCAGCACGGCGGAATAGGCGCCCAGACGCATGGTGCCGCCCTTGTCGTCGCTGACCTTGCGCTCGACGCGGTGATTGCCCTGCACCCATTCTTTCAGGTGGTAGACAACCGGTTCGAAGCGGCGCTTGCCTGCCTCGTGGTCGAACTCTTCCGACCCCGCATCCTCGATGCCTGCAAGGTGGCGCGCGGCCTCGATCACCGCCATCTGCATACCAAGGCAGATGCCCAGATAGGGGATCTTCTTCTCGCGGGCGAATTGCGCCGCGCGGATCTTGCCCTCGGTGCCGCGTTCGCCAAAGCCGCCCGGCACGAGGATCGCGTTATAATCGCTCAGGAAGTTGGCCGGATCTTCTTTCTCGAACAATTCGGCATCGATCCATTCGGCCTTTACCTTCACGCGGTTGGCCATGCCGCCATGCGTCAGCGCCTCGGCGATCGACTTATAGGCGTCTTCCAGCTGGACGTATTTCCCGACGATTGCAACCTTCACCTCGCCCTCGGCATTTTCCAGACGGTCCATCACGTCTTCCCAACGCGACAGATCGGGCTTGGGCGCGGGCGAAATCCCGAAGGCATCCAGAACCGCCTGATCGAGACCCACGCGGTGATAGGCCAAGGGGGCCTCGTAGATGGTTTTCAGGTCATAGGCCGGAATCACCGCATCGGGGCGGACATTACAGAAAAGCGCGATCTTGGCGCGTTCCTTATCGGGGATCGGCTGTTCCGAGCGGCAGACCAGCACATCCGGCTGCAACCCGATGGAGCGCAGCTCCTTGACCGAGTGCTGGGTGGGCTTGGTCTTCAGCTCGCCGGAGGCTGCCAGATAGGGCAGCAGGGTCAGGTGCATGAAGATACATTGGCCGCGCGGACGTTCCTGCGCGAATTGACGGATGGCTTCAAAGAAGGGCAGACCTTCGATATCGCCCACCGTGCCACCGATCTCGCAGAGCATGAAATCGACCTCGTCATCGCCCACGGCGAGGAAGTCCTTGATGCCATTGGTGACATGCGGCACGACCTGAATGGTCTTGCCCAGATATTCGCCACGGCGTTCCTTTTCCAGAACGTTGGAATAGATACGCCCCGACGAAACCGAATCCGTCTTGCGGGCCGGAACGCCGGTGAACCGCTCGTAGTGACCAAGATCCAGATCGGTCTCCGCGCCGTCATCGGTCACGAAAACCTCGCCATGTTCGAACGGGCTCATCGTGCCCGGATCGACGTTCAGATAGGGATCGAGTTTGCGCAGCCGCACCGAAAAGCCGCGAGCTTGCAGCAAAGCCCCCAGCGCCGCCGATGCCAGCCCCTTCCCCAAAGAAGACACCACACCGCCGGTGATGAAGACATAACGTGCCATGAAAGCCCCCGTGAGTTTGCTTGGGTTTGCCGGTCCAGCAGCGGACCTGACAAAAATTATAAACACTCCCGAGGCCAAAGGCTTCGGGATCACGGGATTTGATGCTTACATGATTCGCGGCCAGCCCGCAATCGGACCGCAAGCAGTTGGGTAAATTTTATGTGGTTACGCTACCACTTGTGCGCCCGACAAAGGGGCGCACAGAAGTTGTGAGATGTCTTACTGCGCGGCCGGAGGCGTGACGGGAGAATCCGTCGCGGCGGGCGGGGTCAGGTCAACACTCGGGATCGCGGCATCATCGGTCTTGCTTTCGGATGCGGCATCCGGCTTGGCCTCGTCCTTGCCCGAAACGGTGAAATTGCCAGCACCCAGACGGTCCAGAACCGAAGATTCGCCCGCGTCGCGTGCGGCAACAACCGTCAGCGCCACCGAGGTGCACAGAAAGCCCGCCGCCAGAACCCATGTCGCTTTCGACAGGGCATTGGCCGCCTGACGACCGGTCATCACGCCGCCCGCGCCACCGCCCGAGCTGCCCATCCCGAGGCCACCGCCTTCGGAGCGTTGCAACAGAACAACGCCGATCATCAACAGCGCGAGGATCAGATGAACGGTAAGGATGATGTTCTGCATATGGAGACGGACCTTCTTGCAAAGCTTGCGCCTACTTATTCATATGCCGCCCATCGCGCAACCCCTTATCCCACAGCAGAGGGGCCCCGCAGGGGGGCTGCGCACTCCTTATATATGCGCGCCCCTCCCCCCGAGATGTTTTTTCACCGCATTCACGGCAGTTTTCCCAAGAAACTGGTTCCCCCTCGGGCTTGGCTTCTGTATACCGCCCGAGGTTTTTCGCAGCGCCAAGGAGAGTCTCATGGCCAATGTCGTCGTCGTCGGTGCCCAGTGGGGTGACGAGGGGAAAGGCAAGATCGTAGATTGGCTGTCGGAACGTGCCGACGTCATCGCACGGTTCCAAGGCGGGCATAATGCCGGCCACACGCTTGTCATCGACGGCAAGGTCTACAAGCTGAACGCGCTGCCTTCGGGTGTGGTGCGTGGCGGCAAGCTGTCGATCATCGGCAATGGCGTCGTGCTTGACCCGTGGCATCTGATCTCGGAAATCGAGAAAATCCGCGAACAGGGTGTGGATATCTCGCCCGAGACGCTGATGATCGCCGAGAACACGCCGCTGATCCTGCCGTTCCACGGCGAGCTTGACCGTGCCCGCGAGGCGCAGGTGGCAGTGGCCAAGATCGGCACCACCGGTCGCGGCATCGGTCCGGCCTATGAAGACAAGGTTGGCCGCCGCGTGATCCGCGTCGCGGACCTTGCCGACCCCGCCACGCTGGAACTGCGTGTGGATCGCGCCCTTGTGCACCACAACGCGCTGCGCGCCGGTCTGGGGCTTGAGCCCATCGACAAGGATGCGCTGATCGCCAAGCTGGGCGAGATTTCGGCAGAAATCCTGCAATATGCAGCCCCCGTCTGGAAAGTTCTGGCCGAGAAGCGCAAAGCCGGCAAACGCATCCTCTTTGAAGGTGCGCAGGGCTCGCTTTTGGATATCGACTTCGGCACCTATCCCTTTGTGACCTCCTCGAACGTGATCGCAGGTCAGGCCGCAACCGGCGTTGGCATCGGTCCGGGATCGATCGATTTCGTGCTGGGCATCGTGAAGGCCTATACCACCCGCGTCGGCGAAGGCCCCTTCCCGACCGAGCTGAAAGACGATGATGGCGAGCGCCTCGGCACCCGTGGTCATGAATTCGGCGTGGTCACCGGCCGCAAGCGCCGCTGTGGCTGGTTCGATGCGGCTCTCGTGCGTCAGACCTGCTCGGTCTCGGGTGTCAACGGGATCGCGCTGACCAAGCTGGACGTGCTCGACGGGTTCGAGACCATCAAGATCTGCGTGGGGTATGAACTGGACGGCGAGCGTCTGGACTATCTGCCGACGGCTTCGGACAAACAGGCGCGCTGCACCCCGATCTATGAAGAGATCGAAGGCTGGAGCGACTCGACCGAAGGTGCGCGGAGCTGGGCCGATCTTCCGGCTGCGGCCATCAAATATGTCCGCCGCATCGAAGAGCTGATCGACTGTCCCGTGGCCCTGCTGTCCACCTCGCCCGAGCGCGACGACACGATCCTCGTCACCGACCCCTTCGCGGATTGATCGCGATGGCGGGGCGACACTTAAGCTGGACGACGCGGCGCAGGCTGGCGATTCTGGTGCTGGTCATCGCCCTGCCGCTTTATGTCGTGGTGGCGGTGACACTGGCCAACTGGCTGGAGGCCCGCTTCGGGCGTCTGCCGCTCTGGGCCGAACTGGCACTGTATATCGGCCTTGGCGTCGCATGGATTTTCCCGTGCAAGCCGGTCTTCATGGGGGTCGGCAAGGCCGATCCCGCGAAACAGTCCGATACCACGCCGTAAACTGGCCATCAGACCTCTTCAAAAGCTCCCGAAACCGCTTCGGGAGCTTTTTCACATTCCCCCCTGTCGAGACCATCAGCAAAGACACGGCATGCCGCCGCCCGCGCACGGGCGCGCGCCGTCCAATGCGGAAGACCCGAAACGGCACGCACCGTTTCGGGTCTCTTTTCTGGCTTTCCAGTCGGCTTCAGGGCCTGCGTGCCGGTCTCTCAGGCGCGTTTTTCCTCGAGAAAGCGCGACTGCTCGGAGACCACATATTGACCGCGATTGATCTTGGCGATCTTCCCCTGCCGTAGGAGTTTCCCGAAGCTGCGCATCCGGTCCTCGCGCGAATAGCCTGCCCCTTCCTCCAATGCGGTCACCTTGCGCATGATCTGCGGCGCGGTGAAATGCGGCTGCTGCTCGATCTGTGCGGTGTAGGCGGCTGCGGCTTCCAGAAGATCGGCCAGACCACGCGTCCCCGCACGGTCCGCAAATTCGGCAAAGCTGGTTGCACCTCCTTGCGGGAGGCTGTCCTGAATGTCCTCCGCAGCGTCATCGATCTGCTGCGCAATCTCGGCGGTGGTCACCCGACGCGGACGGATCGCCTCTTCCGCCGCTTTGGCAGTGGCCGTGGGATCATCCACCCGCTGCTCCGACACCAGCACCAGCGGTGCCTCACGACGCGGCTCGGCGGCCGTTTGCACCGCTTCCGGCGCTTCGGGGCGGTTGTCGCGATCCTCTCCGGCAACCGGACGGCGCGGGCGCACCGCACGGTCGAGATCCTCGCGATAGGCTTTCGTCTCATCGGGCTGGGCTTTCTCGCCTTTCAGACGGCGCTCTGCCACCGTCGCAGCCACTGCGGCTTTCAGATGCGCAATCGCCGACAATCTGCGCCGGTTGTCACGCCCTGCAAACTGGGTTTCGGCCTCTTTCATCAGACGCGAGACATCCGCCTCCGAGGCCCCTTCCCCCATGCCCGCTTTCACCACAGCCGGTTCCGTCTCGGGCTCCTCTGCCGCAGCCTCGGCGGGTTTGTCATCGGCACGGCGGCGGCGCAGGATATCGGTCAGGCTGGGGCCACGCCGCGGCGTGACCTTGGCCGCGCCCTCGGGCTCTTGTGCCCGCTCTGCCTCGGCAGATTGAGGAGCGAGCTCTTCGACCGGCGCGGATGCCTCGTCAGCGTCGCCCTCAGGAGCCTCTTCCCCCGCATCCGCAACCTGATCCGCAGCCTCATCTGCAAGCAAGTCGGCGATTGCGGCTTCGCTTGCATCCTCTTCGGGCATCCGCGGCTGCGGCACCACCTCTTGCGGGGGCAGGTCTGCCGCCTCTTCGGGGCCATCCAGCTCGGCCAAGGTCTTGAGCAGATCTTCCTCATCCTCGGGCGAAAGATCGGCCCCCGGCAAATCATTGGTCGGCACATTCGGCAAGGCTGCGGGCATAGCAGGCGCAGGCTCTTCTGCCGCAGGGGGCGGGGCAACGCGCCGCACCTTGATCACGCGGGTCCGAAGCTGCGGACGCACAGGGCGCGGCGTGGCCTCTGCAGCATCGTCCTCCGTAACCTCCGGCGCGGCAGGGGCTTCAACCGTCTGCGGCGTGTGCTCGGCATCCTCCGCCGTTTCTTCCAAGGCCGAAAGCTCTGCTGCCAGACGGGCTTCAGCTTCACGGGCCTCTGCTTCACGGGCCTCAGCTTCGGCTTCAAGGGTTCTGGCCTTGACTTCGGCTTCGGCTTTGGCCGCTGCTTCGGCCTCTTCGGCTGCCTTTGCCTCGGCCTCGGCTTTCGCGCGGGCCTCTGCCTCTGCCGCCTGCGCAGCCTGCTCTGCGGCAACCCGTGCGGCCTCTTTTGCGGCTTTCGCTTCTTCCGCAGCCAAACGCGCGGCCTCTGCCTCAGCCTCTTCGGCCTGACGCGCCGCCTCCTGCAACGCCTCGGCCTCGGCGCGGGCAGAGGCTTCCAGCTCGTCGGGCGAGGTGCGGTCGCTCTCGGCCATCTGTGTCAACTCGTCATCCGATACCGGCCCGGAAATATCGAGCGGATCGCCAAATCCCCCTTTCCCGATATAGTCCTGATCCTCCGGCACACCGGCCAGATCTTCCATGAACTCGGCTCCCGAAAGCTCCGGAGCCTCAGCCACCGCGGCCTCCGCTTTGGAACGGGCCACGACATCGCGGATGCGCGCCAGCTTCGCAGCCACAGACTCCTCCATCCGGGCCGCCATCGGCGCAGGCGTTTTTAGGGGTGTTTGCACCGGTGTTTGAACGGGTGTTTGCACGGGCACCTGAACTGCCGCGGCCTCTTCCGGCGCGGCGACAGCAGCCTCGGGCTTCTCCGGTGCCAAGGACCTGGCGGCGACAGAAGGCACAGAGCCCGTTTCCGAAGCACGCAGAATCACCCCGTTTTTCTGGATCTTGGCATCAACGCGGCGCTGGATCTCGCGCTCGGCAATCCGGTGCAGCATCTCCGCATCAGGCTGGGGAGGCTCGGCACCGAAATATCGGTCCTCGGCGGCGAGGTCGCGGAAATATTCCGCAATCGCCTGCATCGTCTGGAACGGCTCGTCAAAGCCCTCAAGCGTGCAGGAGAATGTCCCGTAAGAAACAGTGAGAATCTTATTTGCACCGACCATTTGCTCGCCTCTTTGGACTTCTGTTCGGCTAACCATGTTTCGAAATTGGTGCCATTCAGTGAACGAATAATGGCAATTACAAGGAATTTTACCTATTCAGAGGCCAATCCAGCGCCCCTGACAGGATCAAATAATGACGGAATCGCCTGTATTATCAAGAAAAACCGGCATTACGCTGCTGGGTGGCGGGCAAATCGACCCTCGGGACGTTTACCATGCCATGACAATCGCGCCGCATTTGGTCGCGGCAGATGGCGGCGCAAATCAGGCCTTGGCGCTGGAACTGATGCCCGAAGCCGTGATCGGCGATATGGATAGCTTCGATCCGGCCCATCGTGGCAGAATCACGGCAGAACGGCTGCACCACATCGCCGAACAGGACAGCACCGATTTCGGCAAATGCCTGCGCCTGACACAAGCCCCTTTCTATCTGGGGCTCGGCTTTACGGGGCGGCGGCTCGACCATACGCTGGCGGCCCTGTCGGCGCTGGCCCACCCGCCACGTAAAAAGATCATCCTGATCGACGCGGAAGATATCGTGTTCTGCGCGCCACCGGAAATGGCTTTGACCCTGCCGGTCCAAAGCCGCTTTTCCCTTTATCCGCTAGGCCCCTCTGCCGGAACATCCACGGGGCTACGCTGGCCCATCGACGGCCTGACGCTGGAGCCTTGCGGCCAGATCGGCACCTCGAATGAAGTCACAGGGCCCGTCACCTTGCAGATGACAGGCCCCTGTCTGGTCCTTCTGCCCAAAACCGCCCTTGGCGAAGCGCTAAGGGCGCTGGGATGCGTGTGATCAGAGCTTGGACAGCTTCGATTGCAATTCGGAAAGCTGTTTCTTGATCTTTTCCAGTTCCTCGCGGTCCTCGGAAGCGGCGGGGGTTTCCCGCTCGGGGCCGGTGCCCGCTTTGGGCCAGCCCCCCATCATCGTCTGCAAGAACGCCTGCTGCTGTTTTTGCAGCGCCTCGAATCCCGGCATGGAAGCAATCGGCATACGGCCCATATTCTCCATCATCTGGGACTGGCCCTGACGCAGCATGTCGAAACTTGCCGCCAGAAACTGCGGCACAACGCTTTGCGCCGAACTGGTGTAAGAGCGCACGAGATCGGTCAGCACATCCACCGGCAGAACGCTCTCGCCGCGGCTTTCATGTTCGGCAATGATCTGAAGAAGATACTGGCGCGTCAGATCGTCGCCCGATTTCAGATCGACAATCTGCACCTCGCGGCCATCGCGAATGAAGCGGGCAATATCTTCCAGCGTCACATAATCGCTCGTCTCCGTATTATACAGACGACGGCTCGCGTAGCGTTTGATCAGTAGAGGCTTTTCCGCATCGGCCATGATGATCCTCCCCAGGATATCGTATGAAACGCTATCATGAGGCGCAAATGCCATAAAATCAATAAGAAAGGGGCGAGCCGAAGCCCGCCCCTAAGTCCGTTCCCTGACTGGGAGGATCTTGCCAGAGACCCGGGAGGAAGAGATTACTTCGCGGTCGCTGCTGCGGTGGTCTTTTTCGCAGCCGAAGTTGCCGAAGACGTTGCCGATTTCATGGCAGCGGTGGCATCTTCCGAGAAGTCCTTGCCGGCGGCCAGCATCAGTTCGACGGTTTCCATCTGCACTTTTTTCGCAACTTCTGCGAAAGCGGCGATGTTTTCCGACGCGATTTCTGCCGAAGCCGACGCGAAGTCGCTGACAGCTTTAGCATAGTCTGCCGGTTCGGATTTGGTGGTTGCGATATCGCTCATTTTGGCGAGCGTTTCTTTGGTCCATTTTGCCGAAATCTCGGTCGATTTCTCGGCAGCATCCAAAGCCACTTTGGACATTTTCTCACCGAAAGCCGCTTGCGCTTTGAAGCCCTCTTGGAACTTCGACATGTCCATCGGCATCGAGGACATCATATCTTGCATAATCTTGGTGAAATCTTGGGTAGTTGCGGCCATTTCGTCGCTCCGATCTGAGATAGAAGGGCCAGGGGTTCGGTCTGCGCGGCCCTATTCGCTACAATGAAGAGTATATGCTGCAGCGCAGAAAATCAAGTCTTTTATGCTGCATTGCAGAAAATTTACACTAGGTAAAGCACAGGACAAGTCTTAAACCACTCGGAAAAATTTTCACAACAAAATTGTCTCGCGAACGTAACTTCCGGGAGCATCCGCCACAATTTCATGCCCGCCTGCTCCGGGCACGCGCGCGGCAACCTGCCGCCCCGACCGTCCGGCCAGCCATTCGGACCAGCGCGGCCACCACGTGCCTTCGTGATATTCGGCAGCCGCATGCCAGTCGTCGGCATCCTCGATCGGGGCCGGACTGGTGTAATGGCCGTATTTCTTCTTGTCGGGCGGATTCACGATCCCTGCGATATGGCCCGATTCTGCCAAGACGAACTGTTTGTCTTTCGACCCCATCTGCGCCACCCCCCTGAACGAGGCACGCCACGGCGCGATATGGTCGGTCTCGCAGGCAATCGCCATAAGCGGCACATCAATATCGGCCAGTCGCAGATCCTCGCCCAACAGGGTAAAGGTCTCCTCGGCAAAGCGGTTCTGCTGGCACAGGCCGCGCAGATATTCCATTGCCATCTTGCCCGGCAGGTTGGTCGCATCGCCGTTCCAGTAAAGCAGATCGAAGGCGGGCGGGGCCTCGCCCATCATGTAGCTGCGGATCGCCGGACGCCAGATCAGGTCGTTCGAGCGCAGGAAAGAGAAGGTGCGCGACATGAAATAGCTCGAAAGCACACCGTCCACACGGCACTGCACCTCCAGCCCGTCCACGAAATCATCCTGCAAGAACGAGACAAACTCCCCCTGATCGGAAAAATCGGTCAGCGTCGTGAAGAAGGTCGCGCTATTGATCGAATGATCACCGCGCTTTTTCATCAAAGACAGCGTCAGCCCCAGAGTGGTGCCCGCGATGCAATAGCCGATTGCGTTGATTTTGGCGACGCCGGTCTCCTGTTTGACCTGCGCAATGGCCTCCAGATAGCTGGCGACATAATCGTCAAAGCCCACATCGGCAAAGCTGGCATCGGGGTTTTTCCAGCTCACGACAAACACGCTGAACCCTTGCTCCACCGCATAGCGGATGAAGCTGTTCTGCTCTTTCAGATCCAGAATGTAGTATTTGTTGATCCAAGGCGGGAAAATCAGCAAAGGCGTGCGATACACTTTCTCGGTGCGCGGCGTGTACTGGATCAGTTCGAACATGCGGCAGCGGTAGATCACCTTGCCCTCGGTCGTGGCCAGATTGCGCCCGACCTCGAAGGCGGTGCGGTCTGCCAATGTCACCAGCAGATCGCCGTGATTGCGCTCGACATCATGCACGAGATTCTCCAATCCCCGCACCAGACTTTCGCCTTCGGTTTCGATGGCGCGTTCCAGCGCGTCGGGATTGGTGGCGAAGAAATTGGTGGGGGCCATCATATCCACCAACTGCTTGGTGAAGTATTTCAGCCGCTTGCGATCTACATCGGCAAGGCCCGGCAGGGCGTCGGTGCCCTCGTCAATGGCCCGCGAGGCGATCATATATTGCTGTTTGACGAAGTTGAAATAGGGATGGGTCGTCCAGAGCGGATTGGAAAAGCGCTTGTCCTCGGGGCCCGGATCCTCGGGCGGACGGAAGCCTTGCGTGGCAAGAGCATGCGTGGCCTGAATATAATGGCTCATCGCATCGCCCCAGTATTTCACCTGCGCTTCGAGAATCTGAGCCGGCTTATCCGACAATTCCCGCATCAGCGCCGCGGTCGTCGACATATACAAATCGACGCCGGGTCCTTCCAAAGAGGGATTCGGCATGCGCCGATGGCTTAACGCATCGACAAGTCGCTGCGAAAGCTGTTCTATCTTTGCAAGATTTTCCTGCATTTTCTGCGATGCAGCAGAAACCTGCGCCTCCCCTGTTGTCATGCCTTCTCGCTCCTCCTATCCTTTTCCCAACCATAGACCTCTCTTCTCTAGGGTAAAGCGGGCATTCAGCAGATTTTCACCTCAGGCGTGTGAAATGTCCGGACTGGTCGGCCAAAGGAGCGACACGATGAAAGGCATCTACAGCTACGATCTGATGGAGAGCATCAGAAACACCAATGAATGGATCGGCGCCTCCGCCCGTGCCATCGCCTCTTACCCGGTGTTCGGCCTCTCGCCCAACCCCGCTTTCCGCATCATGGAATCATGGGGTGCGGTGACCGAACGCAGCTTCTCGCGCATGGTCATGAAACCCGACTGGGGCATCCGTGCCATCGCCGCTGCCGACGGGCGCGACCACATAGTGGAAATAGAAACCCTGATGGACAAGGCCTTCGGGTCGCTTGTGCATTTTAAGGTGCAGGGCCGCGACCCTATGCCGCGCCGCATCCTGCTGGTGGCCCCGATGTCGGGCCATTACGCGACCCTGATGCGCTCGACGGTCATCTCGCTGATGCCCGATGCAGAGGTCTATGTGACCGACTGGAAGAACGCGCGCGACATTCCGGTCAGCGAGGGTAAGTTCGACGTCGAGGATTACACCCGCTATCTGGTCGATTTCATGCGCAAGCTCGGCCCCGATATCAACGTAATCGCGGTCTGCCAACCGGCCCCGCTGGCGCTTGCCGCGACCGCCTATCTGGCCGAGGAAGACCCCGAGGCGCAGCCGCGCACCCTGACGCTGATCGGCGGGCCGATCGACCCCGATGCCGCCGACACCGAGGTCACCGATTTCGGACGCCGCATCACGATGGGCCAGCTGGAACATAGCGTGATCCAGCGCGTGGGCTATCGTTACAAGGGCGTGGGCCGCATGGTCTATCCCGGCCTGATGCAGCTTGCCTCTTTCATCTCGATGAATGCCGAGACCCATGCCAAGTCCTTCTTCGACAAGATCATGGCCGATGCGAAAACCGGCCCTGCCGAGCGTGACCGCCACAACCGCTTTTATGATGAATATCTCTCCGTCATGGATATGACGGCGGAGTTCTATCTTTCGACGGTGCAGCGGATCTTCAAGGGGCTGGAAGTGGCCCGCAACCGGTTCAGCATCGATGGCAAGAAGATCGATATCGGCAAGATCACCACAGTGGCGGTCAAAACGGTCGAAGGCGAGAAAGACGATATCTCCGCCCCCGGTCAATGTGTCGCGGCGCTGGATCTGTGCACCGGCGTGCCCGACCATATGAAAGGCCAGCATCTGGAGCCGAATGCAGGCCATTACGGCATTTTTGCAGGCGGCGCATGGCGCAACAATATCCGCCCGATCGTGCTGAAATTCATCGACGAGCATGCCGCGCCAGAAGATGCGGATCGCGAGATCAAGGGCAATAGTGCGGTCACTCCGATGGCACCGCGCAAAGCTGCGGTCCGCAAGGCGGCGGCCTCCGAAACGGCAGCCCCCAAGGCGGCGACCCGTCGCGGGCGCAAACCCGCCGCTTCCAAAATCGAGGCCCCCAAAACCAAGACCTCCGAAACCAAAGCAGAACCGGTAAAAACCGCGCCGGTCAAAGAGGTCGCCAAAGAGGCCGCGCCCGCCGCGTCCCCTGCCCCCGTCCAGCCCGCGCCGGTGGCGGCCCCTGTCACTGCAGCGCCTGTAACCGCCACGCCGGCACCTGTGGCACAGACCGTTGCCCAGAAACCGGAGGGCGCAGCCGCAGCGCCGCAAGCCGCTCCGGCCACCTCTGCCACCAAAGCGGCAGACCCGCTTCCTGCCGCAAAGGCCGAGGGCAACAAATCCTGAGACAGCCTCGTCCATAACTCCATAGAAAGGGCGCGCCACACCGCGCCCTTTTTTTACGCCCTAGGCTTCACGGCTTGGGGAGGTTTCCCCCGAAGGCAGGCCGATGCTGCGAGCCCGCTCTGCCGCCGCATCCAGCCCCTCAAAAAGCATCCTGCGCAGCGGCGCGTCGCGCAGCACCTGCAACCCCGCCGCTGTCGTGCCGCCATAGGCAAGCATGTCCCGCACATGGGCCGAGGCGGTGGCGGGCTGGTGCGCCATCATCTGCCCCGCGCCTAGAAAGAGCTGACGGATCGCACGGTCCGCCACCGCCTCTGCGACCCCGCGCGCGACCAGATAGTCCTGCATCATTTCGGCAAAAAGCGCGACAAACCCCGGCACCGGGCCGGTCAATGCAGTGAAAAGCGCCAGAAGCTCTTCGTTCTCCAGACGCTCCGCCCGCCCCAAAGCCCCCAGAAACGTCCCGACCTGCGCCATGCCGCGCGCGTCCAGCCCTGCCCCCGCCACCCAGGGCGAATAGGCAAGCCCCTGCTCTGCCGCCGGACTGGACATCGCACGGGCCAGTTGGGCCTCGGGGGCGATCCGTGCAAGCTGGGCCAGATCTATTCCGGCCATGACCGACAGAACCGGCTTGCCCGCCAGATCAAGACGCAATGTCCGCGCCTGTGCGGGCGGCAGCAACAGCACCGCCAGATCGCATCGGGCCGCAAGCTGTCGGTAATCCTGCATCAGGGCAACCGCTTCCAGCCCCTCTGGCAGCGGTTGGTCCGAGCGGCTGAAAACGGTGATATTCCGCGCCGGCATCCCCGCGCGCATCAGCCCCAGCCCGAAAGCGCGCCCAAGCATTCCCCGCCCTCCGACAAGCGCCACTCTCATATCCTGCATCCGCGTCCTCCCTGGTCTGGCGGCCAAATCATGCGGGCGCATCGCCTGCCTGCCGCCCGTCCTGCCAGCCCACGAAAAAACCGGCGCCTTTGCAAGCGCCGGTTCTGGTCTGAAAGCGTCCGGGCGGGTTAGTTCAGGCCACCCAGACCTGCCGGAGCCGGAATGCCAAGGCTTGCATCCCCGCCCTGCGGCGGCGTGGCGGGCTGGCCCGTGGGCGCACCCGGCATGCCCAGCGGCGGCAGGCCAAGCGGGTTGCTATCGCCGCCCGAAGGCGCCCCGCCCAACGGCGCAAGGCCGCCCATTCCGCCAAGACCCGGCATATCGGGCAGCTTCATCTCGATCGTCGACGGATCGATGGTCGGCCCTTTGTAATGCATGACCATCTGCGGGAAGGCGATTACCAGCCCGATCATCGCGATCTGGATGAAGAGGAAGGGCACCGCCCCCCAATAGATCTGCGAGGTCTTCACCGGCGCAATCGTCTTGCCGGTGATCCGGTCAAGATAGGGCACTTTCGGCGCGACCGAGCGCAGGAAGAACAGCGCGAAACCGAAGGGCGGGTGCATGAAGGAGGTCTGCATGTTCACGCCCAAGATCACGCCAAACCAGATCAGGTCGATCCCCATGGCTTCTGCCGCAGGGGCCAGAAGCGGCACGATGATGAAGGCCAGCTCGAAGAAATCGAGGAAGAAGGCCAGGAAGAACACCATCACCGAGACCACCAGCAGGAAGCCAAGCTGGCCGCCCGGAAGCGAGGTCAGCAGATGCTCGACCCAGAGGTGCCCGTTCACGCCGTAGAAGGTCAGCGAGAAGACCCGCGCCCCAAGCAGGATGAACATCACGAAGGCCGACAGACGCGTGGTCGAGGTCAGCGCGTCACGCACCACATCGAACTTCAGCCGCCCCTTCATCGCCGAGAGGATCAGCGCGCCAACCGCGCCCATCGCCCCACCCTCGGTGGGCGTTGCCACGCCAAGGAAGATGGTGCCAAGCACGAGGAAGATCAGCGCCAGCGGCGGGATCAGCACGATAACCACCTGCTGGGCCAGACGGCTCATGAGGTTGGTCTTCAGCCCGCGGTCGGCCAGCGCGATGACATAGGCCACGATCACAGCGGCAAAGACCGCCAGAATGCCCGCATCATTGGCCGCGTGATTGGTCGCCAGATAGAGATCGGTGCCATAGAAGACCGCGCCCGCGATCGCCAGCACGACAACCAGCGACATGACACCAGAGCCCAGCGTACGCGCCTCTTTCGGCAGCGCCGGCATGGCGTTCGGGCGGATGATCGACATCACGAAGACATAGCCCAGATAGAGCCCCATCAGGATCATACCGGGGATCAGCGCGCCTTTATACATGTCGCCCACGGACCGGCCCAACTGGTCGGCGAGGATGATCAGCACCAGCGACGGCGGGATGATCTGCGCCAGTGTCCCCGAGGCGGTGATCACCCCCGAGGCGATCTTGCGGTCATAACCGTAGCGCAGCATGATCGGCAGCGAGATCAGCCCCATCGCGATCACCGAGGCCGCAACGACCCCCGTGGTTGCCGCCAGAAGCGCGCCCACGATGACCACGGCATAGGCCAGACCACCGCGCACGGGGCCGAACAGCTGACCGATGGTGTCCAGCAGGTCTTCCGCCATGCCGGATTTCTCCAGCATCAGCCCCATGAAGGTAAAGAAGGGAATGGCGAGCAATGTCTCGTTCGACAAGACCCCCCACATCCGTTCCGGCATCGCGTTGAGAAGCGGCCAGCTAAGATGGATCGAGCCGCCCGACATCGGCGCCAGATAGACCCCGATCACAAAGAACAGCAGACCATTGGCCGCCAGCGAGAACGCCACCGGATAGCCCAGCAGCAGGAAGATCACCAGCGAGGCGAACATGATGGGCGCAAGGTTCTGCGCGATAAGCTCCATCAACATTACAGAGCCTCCTCTTTCACGACAGGCTCATCGGACATATCGCCGTGGCTGGACTGGCCCGCATGCGGGTCTTCGGTCAGACCGCGCAAAATAGCGATCTTCTTGATGATTTCTGCGATATTCTGCGCAAAGAGCAGCACGAAGCCGATCAGGAGCAGAAGCTTTGCGGGCCACAGGATCAGCCCGCCCGCATTCGTCGAAACCTCGCCCGAACGGATCGACAGCATCACATAGGGATAGAGGAAATACAGCATCAGCGATGTGAACGGCAGCAGAAAGAAGACATGGCCAAACAGGTCGATCCAGTTCTGGGTGCGCCGTTTCAGCGCGCCATAAAGGATATCGATCCGGATATGTTCGTTCTTTTGCAGGGTATAGGCCGCCGCCAGCAGGAAAGCCGCCCCGTAAAGATACCATTGCAGTTCAAGCCACGCATTGGACGAGACACTAAACACCTTGCGCACCACCGCATTGACCGCGCTGACAAGGATTGCCAGCAGGATCAACCATGACACAGATTTTCCGATGAATTCATTCACGCGGTCAACAGCCCGCGCGAATGCCAACATGGCACCCATAAGTTTCCTCCCTCACATCGGGTCCCGATGGGCAGGACCGCACTATGACACCCCCCCTCTTGGTGCAGACAGCCGTCTCAGGTCAAGGGGAATGCCTAAATCTGGTGAGATTAATTGACCACTTTGCACTTTTACCGCAACCAATCGGGCCGTTTGCTCCCCATTCAGGCGCATACCTTCCGATTACCACGTCCGGCGCCGTTTTACACCCATTCGCCGCCGAGCGCGTGGCCTTTCTCCGAATCTGCCGCAAATCCGCCCGCCCGGCCGTGGTCAATTTGCGATTATTCCGACAAGCCCCGGCATTTACGCAATAAAGAACCGAATTATATGCCCGCAGAGTTACTTTATTTCCGATTTTGAGATTGACGGCCCTTGCGCGGGGACATAATGTGCCAGCAACCACAGTGAAAGGACTAGCGATGAACTCGCTCCTCGTCGTCATTAGAAGGAAGCGCATGGGCCGTTAAGCGGTTAGACCATGATGGTTCCCATGCGCCCCCGCCACAGGTCGGGGGCTTTTTCGTATCGACACACTGGGTTGGATTGGAACGGGCCCGATATTGGGCAATGGATGGAGTATGCGATGTCACGGCAGATGACTGGCGCGAAAATGGTGGTTCAGGCGCTCAAGGATCAGGGTGTCGAAGTTATCTTCGGCTATCCGGGCGGCGCTGTGCTACCGATTTATGACGAGATTTTCCAGCAAAACGACATCCGCCATATCCTTGTCCGCCACGAACAGGCGGCGGTCCATATGGCGGAAGGCTATGCCCGCTCGACCGGCAAGCCGGGCGTGGTGCTGGTCACCTCTGGCCCCGGGGCGACGAATGCCGTCACCGGCCTGACCGATGCGCTGCTCGATTCCATCCCGCTGGTGGTTCTGTCGGGTCAGGTGCCGACCTTCCTGATCGGCACCGACGGTTTTCAGGAAGCCGACACCGTGGGCATCACCCGTCCCTGCACCAAGCATAACTGGCTGGTAAAAGAGACCGAGGAACTGGCCGCCACGATCCACGAGGCCTTCCATGTGGCGACCTCTGGCCGCCCTGGCCCCGTGCTGGTGGATCTGCCCAAAGACGTGCAATTCGCGCTTGGCACCTATTGCGAGCCGAAACAGGTGGATGTCAGCCATTACGCCCCCAAGGTGAAGGGCGATATCGAGGCGATCACCAAGCTGGTGGAGCTGATCGAAACCGCCAAGAAGCCCGTCTTCTATACTGGCGGCGGCGTGATCAATTCCGGCTCGGCGGCAAGCCAGCTTCTGTGCGAGCTGGTCGATGGCACCGATTTCCCGATCACCTCGACGCTGATGGGTCTGGGTGCCTATCCGGCCTCGGGCAAGAACTGGCTGGGGATGCTGGGGATGCACGGTCTCTATGAGGCCAATCTGGCGATGCATGACTGCGACCTGATGATCAATATCGGCGCGCGTTTCGATGACCGGATCACCGGCCGCGTGGCAGATTTCTCGCCCGAGTCCACCAAGGTGCATATCGACATCGACCCCTCCTCGATCAACAAGATCATCCCCGTGCATCTGCCGATCGTGGGTGATGTGGGCCATGTGCTGGAAGACGTGCTGAAGGTCTGGAAGGCGCGTGGCCGCAAGACCAACAAAGAGGCCGTGGCCGCATGGCACAAGCAGGTGGACGAATGGCGCGCCGTGCGCTGCCTTGCCTATACCGGCTCGGAAAAGACCATCAAGCCGCAATATGCGCTTGAGCGCCTGCAGGCGCTGACCGCCGACCGCGACCGCTATATCACCACCGAAGTGGGCCAGCACCAGATGTGGGCCGCGCAATATCTGCATTTCGACAAACCGAACCGCTGGATGACCTCCGGTGGTCTGGGCACCATGGGCTATGGGTTCCCTGCCTCGATCGGGGTGCAGATCGCGCATCCGGAGGCGCTGGTGATCAACGTGGCCGGTGAGGCCTCGTGGCTGATGAACATGCAGGAAATGGGCACCGCCTCGCAATTCCGCGTGCCGGTCAAGCAGTTCATCCTGAACAATGAACGCCTCGGCATGGTCCGCCAGTGGCAGGAGCTGCTGCATGGCGAGCGCTATTCCTCCAGCTGGTCCGAAAGCCTGCCCGATTTCGTCAAGCTGGCCGAGGCCTTCGGCTGGAAAGGGATCGTCTGTGACAACCCCGCCGATCTGGATGATGCCATCATGGAGATGCTCAACCACGATGGTCCGGTGCTGTTTGACTGCCTTGTCGAGAAGCATGAGAACTGCTTCCCGATGATCCCCTCGGGCAAGCCGCATAACGAGATGCTACTGGCCGCCGATGCGCAGGCCTTCAAAGAGGGCGCAGCCCTCGTGTAAGCCTGATCGGGCGGGTCCGCCCCGCCCGAGCGCTGAAATGCATGGATTGAAAGGAGACAGGCTATGGCCGCTCTGAACATCAAAAAGGGCTCGACGAGCCATTCGGCCTATGACCTACGGGATTTCCATTCCGAGGTCGTGCAAAGCCACACGCTGGCGCTGATCGTGGAAAACGAAGCGGGCGTTCTGGCCCGTGTGATCGGGCTGTTTGCCGGTCGCGGGTATAATATCGACAGCCTCACCGTGGCCGAGATCGACCATAAGGGCCACCGTTCGCGCATCACCATCGTGACCCGCGGCACCGTGGCCGTCGTCGAACAGATCAAGGCCCAGCTTGGCCGCATCGTGCCGGTGCATGAGGTGATCGACCTGACCATCGAAGGTCAGGCCGTTGAACGCGAACTGGCGCTGATCAAGGTGGTGGGCGCGGGCGACAAGCGTATCGAGGCGCTACGTCTGGCCGAGATCTTCCGCGCCAATGTGGTGGATTCGACGCTGGAGAGCTTTGTCTTCGAGATGACCGGCGCGCCCGAGAAAATCGACGCCTTTGCAGAGCTGATGCGTCCGCTGGGCCTGAGCGATGTCGCCCGTACCGGTGTCGCGGCCCTGTCGCGCGGGATCTGACCACCGCGTCGACCACCGCGTCACTGGCCCCGAAATACACAAAGGCGCGGCTGTCCTGCCGCGCCTTTAGTCTATTCCGGCACACCCGCTTCCGGAATGACGCCTTCGGAATGTCTGGCTTCGAAATGTCTGTGCAGCCGGTCAGGGCGGATCTTGCAAGAAGACATCGCCCATCAATGCCCCCTCGATCATTTTGACCAAAGCGGCCGCCCGCCGCGCCTCTGCCATGTGACGTTCCAGAACCGCGCCCGCATCGGCTTCCACACGGATCGCCCCACGCCTGCTGCTGCCCCGCGCCGGCGGGCTCAGGCGCGCCATTTGCGCCACGGCATCATTTGCAGGCTGTGGACGCGCCGCGTCGTTCTCATATTGCGGTGCGCTGTAGCTCACCAGATCACACCCCTTTTCCAAGGAAGCAATGCGCACAGAGCTGCCCTGAAAATATCGATGATCGTAAACGGGGTCGTTCGCTTTGAAAGTGCAACTCACGATACGGATCATCAGGCCCTCCCTGCCATCGATCGCCTTCGTGCAAGGCAATTGAAATAACCGAACCCACTATTCACCGTAGACAAGAGAATAGAGGCGCAAAAGTTCTTTCTGCCTCTCAGGAAGATGTTCCAGTGCAAACGTTAAAAAAACCCAAAGAAAGTATCTATTATTTGAAAGATTCTGGCAGGTTGAGCCAGTCCCGCAGCGCCTCGGTGACCACCTCCGGTTGCTCGAGCGGCGCCAGATGCCCCGCCTGCGGGATTTCCTTGTAAACGCCATGCGGAATCAGTTCGGCCAGAAACTGGTGACGGCGCGGCGGACAAATCGTATCGGCCTCGCCGCAGAGCAAAAGCGCCCGCAGGCGGGCCGTGCGCAGCGACCGCTGCTGGTCGGGGCGGCGCATCAGCGCCCGCGACTGGGCGGCAAACCGGTCAGCGCCCAGGCTGCCTGCCATATCCAGCAAGATCGCCTGAACCGTAGCGCGATGTTCGCCCGCAGCCAGAGCCTCCGCAGGCACCTCTTCCAGCATGGCATCATCCAGACGCCCGATTTTGGCCCGCAGGATCCGCTGCTCGCGCAACCCCGCCATTGTGGGCGTTTCTGTCAGGGGCGACACGTTCATCAGGGCAATACGGCTGATCCGCTCGGGGGCCTGCTTGAGCATTTCCATCGCCACCAGCGCGCCCAGCCAATGCCCTGCCAAAGCAAAACGCGGCGGCGCATCCGCCAGCACCGCCTGCGCCATCGCCTCGACGCTCTCGCCCCGCAGCGGACAGACCATCACCGATCGTTCTGCGGAAAGCTCTGCAACCTGATGCCAATACATACGGGCATCGCACATAAAGCCCGGAAGCAGAACCAGTGGTTCAGCTGTCATCGCTCGAATTCCCTCTTCCTCTTGTGGCGGCTTCACCGCTCTTGACGCCAATGTGACGCAAGGGCGATGGAGATTGAAGCGGAAATGTCATCTCGGGGTTATAACGGCGGCCGCAAGCGACCGGATCAGGGGTGATCCCTTACGGAATACGAGCCAGCACATCGGCCACGGCACGCTCGATCATCTTCAGACAATCCTCATCCGAGAAGCGGTGATCGGCGCCCTTCACCAGTTGCAGCGTCATATCGGGGCAATCGGCGTGATTCAGTAGCCGGATCGCCCAGTCATAGGGCACGGCTTCATCATTGGTGCCCTGCAGAAGCCGCGTCGGGAAGGGCAGCGACAGCGGGTCGCGCAGCACCAGACGGGTGCGGCCCTCGTTGATCAGGCGGCGGGTGATGATCATCGGCGCGCCATAGTCCGAAGGGATCGCGATCTGCCCTTCGGCTTCCAGCTTATGCTTGGTGTCCTTGTCGAAACTGGCCCAATAGCCGTCTTCGGTAAAATCAGGCGCCGCCGCAATCGTCACCAGACCTGCCACGCGGTCGGGGATCGTGCGCGCCACCAGAAGCGACACCCAGCCACCCATCGACGAGCCCACCAGAACCTGCGGCCCCTTGGTTAGCGTGGTGATCGCCGCCATCGCATCTTCGAACCAATCGCCAATCGCGCCTTCCTCGAAGGTCCCCGAAGACACTCCATGGCCAGAATAATCGAACCGCAGGAAGGACTTGCCCTGGGCCTTCGCCCATTGTTCCAGCGCCAGCGCCTTGGTGCCCTCCATATCCGAGCGCAAGCCCCCCAGAAACACGATGCCCGGCTCGCTGCCCTCGATACGGTTATAGCCGATCTTGCGGCCTTCGGGTGTGGTCAGGAAATCGGTCATGTCTGAACCTCGGTCAATTTCGTTGCAATCCAAGCGCCTGCCACAGACATCACAAGAAACACCCCGATGACAAGGGGCACCGAGACACTTCCCAATGCGGCAGCCCCTGCCCCCGCCACCAGCAGGAAGATGCCCACGACCGTATTCGAGACCGCCGTGTAATCCGCCCGCTCGCCCGGCGCCGACATATCCACCAGATGGGTAGACCGCCCTTGACGCACGCCATGATAGGCCAGCATCAGGCAAAACAGCACCACAGGCATCGCCCAGATGGTCTGCGCCAGCCCCATAGCGTTCATCCCCAAGGCCAGCGCCAAGCTGACCGCCGCCGCAAGCCCCGCATAGATCAGCACGCGACGCGAGGACCGGTCCGACAGCCGCCCCCAGATATAGGCCGAAAGGAAAGCCGCCACGGAGGAGGCCAGCACCAGCCCGCCCAATTCGGCAAAATCCTGACTGCCCTTGGAGGCCAAAAGCACCAGATAGGGCGGCGCCAAAGCCGTACCGACCAGAAGCGCGCGCGCCATAATGAACAGCCGCAGCTGGCGGTCTTCGCGCATCAGGGTCCAGGGGTTGGGCAGGCCCTGATCGCCCGTGCCGCCATCATCATCCTCGACCATCAGCGCCATCATCACCGCACCAATCCCCCAGCCGATAGCAGCTAGAAAGATCGCCCATTCCACAAGGGCATAGCGATCCACCGGCACAAACAGCAGCACCAGCGCAAAGATCACCACCGCCGCAGAACCGATCGTCGAGGCCGTGCCCGTCACCGTGCCGCGGCGGCTTTGACCAATCGTCTTTCCCAGCACATCCTTATAGGCCACCGAACAGGCCGAGCGCGCGACCGCCAGCACCGCCAGAAGCGCCACGATTACCGCGCCCGCCAAAGCTCCCTCAAGCCGCAGGCCCGCCAGCGCGATGCCGCCCGCCGCAAGCCCCTGCACCGCCGAGCCCAAAGCCCAGACCCATTTGCGCCGTCCCCGCCCGTGGATCAGCGCCGCCGTGAAGATCTGCGGCAAAAGCGCCCCCGCCTCGCGCACCGGCACCAGAAGCCCCGTATAGAAGGCCCCTGCCCCCAGATGGCTAAAAAGCCAGCTGAGCACCAGCTTCGGGTCAATCAGCCCATCCGCCGATTTCGTCCCCGCCAACCCCACGATATGACGCAGAAAATTCGAAGGCTCGGCCTTGCGGGGGGCGGGTTTCAGGCCGCCGTCGCGGTCGGCGTCGTCCACAAGGCGGCGGAACAGGGAACGGCTGAACTGGCTGGGCATGGAGACCTCGCTGAGACTTCCATAGATAACGGTGCTGTGAATGGGGAAGTTCCGCCATAGGCACCCGTTTTTATGGACATTCTTTATCGAAGACTTGACACCGTTTCCTGCGGGTTCCACAAGGCCCCCGAATACATAACTTGCAACCGGGCGTTCCGTGGGCGCCAAACCGACGAGGAGGACTCAGATGTCCCAGATTACCCTCACCTTCCCCGATGGAAATCAGAAGCAGGTCGATGCCGGCATCACGCCGATGGAAATCGCCGAGGGCATTTCCAAATCCCTGTCGAAAAAAGCGATCTCTGCTCAGGTAAATGGCCAGCATTGGGATCTGCAATGGCCGATCAAGGAAGATGCGCAGATCGCCATCAACACCATGTCCGATGATGCGCCCGCGCTGGAACTGATCCGCCACGATCTGGCCCATATCATGGCCCGCGCCGTGCAGGAGATCTGGCCGGATGTGAAAGTGACCATCGGTCCGGTCCGCGACAACGGCTGGTTCTATGATTTCGACCGCGCCGAGCCCTTCACCCCCGAAGATCTCGCGGTGATCGAGAAGAAGATGCGCGACATCATCAACGCCCGCGAGCCGGTAAAGACCGAGCTGTGGTCGCGTGAGGATGCGATCAAATATTACGAAGACCGTGGCGAGCCCTTCAAGGTCGAGCTGGTTAACCGCATCCCCGAGGGCGAGGATCTGCGGATGTACTGGCATGGCGACTGGCAGGACCTCTGCCGTGGCCCGCACCTTGTCCATACCGGCCAGGTGCCCGCCGATGCCTTCAAGCTGACCCATGTGGCGGGCGCCTATTGGCTGGGTGATTCCAGCCGCCCGATGCTGCAGCGGATCTATGGCGTGGCCTTCAAGACCAAGAAGGACCTGAACGCCTGGACCACCATGATGGAAGAGGCCGCCAAGCGCGACCACCGCCGTCTGGGCCGCGAGATGGACCTCTATCACATGCAGGAAGAGGCCCCCGGTCAAGTCTTCTGGCACCCCAATGGCTGGACCATCTACACCACGCTGCAGGACTATATGCGCCGCAAGCAGCGCACTGACGGCTATGTCGAGGTGAACACCCCGCAGGTGGTGAACCGCAAGCTCTGGGAAGCTTCGGGGCATTGGGAAAACTATCAGGAGAACATGTTCATCGTCGAAGTGGACGAGGATCATGCCCGCGAGAAAACCGTCAATGCGCTGAAGCCGATGAACTGCCCCTGCCACGTGCAGGTTTTCAACGTGGGGCTGAAATCCTATCGCGATCTGCCGCTGCGTATGGCCGAATTCGGGTCCTGCAACCGCTATGAACCCTCGGGGGCGCTGCATGGCATCATGCGGGTGCGCGGCTTTACGCAGGATGACGCGCATATCTTCTGCACCGAGGCGCAAATCGAGGAAGAAACCGCCAAGTTCATCAGCTTCCTTGCGGGCATCTATGCCGATCTGGGCTTCGAGAACTGGACGATCAAGCTCTCGACCCGCCCCGAAAAGCGCATCGGCACGGAAGAAAGCTGGGACCGCGTCGAGGCGGCGCTTGGCAATGCGTGCAACCACGCAGGCTATGAATACGAGATTCAGGAAGGCGAAGGGGCGTTTTACGGGCCGAAACTCGAATTTACCCTGACCGATGCGATTGGCCGCGAATGGCAATGCGGCACGCTGCAGGTGGACCCCAACCTCCCCGAGCGTCTGGATGCCAGCTATATCGGGCAGGATGGCGAGCGTCACCGCCCCGTCATGCTGCACCGCGCGGTTCTGGGCTCGTTCGAGCGCTTCATCGGCATGCTGATCGAGAATTTCGCGGGCAAGCTGCCTTTGTGGCTGGCGCCGCGTCAGGTGGTTGTGGCCTCGATCGTGTCGGATGCCGATGACTTCGTGCGCGAGGTCACTGCTGCATTGACGGCCCGTGGCATCCGTGCCGAAGCCGATACGCGCAACGAGAAGATCAACTATAAGGTGCGCGAGCACAGCCTCGGCAAAGTGCCCTATATCTTTGCCATCGGGATGAAAGAAGTTGAGGACCGGACCGTTTCGGTGCGTCGTCTGGGGGAAAACCGCACCGAGACCGTCGCATTGGACGAAATTATCGCAACGCTTGCATCGGAAGCCCTCGCCCCCGATCTGCGCTAATTTTTCGGGCAAAATGCCATGCGCCGTGACGCCATATCACAGAAAGGTGAGAGAGTTCGCTCTCTCGCCATTTCGTCATTGCATTTTCATACGCATGGTTCATGTTCGTACTCGCGTGTAACGCTGACTTTCTACCCCGTGTCCTAAGGGCTGCCGGGCGACTTGGAAGACCAGGCAGCACGGCCCGGTTGCAATCTCGCCGCCGGGAAGACCTGAAGGAGACTACGGGAATGGCCACTGGCACCGTAAAATGGTTCAACACCACCAAAGGCTACGGCTTCATCGCCCCCGATGAAGGCGGCAAAGATGTGTTCGTCCATATTTCTGCAGTTGAGCGCGCAGGGCTGACCGGCCTCGCCGACAACCAAAAGATCGAATACGAACTGATCAGCGGCCGTGACGGTCGTGCCTCTGCTGGTGAGCTCAAGGTTCTCTGAGCTTCATAGTCAGATGACGAGACGGCCCGATTCCATCATCGGGCCGTTTTATTTTGTCGGCACCCTCCCTGCCCCGAAGCCCCACTCGGGCACACCTGCCTCCGCAGTTCCGGAACAAAGCAAAAGCGCGCCGGATCAGGCGCGCAGGTCTAGGAGCTTGTCCAGAAAGCAGAGTATCGACAGGCCAAGGCTTATTCGCGCAGATCACCTTCCGGCACACCCAAAGCCGCAGCCGCCCGCAGCCGAAGATCGGAACCCAGCGCTTCTTTGCGGCATTCGATCCGCGCGAGCTGTTCCGGCGAAATCCCGACCGCATCTGCCAGACCCGCAGTGGACAGATTGGCCGCATGACGCCATGCGCAAAGCGGCGTTGCGCCCGCAGTAATCCAGGCAAGATGCACCCAATAATCGGGACGGACGGAAGTCACACGGGTAACCGGCGCACCCATAAGCTGGGCGGGGCTTGCAAGCTGAACCATACGGAATCCTTCCGTTACTGCGTCTTTTCACTACTCTGAACGACAGAGGTTAAAAATTCCGACGCGGAAAACTGATACATCAGGAAAGAAACATAAGCTGGTAAATAAAGTTCCCGCCCAGCCCAAATTTTTATGCCAGCCAGAGCCCCTGAACATCTTTCGCCCAGCCCAGCGTCATTTGCCCTGCCTCCTCAAGCACAGGACGTTTCATCAAGGTAGGGTGCAGGGCCAGAAGGTCTTTGACGGGCGTGGCGCGTTCGGCCTCGTCCAGCCCCCGCCATGTGGTGGAGGATCGGTTCAGCAGCTTGTCCCCGAAAGCCTCGTAAAAGGCCGCCAGCTTTTCCGCCGACAGAGGCGTTTCGCGAATATCGTGAAAGATCACGGTCTTGCCCGCGGCCTCCAAGGCTTTGCGCGCTTTGCGGCAGGTATCGCAGGTCTTGATGCCATATAGATCCATATCAGTCCCTCAACAGCCCCCCATCCAGCCGGAGCACCCGATCCATACGCTGTGCAAGCTCCATATTATGGGTCGCAATCAGCGCCGAAAGATTCGTCTCGCGCACGAGATCCATCAGCGCCGCGAATACCGTATCCGAGGTCGCCGGATCAAGATTGCCGGTGGGTTCATCCGCCAGAAGCAGGCGCGGTTTATTGGCCAAGGCGCGGCAAAACGCTACCCGCTGCTGTTCGCCGCCCGAAAGCGCCGAGGGGCGGTGGCTGGCGCGGTCCTTCAGGCCGACGCGCTCCAGCAGGGAGCGGGCATGAGACACCGCCTCGGCACGAGCGACCCCATTGGCCAATTGCGGCAGCACGATATTTTCCTCGGCGGTAAATTCGGGCAGCAGATGATGGAACTGGTAGACAAAGCCCAGCGAATTCCGCCGTGCCGCCGTACGCCGCTTGTCGGAGGCGCGCCCCAGATCCTCACCGTCAATCTGCACCTCGCCGGTATCGGGCGTATCCAGCAGCCCCGCGATATGCAGAAGCGTCGATTTACCGGTGCCCGAAGGCGCGACCAGTGCCACCACCTGCCCCGGTGCAATCGCCAGATCAAGGCCCCGCAGCACAGCGATCTCTTTGGCCGTGCCACGGTTATAGATTTTCTCGATGCCGGAGAGCTTCAACACATCACTCATAGCGCAGGGCCTCCACAGGGTTCAGACGCGCCGCACGACGGGCGGGAAAAATTGTCACCACAAAGCTGAGCCCAAGCGACAGGCCCACGGATTTGACCACATCCATCACCTGCAGCTTGGCGGGAAGCTCGTAGATGCCGCGCACCGAGGCATCCCAGACATCGCCGCCATTAAGCGCATTCAGCCCGTCCATGATGTGCTGGATATTCAGCGAGAACACCACCCCCACGACCAGCCCCGCAAGGGTGCCGATCACGCCGGTAAAGGCGCCACACAGAAAAAACACCCGCAGGATCGAGCCTTCGGTCAGCCCCATCGTGCGCAAGATCCCGATGTCGCGGCCCTTGTTCTTGACCAGCATGATCAGGCCCGAGGTGATATTCATCGAGGCAATCAGCACCAGCACCGACAGGATAATGAACATCACATTATCCTCCATCGTCAGCGCCTTGAGAAAGCTCCCCGAGCTGTCGCGCCATGTCCAGAGCATGGTGCCCTCGCCGCCCGCCTCCATAAGCTGGGGCGTCCAGTTATCCACATTCTCGGGGTCGGTCACACTGACATCAATCTCGTCGGCCCCACCCTCGCGGTTGAAATAGCTCTGCGCCTCGGTGAAGGGCATATAGATGCGGGTCTGGTCGATGTCATAGCGCCCCGCCGAGAAGATATAGGTCACCGTATAGGCCGAGACCCGCGGGCTGGTGCCAAAGGCGGTCTTGGCCCCTTCGGGCGACAGAAGGCGCAGCTTGTCCCCCAGACCGATGCCAAGGTCGCGCGCCATGCCGGACCCGATGGCGATGCCCTGATCGAAATTGTCCAGACTGCCAATGGCCTGATCCGAATGCGCCACGCCGGGGATTTTTTCCAGATCCGCTTTGCGGATGCCGAACACCTCGCCCACATTGTTGCGGTCGTTGAACGTGGCCATCACCTGCCCTTTCACCAAGGGCGCGGCATCTGTCACACCGGGAATTGCGGCGATGCGCTTGGCGCGTGCGTCATAATCACGGATGATCCGGCTATAGACGCCCGAGCCCTCCACCACCTCGGTTGGTGCCGAATAGACCGTGACATGGGGATTTGCACCAAGAATGGTATCCACGAATTCCGCGCGGAAGCCCGCGCGCACGGCCAGCGTGATGATCAGCGCAGCCACCCCCAGCGTGATGCCGATCAGGCTGATCCAGGTCATCACCGAGACCCCGCCTTCGGCCCGACGTGCCCGCAAGTAGCGCCAGGCAATCATGAATTCAAACGCCGAGAAGGGCCTGCTTTGGCCAGCCATATGGTCTCTCCGGATAATCGTAATCGCGCGGCACAGTTGCGGCACGCGGGGGAAAGGTCAAGCGCTGGCCGGTGCCACCTGCATCAAACTGCCGATATTACGGCTCCAGCAGCGGCTCGTAGCGCGCATCGGTCAGGGTCTTGAGAAACGCCACCAGCGCGTCGATACGCTGGTCATCCAGCGCAGGCCCGATCTCCAGCTCTTTAAGGGACAGCGTCCCCGCCACTTCCGGCGGCGCAAAGGGCTTGCCGGTTTCGGGGTTGATATGCCGCTCGGGGCGCTTGGTGTTATAGGTGTTGTAGAACAGGATCACCGTGCGCAGGTCGGAGAACACCCCGTTATGCATATAGGGGCCGGTGACCGCCACATTGCGCAGGGTCGGCACCTTGAACTTGCCCGCCTGTGCGGGGTCGGTGATGGCGGGGTTGGCCAGAAGCCCCTGATCGTGGAAATCGCTGGCCACACCATTCAGCCCGCGCGCGGCAACATTCACCGGAACACCGATATTATGGTATTGGTAATTCGAGAAGGTCTCCCCCGCCTCGCCCGGTGTCGCGCGCAGCTGATGGCACTGGTTGCAATTTGTAAACTGCTGCGAAAAGAACAGGATGCGCCCCAGTTCCTCTTCATCCGTCAATTCGATCTCGCCGCGCAGAAAACGGTCATAGCGGCTGTCGAAAGGGGCGAATTCGTCCGTGGCCTCGAAGGCGGCAATCGCCTTGGTGGCGGCGGCCAAAGTGGCTTCGGGGTCGGCTTCGGGGTCGGCAATGCCCGCCAGATCGCGGGCCAGCCGCGCCTGATCGGGGTTTTCAGCCAGTCGCCGGGCAAACAGCCCCGCCGATGCCAGCCCCATCTCGATCGGGTTGAACAGCGGGCCACGCGCCTGCTCGGTCAGATCCTTGGCACGCCCGTCATGGAACTGCCCGCCACGATAGATCCCCGAGCCATCCTGACCGAAGGCGGGGGAAAAGCGCGCATAGCCCAAAGTCGGCGCGTTCCTGTCGCCCAGACTTGTCATGTCATCGCCCAAAGACACTGCCCGCCCCGCCTGTGATTCACGTGGATCAGTGAAGGCCAGCGCCGGATCATGGCAGGTGGCGCAGGATTGCGTGCCATTCTGCGACAGCTCGGTGTCGTGAAACAGCATCTCCCCCCACGCGACCCAAGGCGCGGGTGCCGCCTCTTGCGCGGCAAGTGGCGCGGCAAGCGGTACCGCACAGGCAACGCCAAGGACAAACGCGGACAGACGGAACAGAACGGGCATCGGCATCACGGGATGTTATAAACCTACAGACCAAGCCCATGCCGCATTTTCCTGATTTTTTCAATCAAGATCTTGCATATTGCCTGCGATCCCGCCCTGTGCCAGATGCCACAAAGCAATGACGGGCTGTTTCTGATGCGCTATATTCTGCAAGGTTTTGTTATTCTCGGGCTGACATTCCTGACCCAGATCGGCGGGGTGGCGTGGCTGCTTTCTTTGCCCATGCCACGGCGCACTCTGCGTCTGGCGCTCTTTGCGCTGAGCTATCTGGTGTTATGGGCGGCCTGCCTGTGGCTTGCACCGCTGGGCGGTCGGGTGGCCCTCCCCTGCCACGGCACTGGCCACGCCACTGGCCCGCTGGAAATGCGTAGCTGGCTGACCTGTGCACTCAACCGCAATTATGTGACGCCCGATCTGAAAGCCGCGCTGGAACGCACGGCCCAGACCATGCAGGACCGCCATCCGGGAACGATCACGCAGGTGCTGGACGCCAATTTCCCCTTTCTCGACGGTTTTCCGCTGCTGCCGCACCTGTCGCATAAGGACGGGCGCAAGGCGGATCTGGCGCTGTATTATATGCGCGATGGCCAGTATCTGGCGGGCAAAACCCGCTCGCCCATCGGCTATTTCGCCTTCCAGCAAGGGCCCTCGGACTGCCCGCGCAAATGGCCGACCTTGCGCTGGGATATGGGGTGGCTACAGGGGCTCTTCCCCGACTATCAGCTGGACCCTCAGCGGACCCGTGACCTGCTGGCGGTTCTTCAGGCCGACCCTGCCATCGGCAAGGTCTTTCTGGAACCGCATCTGGTGGCAGAGATTGGCGCAAACGAGCCCAAGATCCGCTTTCAGGGCTGTCGGGCGGCGCGCCATGACGACCATCTGCATCTGCAACTGGCGCCCCGAGGCGGATGACCGCATGAAAAACCCCCGCTTGCAGGAAGCGGGGGCCTGAACCTTAGCGGTGGGGGGCGTAGATCTCGATGATCTTGGCCACAGCCGCATCTGCCGACATTTCCTCGCTTTCGCCGCTACGGCGCGAGGTCAGCTCGACCTTATTGGCCGCCAGACCGCGCGGCCCCACGGTAATCCGCCACGGCAGACCGATCAGGTCCATCGTGGCGAATTTCGCGCCCGCCCGTTCGTTGCGGTCATCGTAAAGCGGGTCCAGACCCGCCTTCACCAGCGCGGCATAAAGCGCGTCGCAGGCGCTGTCACAGGCCGCGTCGCCCTGCTTGAGGTTGACGATCCCCACGTGGAAGGGAGTCACGCCCTCGGGCCAGATGATGCCCTTGTCGTCGTGGTTCGCCTCGATCAGCGCGCCGACCAGACGCGAGACACCGATCCCGTGCGAGCCCATCTCGACCGGCACTTTCGACCCGTCGGGCGTCTGGACAACAGCGCCCATCGATTCCGAATATTTGGTGCCGAAATAGAAGATCTGGCCAACCTCGATCCCACGGGCCGATTTGCGGCGCTCTTCAGGGACCTCGTTGAAGATCGCCTCGTCATGGGTCTCGTCGGTGCGGGCGTAAAGCGTGGTGAACTCCTTGCAGATCGCTTCCACCTCTTCGCGGTTGTCGTAATCGACCTCGCGGTCGCCCAAGGTGAGGTCGGTGACATTGCTGTCATAGAACACCTCCGACTCGCCCGTGGGGGCCAGCACGAGGAACTCATGGGTATTGTCGCCACCAATCGGGCCGGAATCGGCGCGCATCGGGATCGCGGTCAGGCCCATACGCTCATAGGTGCGCAGGTAGGAGACCATATGGCGGTTATAGGCATGCAGCGCGTCTTCGCGGGTCAGATCGAAGCTATAGCCGTCTTTCATGAAGAATTCGCGGCCACGCATCACACCGAAACGCGGGCGGACCTCGTCGCGGAATTTCCACTGGATCTGATACAGCGTCATCGGCAGCGATTTGTAGCTTTCGACATGGGCGCGGAAGATGTCGGTGATCATCTCCTCATTGGTCGGCCCGTAAAGCATGTCGCGGCCATGACGGTCCTTGATGCGCAGCATCTCGGGGCCATAGGCGTCATAGCGGCCCGATTCCTGCCAGAGTTCCGCCGATTGCATCGTCGGCATCAGCACCGGAATATGGCCCGCGCGGATCTGTTCCTCATGCACGATCTGTTCGATACGGCGCAGAACCTTATAGCCCAGCGGCAGCCACGAATAGATACCGGCCTGCTGTTGCTTGATCATGCCGGCACGCAGCATCAGCCGGTGCGAGGCAATCTGCGCCTCGGACGGGTTTTCCTTCAGAACGGGAAGAAAGTAACGGGAAAGACGCATGAGGGACGGCCCCTGTCGGTTAGGTGAAACTGGCCTTCGGGCTAGCCCATTCGGCGCGGTCAGGCAAGAGCAACCACGCGCATCACAGATCTTGCGCCTGCTCCGCAGTGTCCGGCACGGTCTGGAACAGCGCACAGGCAAGCTGCACACCGTTCTGGCGCAGGCTGACCGCACGCGGCTGCCGCGAAAGGAAGGCGCTGCGCACATCGGTATCGGGCAGAAGATATTCGGCCTTCTGACGACCGGCGGCAGGCAGCAGCAATTTCGGTGCCTGCCCCTGCGCCTGCATTTGGCGGTCGGCCTGTGCCTTGGGGTCGGGCGGAAGATCCGACTGCGGGATCAGCAGCGTGCCCGCCGCCCCACGCGGACAGGCGCTGGCCGAGGCCAGCTCGACCCCTGCCCCGAGCCTGTCGCCTGCCGCCAGTTCGACCGTAGCCAGCGCCAGACGCACAGACCCCTCCTCGGGGGCCAGATCGGCGACCGTCACAGAGGCCAATGCCTGCCCCTGTGCATCGACCAGATCGGCGCGGGCCGTCTCTGCGGCGGCTGGAAGTGCAAGCCCCAGCGAAACCATCGCCATCACAAAGAAGGTCTTCATTTTACGCTCCTGTTTGTGGCGCGTCATGAGTGACGCCCGCCGCCCTTGGATGCAAGCCCCGCCCGCCTATCTTATGTTCACGTCTTCTCAAGCGCCCTGACATGCGCAATCGCGAGGGCGTCGGGGACACTGTCCGGTGCGGGCGGTTGCCTTTGCCCGATTTTTCGTCATTCTGCGCAAGACCCATATCAGGAGCAATCATGTCTTTTACCATGCGCAACCAAGCGCTCATCTGGTCCATCGTCATCGTCGTTTTCGTGCTGGCGCTCTGGCTGATGGGAGATGTGATCCTGCCCTTTATCGTGGGCGGTGCCATCGCGTATTTCCTTGATCCCGTGGCCGACCGGCTGGAAAAATTCATGTCGCGCGCCTTGGCCACCACCGTGATTGCCGTCACCGCCACGCTGATCTTCGTGATTGCGGCGCTGGCCATCGTGCCGCTTCTGGTCGACCAGTTGACGCAACTTGTGCAAACGGCGCCGCAGATTTTCAACCAGTTGAAAGACTTCCTGACGACCCAATTCCCCGAACTGGCACAAAGCGGCTCGCCGGTAAACGAGGCGCTGGTCTCGATCGGGCAGACCATTCAGGAGCGCGGCGGCGAGCTGGCCAGCACCCTGCTCAGCTCGGCTATGGGCGTGGTCAATTTCATCGTCTTCATCGTCGTGGTGCCGGTGGTGGCCTTCTATATGCTGCTCGACTGGGACCCGATTGTGGCCAAGGTCGACCGGATGCTGCCGCGCGAACATGCCGCCACCATCCGCAGCCTCGCGCGCGATATCGACCGCGTCCTGTCGGGCTTCGTGCGCGGGCAGGTGACCGTCTGCCTGATCCTCGGGACGTTCTACGCCGTCGGGCTGATGCTTGCGGGGCTGAACTTCGGCCTGATCGCGGGGGCGATTGCGGGGTCGTTGACCTTTATCCCCTATGTCGGTGCGATTATCGGCGGCAGCCTTGCCATCGGGCTTGCGCTGTTCCAGTTCTGGGGCGAATGGGGCCATATCGCGATTGTGGCGGCCATATTCGCGCTGGGGCAGTTTCTGGAAGGCAATATCATCACGCCGAAGCTTGTCGGCAATTCCATCGGGCTGCATCCTTTGTGGCTGATCTTCGCCCTGTCGGCCTTCGGGACGCTGTTCGGTTTTGTGGGGATGCTGGTTGCGGTGCCTGTCGCGGCGATGCTGGGTGTGCTTGCACGTTTTGGCATCCAGCAGTACATGCAAGGACCGCTTTACAAAGGGGTCGGCGCCAAGGATCTTCCGCCGGAAGATTTCACCAAGTGAAAAGGCACGACCCGGCCAGACCGGGGGAGGCAGGATGACAGGCAAACAGCTGATATTCGACCTGCCGCTGCGCCAGTCGCAGGGGCGCGAGGATTACTATGTCGCACAGGCCAACGCGCTGGCGCTGGCGATGCTCGACACGCCCGAAAGCTGGACCTCGGGGCGAATGATCCTGACCGGCGATGCCGGCGCGGGCAAAACCCATCTGGCGCAGATCTGGGCCGATGCGAACCGCGCGCCGCTGATCCCCGCCGCCGAATTGCAGAACTATGATGCGCCCTGGCTGGCAACAGCGGGCGCAATCGTCGTGGATGACGCCAATCACATCGCGGGCACCCGCGAACGCGAATCACTGCTGTTCCACCTGTGCAATCTGTGTCAGGCGGAGGGGGTGAAGCTTTTGCTGACCGCCCGCACCGCGCCGCGTGACTGGGGGCTTGTGGTGCCGGACCTGCGCTCGCGTATGGAGGCCACGACCAGCGCCAAGATCATGCCACCCGATGATGCACTGCTGGCTGCCGTTCTGGTGAAAATGTTTGCAGACCGCCAGATTCATGTGCCGGTGACGCTGATCCCGTGGCTTGTCAGCCGGATGGACAGGTCTCTGGCGACGGCACGGGCACTGGTGGCCGCTCTTGACGCAAGGTCACTGTCGGAAAAACGCGCGATTACCCGCTCTTTGGCCTCGGACGTTCTGGACAGTCTTGGTCTTCACGAGGAAGATTGATCAAACTGTCATCTTTCCGATACATTTCAGGGCAATAACCGCGGTCATGACACAGGCTGATTTTCTCAAAACCCCGTTTCCCGTGCCCGTCGAACTTCCCGAGGAAGTCATCTCCGGTCCCGGACGTTTCTTCAACCGCGAGCTGTCATGGCTCGCGTTCAACTGGCGGGTCTTGGAAGAGGCCACCAATCCGCGCGTTCCGCTGCTCGAACGGCTGCGCTTCGTCTCGATCTCGGCCACCAATCTTGATGAGTTCTACACCGTGCGCGTGGCCGGTCTGCGCGAACTGGTCCGCGAGGGCAATAACATCCCCTCGCATGACGGGCTCACCCCGCGCGAACAGCTGCAACTGATCAATGAAGACGCCCGCCAGCTGATGGATATGCAGCAATCGAGCTGGAACACCATCCGGCGTGAACTGGACGAGGCGGGCATCCATGTGGTGACCCGCGCGACGCTGACCGAAGACGATCTGGTTTTCCTGCGCGATCACTTCCTGCAAAAGGTGTTTCCGGTGCTCTCGCCTCTGGCGATTGATCCGGCCCACCCCTTCCCGTTCATCCCCAATCTGGGCTTCTGTCTGGCACTGGAGCTGGAACGCCCCGGCGACAAGCGCCGTATGCAGGCGCTTCTGCCGATTCCGCAGCAGATCGACCGGTTTGTCCGCCTGCCCGGAGAGGCGCGCTTCCTGCCGCTGGAAGACGTGCTGCTCTTGCACCTGAACTCGCTCTTCCCCGGCTTCCGCGAGCGCGGCCATTGTGCCTTCCGCGTGCTCCGCGACAGCGATCTCGAGATCGAGGACGAGGCCGAGGATCTGGTGCGCGAGTTTGAAACCGCCCTGAAGCGGCGGCGGCGCGGTCAGGTGATCCGGCTGAAAATCACGGCAGGTGCGCCCGAAAGCCTGCATCAGGTGATCCGCGAGGAATTGCATGTCACGCAAGACGAGGTGGTGGAAGTGCGCGGCCTTCTGGGCGTGGCCGATCTCAAGGAGCTGATCCTTGACGACCGCCCCGACCTGCTCTGGCCCTCCTTCACCCCTCGCGTTCCCGAACGGGTGCAGGACCATGAAGGCAATATGTTCGCGGCGATCCGCCAGAAAGACATGTTGCTGCATCACCCCTACGAGACCTTCGATATGGTGGTGCGGTTTCTGGCACAGGCGGCCAATGACCCCAATGTGGTGGCCATCAAGCAGACCCTCTACCGGACCTCGAAGGATTCGCCCATTGTCGCCGCGCTCTGCGAGGCCGCCGAGAACGGCAAGATGGTCACGGCACTGGTCGAGCTGAAAGCCCGTTTCGACGAGGCCGCCAATATCCGCCAGTCGCGGATGCTGGAACGCGCGGGCGCGCATGTGGTCTATGGTTTCACCAATTACAAAACCCACGCCAAGATCAGCACCGTGGTGCGCCGCGAGGGAGACAGTCTTGTAACCTATACCCATTACGGCACCGGCAACTACCACCCGATCACGGCCAAAATCTATACCGATCTCAGCTTCTTCACCTGTGACGATGCGCTCGGGCGCGATGCGACCAAGGTTTTCAACTATCTTTCGGGCTATGTGCAGCCGGAAAATCTCGAGAACCTTGCAATCTCGCCCCATACGCTGAAGCCGCGCCTGCTGGAGCTGATCGCCCGTGAGGCCGAACATGCCAAAGCCGGTAAACCCGCCGAAATCTGGGCGAAGATGAATTCGATCATCGACCCCGAGGTGATCGACGCGCTCTATGCCGCCTCGAATGCGGGCGTGAAGATAAGCCTTGTGATCCGTGGCATCTGCGGTATCCGCCCCGGCATCAAGGGCCTGTCGGAGAATATCCGCGTGAAATCCATCGTCGGGCGCTATCTGGAGCATTCGCGGATCGTCTGCTTTGGCAATGGCCACGGGCTGCCCTCGAAAAAGGCGCGGGTCTTTTTCAGCTCGGCCGACTGGATGGGGCGCAACCTCAACCGGCGCGTGGAAACGCTGGTGGAGACCACAAACCCCACCGTCAAGGCGCAGATCACCGAACAGATCATGGCGGCGAATATGGCCGATGAGGCCCAAAGCTGGATTTTGCAGCCCGATGGCAAATTCATCCGCTATCTGCCCGAGGACAATCAGACGCTGTTCAGCTGTCACCGCTTCTTCATGGAAAACCCGTCGCTTTCGGGACGGGGTTCCGCAGGGGCAAGTGACGTGCCAAAGCTTGCTCATAGCTTCGACTGAGCCTAGAATTTGGGCGATGTTTGTTTAGCCCGGAAGGCACAGATGGCAGATATGGTGGCCGTCGGTAGCAGCACTGACAATGACGAGTGGGATCCCTTCGGAAAACCGCTCTTTGACGACCCCTCGATTCGCGCGCTCAGCCGTGTTGGGGTCGTCGATATAGGCTCGAACTCTATCCGCATGGTCGTCTTTGACGGCGCGGCGCGTTCGCCTGCCTATTTTTTCAATGAGAAAGTCATGGCGGGGCTCGGGCAGGGGTTGGCCGAAACGGGCCGATTGAACCCCGAAGGGCGCATCCGCGCCCTGACCGCGATGCGCCGCTTTGCCGCGCTGGCCAAGGGGATGAAGGTCAATTCACTGACCTGTGTGGCCACCGCCGCCATGCGCGATGCCGAAGACGGGCCGGACTTCCACAAGCTGATCGAACAGGAAACCGGCCTGACCATCCATGTGGTGGACGGTCCCGAAGAGGCGCGACTGTCGGCACAGGGCGTGCTGCTGGGCTGGCCCGATGCCAACGGTCTCATCTGCGATATCGGCGGCAATTCGATGGAACTGGCAGAGGTGCGAGATGGCAAGGTCTGGCGGCGGGTTTCCTCGCAGCTCGGGCCGTTCCGTTTGCAGCTTGTGGGCGACCGTGCGGCGCAGATTGCCCATGTCAAAGAGACCATGCAGCGGCTGGCCGCCGAGGTGGGCACCGATTACGAGCGGATCTATCTGGTCGGTGGATCGTGGCGCGCCATTGCCCGCATCGATATGGAGCGCGAGGCCTATCCGCTTCTGGTGCTGCATGAATACCGGATGACACCGGAGGCGGTGGGCAAAACCCTCGAGATGATCGAAAGCACCAATCTCTCGGATTTGCGCACCCGCACCGGCATCGGTTCGGCACGGATGGATCTGGTGCCCTATGCGGCCATCGTGCTGCGCGAACTGGTCGCGCTGTTCCAGCCCGCCGAAATCGACGTGTCCTCTTACGGGATCCGCGAGGGGCTGCTTTACGAACAGATGCCCGACCGTCTGCGCCGCCGCGATCCGCTGATCGAGGCGTGCCGTCATGCCGAACGCCGTGCCGCCCGCCTGCCCGGCTTTGGCAAGAAGATGCACAGCTTCATCCAGCCGATCTGGGGCGAGGTGCCGCCCGAAACCTACCGTCTGATCCGTGCGGCCTGCCTGCTGCATGACACGACATGGCGCACCCATCCCGATTACCGCGCCGATGCCTGTTTCGAAAACGTCACCCGCGCCAATATGGCGGCCTTGTCCCATCCGGAGCGGATTCTGGTCGGGCTCGCGCTTTTGCATCGCTACAAGAACAACCGCTCGAACTCGGCGCATCAGGCCCTTTTCAAGCTGCTCTCGAAAGACCAGATCCGCGAGGCCGAAATCTTGGGCAAGGCCATGCGCTTTGCGGCCATGTTCTCGATTGACGATCCGACCGAGGCGGGCGTGCTGACCCATCACCGCGAGGACAAGCGGCTGGAACTCAGCCTGACCCGCAAGGGCGCGGACCTGTTTGGCGAAGTCACCGAATCGCGCTTCACCTCGCTATGCAATTCGCTTGGCGTGAAGCCGGTCATCCGCCAGCCCGCCTAAGGGCGGCCTTGTGCTGCCCCTGCTTCGACGGGGGCATGCAGCACCAGATCCAGCGATACCGGAAAATGGTCCGAAGCGGTCAGCAGCGCCTCCCGCAATTCGGCATTGCGATAACAGGCGGGGTCGTCGAACGGATGCCAGATCCGCCATGCAGGCCGGTTGGCGCAAAGATCCCCCGACACCATGATGTAATCGACCATCGCGCCGAAATAATGCTGATCGGCCACAGACCAGAACCGCGCCGATGCGGGTTGGGCAAGCGTCGGCCCGACCTGCAGGCGGGCATGCGGATCATGCAGCAGATACCGCCCCGGCCCGAGCTGCCCCGAAATCACTTCCAGCGCGGATTGGCCCAGCACTTCTTCATATTCGTCCAGCCCCGGACCATCGTTCAGATCTCCCAGCAAAATCAGTGACTTCCCCTGCCGTAGCAGGTCCTCCACCCGCTCGCGCAGCCAGAGCGATTGCACAAGCTGCTTGCGACGGCTGCGCAACGCCAGCCGGTGCATGTTCCGCGCGGTCTGGCCATGCGAGACCTTCGATTTGATATGCACCCCGATCAGATGGAAGGTGCTGCCCGCACTTTCGATGATCGCTTCAAGCGGCGGCTTGTCGAAGACATGATCGGCCGCACTCAGCCCGTGCACGCGCGGCACCGGATGGCTTCCCGGTTCCGGATCAAGCCTCACCGCCACCCGATCAGGATCATAGAGCAAGGCGATCTCTTGCTGGGTCACACTGGCCGCCCCATGCAGACAGGCACGGGTGCGCAACCCGAAATACTCGGCAAACAGCTCCAGACTGACCCGTGTATGCCGCCCGACCCCGTCATCGGGGGCCTCGACCACAAGCATCAGATCGGCATCGACAGAGGCCATCACCCGCGCCACCGCCCGTGCCTGACCGGCGGCGGTCGTCTGCTCGTGGCGCGTAGGCCGCCCGTCAAATAACGGCTCGCCCTGCGCATCGAACAGATTGGTGAACCACTCCACATTATAGGTCGCGATCCGCAAATTGATATCGCGCTGCATGATGCCCCTAGGCCATCTCCCGCCGCGTGCGAATCTCTTCCCACGCACGGTTCAGCGCCACTGTCCGGTCTTGAGCCAGACGCACGGCCTCTTCCGGCATCCCGCGGGCAATCGCGCGATCGGGATGGGCCTCGCGTATCGCCGCCTTCCACGCCTTGCGTACCTCGTCAAGGCTCGCATCCGGCGCGACCTCCAGAACGGCCCAAGGGTCCGGATCGGGCCCTGCCACGTAGCTGGCACGGATGGCGCTATAGCAGCAGTCCTTCAAACCGAAGATCCGCGCCACCTCTTTCAGGAAGATCTCTTCATTCTCGTGGAAATCACCATCGGCCACCGCAATGGCAAACAGCCCCTCCAGCACGTCTTTCAACACCCCGTTGCCCGGACCGAACATCGCGGCAATCTTGCGCGCATAGGCATCAAAACCGGCCACATCGGTGCGCGCCATGTTGAAGACACGCGCGGCATTGGTCTCTTCGCCCGGCGGGATCGAGAAAATCCGGCGGAATGTCTCGACCTCGTTACGGGTCACCTGCCCGTCGGCCTTGGCCATCTTTGCCCCCAGCGCGATCACCGCAATGGTGAAGGCCACCGACCGTTCGGGCGGCGCGCGCAGTTGGTCGAACACATCCGAAAGCGCCTCCCCCCGCGTCAGGGAAGCAAGTGCCGCCGCGATGCGCGACCATAGAGAAAGAGGCTTGTCCATGCAGCCAGTCTAGCCCGAAACAGCCCGACTGCACACCGCGATTTTTGCACAGAGGCTCACGAATTTATGCGCGGCTGCCAGATGCGGCCCCTTCGCTCGGGGCTACCTTCTTGGCCGTCAGGGGCTTCACGCGCCCCGCCCCGTGGCCAGACAGGTTCAGGCCTGCTTGGCCAGACGGCTTTCCAGCACGTCGAAAGGCACACCGGGCTCGTCCTTGGCACAACGGATCACCAGCGAGGTTTTCACGCTGGCCACGTTTTCCGCAGCGGTCAGATCGCTCATCAGGAAGCTCTGGAAGGTCGAGAGATCGGGGGCCACGCATTTCAGGATGAAATCGATCTCGCCATTGAGCATATGGCATTCCCGCACCAGCGGCCATGTATTGCAACGCGCCTCGAACTGCGCCAGATCGGCCTCGGATTGCGAATGCAGCCGGACCGAGGCAAAAACCTGCACCTCGAAATTCAGCTCGCGCGGGTTCACATCAGCATGGTAGCCGCGGATATATCCCGCCTCTTCCAGCGTGCGCACACGCCGCAGGCAGGGCGGTGCCGAGATCCCCACACGCTTTGCCAGCTCCACATTCGTCATACGCCCGTCGGCCTGTAACTCGGCCAAGATTTTCCGGTCGATTTCGTCAAGCTTTGAACTGGCCATGATCACACCTCCGCCTTGCGCCGAAAACTATCGAAAATATCGCAGTTGCGCAATAATATTTCACATCTTTATCTGCAAGCGCAATCGCACCCTGATTTCGCAAAGGCGGACCCGATCCGCCGCGCGGCACAATCGCATCATTCCTTCCGTCGAGCTCGGCGGGGGGTTTTCGTCGCAGGTTGCGGTGTCTATATCCGCATCAAACGCGCTGCAAGACAGGAATCTCAGGAGACCGGCATGTCCGAGACGACCAAGAAAACAAAACTGCTCATCATCGGCTCCGGCCCCGCTGGCTATACCGCAGGCGTCTATGCCTCGCGCGCCATGCTCCAGCCCGTTCTGGTGCAGGGCCTGCAACCGGGCGGCCAGCTGACCATCACCACCGAGGTCGAGAACTGGCCCGGCCATACCGAGGTCCAAGGCCCTGACCTGATGGTGCAGATGGAAGAGCACGCCCGCGCGATGGGCACCGAGATCATCGGTGATTACATCACCTCGCTCGATCTGGGCGCACGCCCCTTCACCGCGCAGGGCGACTCGGGCACCACCTATGTGGCCGATGCGGTCGTGCTGGCCACCGGCGCTCAGGCAAAATGGCTGGGCCTGCCCTCGGAAGACAAGTTCCAGGGCTTCGGCGTGTCGGCCTGCGCCACCTGCGACGGATTCTTCTATCGCGGCAAGGAGGTCGTGGTGATCGGCGGCGGCAATACGGCGGTGGAAGAGGCGCTCTTCCTGACCAATTTCGCCTCCAAGGTCACCGTGATCCACCGCCGCGACAGCTTCCGCGCCGAGAAGATCCTGCAAGAACGCCTGTTCAAGAACCCCAAGGTCGAGGTGGTCTGGAACCACACCGTTGAAGAAGTTCTTGGCACCGAGGCGCCCCTGGGCGTGACCGGCGTGCGGGTGAAATCCACCGCCGATGGCGCCGAGCGCGAAATCCCCTGTGACGGTTTCTTCGTGGCCATCGGCCATGCGCCCGCTTCGGAACTGGTGAAGGACCAGCTCAAACTGCAGGAGGGCGGCTATGTCTGGGTCGAGCCGGGTTCGACCCGCACCTCGATCGAGGGCGTCTTTGCCGCAGGCGATCTGACCGACCACACCTACCGTCAGGCCGTCACCTCGGCGGGCATGGGCTGCATGGCCGCACTAGATGCCGAACGCTGGCTGGCCGAACAGGGTCTGGCCGAATAACCCTGTCACACACAGACAGGTCCGGAACCTAACAAACCTCTGGAAAGCCGCCCCCCTCGGGGCGGTTTTTTGCCTTCCGGTTTCCCCTGCCCTGTTCAGGCCCGTTCCGTTCTGCCGCCCCCTATGGCCTGCGGCCTCCGGCGCATTTCACCGCAATTTAAGCTTTGTTTGCCAATCTCCCGAAGAACGGGATTTTGAAGCATAGATTGTAACCTATGGCAGATACATCTTCTTGGGGATGGTATTCCTCCAGCACATGGCCGGGCTATTCCGCAGCCTCGCAGGACAACCTCAATGCCAGCGGAAATGGCCGCTCGGTCGATCCGGCAGGCTATACCGAAATCACGCTACATGACACCAATAATGACGGGATTATCTGGGACTACGACACCGATGATGTGCATAGCCCCGATCCCGCCGAATATATCTCGGGCCCCTCGCTCAACCTCTATCCGCAGGAAATCGCGCTTTATACCAACTCGACGATGGTGGTGAACGGGGTCACCTATAGCGGACTGGAGATCGAGGTCACGCTGTTCACCGATGGCACATGGGGCGCCCGCCTGATGGACAGCTCCATTCCGGCGGGGGTGCATTACAGCAATGTCCAGTCCATCACATTGGGCACATGGGACGGGGTAGAATATGATGGCGTGACCATCGCCCATGTCGATGCCCCCTTCGTCTGCTTTGCGCAGGACACCCGCATCATGACAGTCGATGGCCCCCGCCCCGTGCAAAACCTGACCCCGCGCGACAGGCTGATCACCCCTCACGGTCCGCCCGCCCGTATTCTCTGGATCGGTTGCCGCGAGGTCGCGGCCCTCGGGCGCGCCGCGCCTATCCGCTTTGCGAAAGGCATATTGGGCAACACGCGGGCGCTGCTTGTTTCGGCCCACCATCGGGTGCTGGTCAGCCATCCCGCCTTAGAAGACCTTACGGGATACAGGCAGGGTCTGGCTGCGGCGCGTCACCTTGTCGGGCTCAGGTCCGGCATCCAGCCCGTCGCCTATCCGCGGCTGCGATACTGGCACATCCTGACCGAGCATCATCAGGTCATCATGGCCGAAGGCGCATGGGCCGAAACCCTCTATCCCGGCACCGAGGCATGGGCGATGCTCGGCCCCGCCTGCCAGAAGCTGATCCGGCAATCGCTGCCCCAGCTTTCCCGCCTACCCGCAGATTACGGCCCGCTGGCCTATCCGGCCCTCTCCGGCAGAATTTGCCGCGAACTGGGTCCGGCGCTGCTGCCACATACCCAATCGCGGGGCCTGGAAAAAGGCGTGGCCTGAGGGTCCGGCGGGCCATGCCCCCCTTTGGGACCAGCCGCCGGACACGCCTCACGTCCAAAGAAAACGGGGCGCCTATGCGGCACCCCGATATCAGTCAGCCTCCCGCCTCCAGAGGCCGGATTTGTCTTCTGCCGACGGCCCTTGCGATCAATGCACCGTCACAGGCGCAAGGTCGTTCTGCCGCGCAAGGATAAAGGCCATTTCGCGGTCACGGACCAAGGCCAGCCGCTCGCCGTCAGAAGAATGCAGCGCGTAAAGCTGTTTGACATCGCCCAGCTGGGCTTTCACCTCCTCGGGCAGATCGCCCGCATCCACCGCACGGATATAGGCAATCCGGTCCGTCTGGCCTTCGGGCGCAAAGTCGAATTTCGTATGCATCGCAAGTCCTCCTGCCTGATGTTATTTTTTCGAGATCGGGATCGTCTGCACGACGGGATCGGGCACCACCCGCCGCAGATCGACATGCAAGAGCCCGTTTTCCATCGACGCGCCCGCCACATCGACCCCATCCGCCAGCACGAAGCTGCGCTGGAAGGCGCGTGCAGCGATTCCACGGTAAAGATAAACGCGGTCCGCACCGTCTTCACCCTGCCGACCACGGATCACAAGCGCGCGATCCTCCATCGTGATCGACAGATCCTCTTCGGCAAATCCCGCCACCGCCAGAGTGATCCGGTAGCAATCCGGCCCCGACTGTTCGATATTATAGGGCGGATAGGCATCCGACCCTGTTTTGGCCGTCCGTTCCACCAATCGTTCCAGCTGGTCAAAGCCCAGCAGATACGGATGCGACCCAAAGCCTAGTTTCGTCATCAGGCAAGCCCTTTTCAAAGCGACGTGCAGCGAACGGGCCCCATGCACCGGCGGCCCTTCCCTATGAATATGGTCAGCCGCAGCGCATACCGCAAGACCCTGCCAGAGAAGGATTAACGTCGATTTTCTTCCGAAATTCCAAAAAATCGTGTATTAATAAAAATGAACACCTGCCGAGTCACCCTTTGAGGCCGGCGCCATACAGCAATCTACGGAACGCCATCATGAATGCGCATGTCGAAATGGAACACGAAGAAGTCCTGCGGGTCAAACTTGCGGTGCTACGTCAGGAACATCGCGATCTTGATGAAGCCATTGCAGCCCTTCAGGCTGTGGCCCATTGCGACCAGTTGCGTCTGTCGCGCATGAAGCGGCAGAAGCTGCAACTGAAAGACGAGATCGCCCGTATCGAAGACAAACTGATCCCCGACATCCTCGCCTAAGCCCCGAATCCCCCCTTTGGTCTTGCTCAGAACGGCTGCGCGCCTATAGTGCGCTTTCAAAGTTTCAGGAGGTACCATTGGGCGTAAAAGTCGGAATCATCATGGGGAGCCAGTCCGATTGGCCGACCATGAAGGGCGCAGCACAGATCCTTGACGATCTCGGGGTCAGCTACGAGACGAAGATCGTTTCGGCACATAGAACACCCGATCGCCTGTGGACCTATGGCAAGACCGCTGTCGAGCGCGGGCTGCAAGTGATCATCGCAGGTGCAGGCGGCGCGGCCCACCTGCCCGGCATGATGGCCTCCAAGACCCGTGTGCCCGTGATCGGTGTGCCGGTGCAGACAAAGGCGCTTTCGGGGGTCGATAGCCTCTATTCCATCCTCCAGATGCCCAAAGGCTACCCTGTGGCCACAATGGCGATCGGTTCTGCCGGTGCGCCCAATGCGGCCCTTCTGGCAGCGGGCATTCTGGCGCTTCAGGACGCGGCGCTGGCCGAGCGGCTGGACACATGGCGCACGACCCTGTCCGACTCGATCCCTGACGAGCCGCAGGACGTTCATCCATGACCGACATCTCGTTGCAACCCGGAGCCATGATCGGCATTCTGGGCGGCGGACAACTGGGACGCATGCTCTCGGTTGCGGCCTCGCGTCTGGGCTTCAAGACCCATATCTTCGAACCCGGCGCCAATCCGCCCGCAGCCGATGTGGCACATCAGGTGACCACAGCGTCCTATGAGGATGCCGAGGCCCTGCGCGCCTTCGCCCGTTCGGTGGACGTGATCACCTATGAGTTCGAGAACATCCCCACCTCGGCGCTGGATATCCTCGAGGCCATCCGCCCGCTGCATCCCAACCGGCGCGCCCTGGCGACCTCGCAGGACCGGATTATCGAGAAGAGCTTCTTGGGTGAGATCGGGCTGAAGACCGCGCCGTGGGCCAAGGTCACCGATACGGTCAGCCTCGACGCGGCGATTGCCGAGATCGGCACGCCCGCAATCCTGAAAACCACCCGTCTGGGCTATGACGGAAAGGGTCAGGCGCGGATCATGGCGCCCGAAGATGCCCCCGAGGCGCTGGCCGCGATGGCAGGGGCCGAGGCGGTTCTGGAAGGGTTCATCGACTTCTCGATGGAGATTTCGGTGATTGCCGCGCGTGGCACCACCGGTGAGGTCGCCTGTTTCGACCCCGGTCAGAATGTTCATAAGAACGGCATTCTGCACACCACCACCGTGCCGGCGCAAATCCCTGACAGCCTGCGCATGGATGCCGTTCTGATGGCGGCAAAGATCCTGAATGCGCTGGACTATGTCGGCGTGATGGGGGTCGAGCTGTTTGTCACCAAGGGGGGGCTGATCGTCAACGAGATCGCGCCGCGTGTGCATAATTCGGGCCACTGGACGCAGGCGGGCTGTGCCGTCGACCAGTTCGAACAACATATCCGCGCGATCGCGGGCTGGCCCTTGGGCGATGGCGCGCGCTATGCCGATGTCGAGATGCTCAACCTGATCGGCGATGATGTGCTGCGCGTGCCCGAATTTGCCAAGACCCCGCGCACGCAGATCCATCTTTACGGCAAGGCCGAGGCCAAGCCGGGCCGCAAGATGGGCCATGTAAACAGGCTGATATGAGAGTGAACGCCGCGCCCGATCAGCGCGGCGTCCGCTTCAGGAGCGGTCGAGATTGACGCCGATCAGATCGGCCAGACTTTCAAAATGCGTCAGCGGCAGCATATGCCCTGCCCCCGGCACCGTCGCCGTCCCGACATTCTGCATCCGCACCGCCAGTTCGGCACAGACCAGCGGCACCGAAGGGTGGGTCTGGTCGCCGTGGATCAGCAGGACCGGCGCGTCAATCGCCTCGATCCCGTCCGCCCGCAGGATCTGCCCGGGATCGGCGAAATTTGCTGTGGTCGTATTGGCCAGAATGGGCATCTGCTCCATGAAGCGCGCGCGTTGATGCTCTGGCAGAGCCTCCCAAGGCACACCGCTGCCCCATTGCGCCAGAAAGGCCCGTGCCGCCTCTTCGCGCTTTCCTGCAGCCAGAAGCTGCATCAGATGTTTCTGGTCCTTGGCCACCGCATCATATTCCGGCGTGCCTTCGATGGCGGCAAAAAGAATGGGCTCGATCAGCGTCAGACTGCGGATGGCCTCGGGGGCCGCAACCGCCAGCCGCAGCGCCACGCTGGAGCCGAAGCTATGCCCGATCAGATCAAGCGGGCGGTCGATGAAACTGGCCGCAATCTGTGTCACCAGCCTCTCGAAGGCACCGGCGGCCTCTTCTGCGGCCCATTCGCCCGACCGCCCGTGCCCCGGCAGGTCGAAGACCCGCGCGGTCATCCGGTCTTCCAGCAGCGCGAAGGACGGCTCCCATGCGCGGGCATTGCCCAGCATGCAATGGATCGCCAAAGCCGGGCGTTCGCCGCCCCCGAGCAATTCCGAGGCGATCTGGACGCCCCTGCGGTCATCGATCATGCACATGTCCCCAGATAGCTGTCGAGAAACGCCAGCCGGTCCTGCCCGAAGAAGCGCTGGTCGGTGTCGGTCACGATATAGAAGGGCGAGCCGAAGACCCCTGCGGCCACCGCGTCTTCAAGGTTTTTCTCGTAGGCAATCGCCCCGTCAAACAACCCCGTCGTCACCAGATTGCCGTCAAAACCATTGGCCTCCAGCGCCGCGCGGATCAGCCCTTCCTCGGCGATGTCGCGCCCTTCGGCCCAACGGGCGCGGGCAATGGCATGGACCAGCCCCCCCAGATCGCCGCCACCGGCCTTCTGGGCCGCGATGATCGCATAAGAGGCGGGGGCGGCATTGGGCACGGGCACCGAGATATTGGGCATCGGCAGCCCCAGTTTCTGCGACCAGCGCGTGACCTCCTGATTGCGATATTGCATCCGCGACGGATGGCGGTCCGCCGGACGGGTGCCCCCCGTGCGATCGAACAGCGCCATCAGGTCCAGCGGCCGATAGGTCACCTGCGCCCCGTGACGGGTTGCAATCTCTTCAAGACGCAGCCCCGCGAAATAGGTATAAGGCGAAAAAACCGAGAAGTAGTAATCAATATGTGACATTCGCATGTCTCCCTTGCACCCTTGGATTTGCCCAGACGCTACCTCGGTGCTAAGGCAGGCGCAATGTAAGCGAATCTCTGCCGCGACCTTCCCTTGCGGCGCTGCCCGGAGCCAAAGCCCATGTCCGCCATGACTGAACCCAAACTGATCGCCGGCAATGCCAACCGCCCGTTGGCCGAGGCCATTGCCCGCCGGATGTCGATGCATCGCGGAATGTCCGTGGGCCTCGTCGATGCCCGCGTCGAGCGGTTCAACGATCAGGAAATCTTCGTCGAAGTCTACGAGAACGTTCGTGGCGAAGACATGTATGTCATCCAGCCCACCTCCAATCCGGCCAATGACAACCTGATGGAACTGCTGATCATGGCCGATGCGCTCAAACGCTCCTCGGCGGATCGTATCACCGCCGTGATCCCCTATTTCGGCTATGCCCGCCAGGACCGCCGCACCAAGGCCCGTACCCCGATCTCGGCCAAGCTGGTGGCGAACCTGCTGACCGAAGCCGGTGTGAACCGCATTCTGACGCTGGATCTGCATGCGACGCAGATTCAGGGCTTCTTCGATATTCCGGTGGATAACCTCTATGCCTCGCCGGTCTTCTCGCTCGATATCATGCACCACTTCAAAGGCGATATGGATGATGTCATGGTCATCTCCCCCGATGTCGGCGGTGTGGCCCGTGCCCGCGAGATCGCCAAGCGCATCGGTGCGCCGCTGGCCATCGTCGACAAACGCCGCGAGAAAGCGGGCGAAGTGGCCGGCATGACCGTGATCGGGGATGTGACCGGCAAGAAATGTATCATCGTCGATGACATCTGCGATACCGCAGGCACGCTGTGCAAAGCCGCCGAAGTGCTGATGGAAGCGGGCGCTGTCGAGGTTCATGCCTATATCACCCACGGTGTCCTGTCGGGCCCCGCTGTCGAGCGCGTGTCGAAATCGGTCATGAAATCGCTGGTGATCACCGACTCGATCCAAGCGACCGAAGCCGTGAAGAAATGCCCCAATATCCGCATCGTGCCGACCGCGCCGATGTTTGCCCAAGCCATCCTGAACACATGGTCGGGCACCTCGGTCTCGTCGCTGTTTGAAACCGAAACCATCAAGCCGATCTACGAAGGCATGTATAGCCAGTCGTAAGACCGCCTCCGATACGATCCGAAAGCCCGGCCAAAGTGCCGGGCTTTTTCATTGCCCGAAAGTCGCATTTGCCAAGCTGGCTTAGGACCGGCAGAGTGACGGGATGCGCCTGTTTCTGACTACCTGCCTTGTGATGATCGCTTTTGCGGCCAATTCGGTGCTGAACCGGATGGCCGTGTTCGGGGCGGGCTGGGATCCGGCGCTTGTCGGGGTGCTACGGCTTGGGGCGGGGGCGGTGGTGCTATGCCTGCTCAGCGGGATACGCCTGCGCCATCCGCCCCCGCCTGCCATGCTGGCTTTGGGTGTGGCGACCCTGTTTCTGTATATCTGGGGCTTTTCACGCGCCTCCGGACGGCTGGATGCCGGTGTGGGCGCGCTGACGCTGTTCGGCACCGTGCAGATCACCATGTTCGGGGCCGCGGTCTTCCGCAAGACACACATCCCCCCGTTACGCTGGTTGGGGGCAGGCATGGCGCTCGCGGGGCTGGCGGTTCTGCTGTGGCCGCAAGGAGATCTGCGTATCGACATGACCGGACTGGCATGGATGATGGCGGCAGGCATGGGCTGGGGGCTGTATTCGCTGAACGGGGCAAAGGCACGCGATGCGCTGACGGCCACGGCGTTCAACTTCGCCCTTGCCACGCCTCTTGCGCTGCTCTGGTGGCTCGGGGCCGGCAGCCCGATGGCGGGGGCCTCCTACGGGCTTTGGGCCACACTGGCGTCGGGGGCGATAACATCGGGCTTAGGCTATGCGCTGTGGTATCGGGTGCTGCCGCAGATCCCCGCGACGCAGGCGGCTCTCGCGCAGTTGAGCGTGCCGCTGATCGCCGCATTGGGCGGCGCGGTGTTTCTGGCCGAACTGCCCGGCCCGCGCTTCTGGCTAGCGGGAGCCCTCGTGCTGGGCGGAATCGGGCTCGGCCTCCTGCGGCGCTAGGCTGCGCGGCGCTTCGGGCAGCGATCTGGCAGGCGCAACCCAGCCCAGAAGCCCCAGAAAGGTCTCGATCTCGGGCGTCGTGGTCGACCACGAACATACCAGCCGCGCCGAAAGCACCTCTTCCGCATCGCCTTCCAGATCCTGATCGAAGGGCCAGAAATAGTAATAGGCACCGTGATCGTGGAGCTTCTGGTGCAAATGGCGCGGCATGGCCACAAAAACCGCATTGGCCTGCGTGGGATGCAGCATCCGCACCTCGGGCAGGCTTGCCAGACCATCCGCCAGCTTGCGCGCCATTGCGTTGGCCTGACGTGCCAGCAACAGCCACAGATCGCCGTAAAGATAGGCCATCATCTGCGCCGCCAGATAGCGGTGTTTGGACATCAACTGCCCCGAACGCTTGCGCCGGATCTCGAATTCCTGCGCCCGGGCGGGATCGAAAACCACCACCGCCTCGACCCCCATACAGCCATTCTTGGTACCACCGAACGAGAGCACATCCACCCCCGCCTTCCATGTCAGATCAGCAGGGCTACAGCCCAGACGCACCACCGCATTGGCAAAGCGCGCCCCATCCATATGCACCGGCAGATCGAATTCGCGGGCCACATCACACAGCGCCTTGACCTCGTCCACCGTGTAAACAGTGCCGAATTCGGTCGCATTGGTGATCGAGACCATACCGCGCTTGATATTATGGATTGCCGCCCCCGTATGGCGGATCTTGTCCCGAAGCGCCTGCGGTTCCATCTTGGCATCTTCGCCCTCCACCAGAACCAGCTTGGCCCCATCGGTGAAAAATTCCGGCGCGCCGCATTCGTCTTCCTCGATATGGGCGTTGCGATGGCAGAAAATCGCCTCCCACGGTCGGGTCAGAAGCGCGCAGGACAGGGCATTGGCCGCCGTGCCGGAGGTCACCAGAAAAACACGCGCCTCGGGGGCCTCGAAAATATCGCGGATACGGGCTTCGACAACCGGCGTCAGGGCATCGCCGCCATAGGGGCGCGCATGGCCTTCATTGGCGGCCTGAATGGCCTCCATAATGCGAGGAGCCACCGCCGAAGTGTTGTCAGAGCCGAAATTCATGAAAGATCCTCGATCACATAATCTTCCCAGTCTTCTTCCGGCACCTCGTATTCCGGCACGGTCCAGCCACGCACGGACTGGCCCGCCTCATGCACCGTCTCTTTCGATCCGGAAAGAAGATAGTGCCAGCTTTCCAGCGGCTTGTCTTCAAACCGCAACCGATAGGCGCAGGTGCGCGGCATCCAGTAGGCGATCTGCTCGATCGACTCCGGTGTCAGACGCACGCATTCGGGCACGAAATGGTGCCGGATCTCGTATTGCGCACAGCGGCAGGTCTGCCCATCCAGCAGACGGCAGGCAACACGGGTAAACTCGACTTCGTTGGTATCAACGAATTCCAGCTTGTTGAGGCAGCACTTGCCGCACCCGTCGCACAGCGCCTCCCATTCCGAGGCATTCAGATCCCCGAGCGGCAGTTCCCAGAATTTCTTGCGTAGCTTGGACATAGAAGGAGACTCATCATTTGGCTGGGAAAGGCAATGCGTCTCTTGGCTCAGGCGGTCAAGATCTCGCGGGTGCGTTCGACATCACGATCCATCTGCGTGATCAGGTCGGGGATGCCGGTAAAGGCCAGTTCGGGGCGCAGATACTCGACCAGCGCGATCGATAGATGCTGGCCGTAAAGATCGCCCTTGAAATCCAGCAGATAGGTTTCAAGATTGGGCGTATTGACCCCGAACATCGGTCGCACCCCAAGGCTGGCCGCGCCCATATAGCTGCCCTTCTGCGGACCGGTCATCACATCGACCTTCACCGCATAGACGCCGAGTTTCGGCAGATGCAGCCCGTCCACCGACATATTGGCCGTGGGAAAGCCCAACTCGCGCCCGCGTTTCTCGCCATGAATGACCGCCCCTTCGATCCGGTGCAGGTGGCCCAGCATGGCGGCTGCGAGTTCCGGCTGGCCCTCGGACAGCGCATTGCGGATCGCGGTGGAGGACACATGCACCCCCTCCACTTCCAGAAGCGGCGCCACAGTCACGTCAAACCCGAATCTCTGGCCAAAGAGCGCCAGCTCCTCTACCCCGCCTGCCCGCTTGCGGCCAAAGCGGAAATCGCGCCCGACCGTCACATTGGACACGCCAAGCCCCTCTGCCAGCACATCGCGGGCAAAGGGTTCCGGCTCCATCGACGCCAGCTGCGCATCGAACGGAAGCGCATAAAGACTGTCGACGCCCAGCTTTTCCAGCCGGTTGCGGCGGGCTTCGGCATTCATCAGACGGAAAGGCGGATCTTCGGGGCGGAAAAACTCGCGCGGGTGGGGTTCGAACGTCACAACCCCCAAAGGCACGCCGTCACGACGCGCCAGATCGATCACAGAGCGGTGCCCCAGATGCACACCATCGAAATTGCCCATGGCAATGGAGGCGCCGCGCGCCTCCGGAGGAATCTGCCAGTGGTCGTAAACTCGCATAAAGCCGTCCGTTCCCGCATTCCCGCGAGAACGGGTCTGCCTCAGCCGCGCGAGATATCCCGCGACGGAGCCAGCACCACGGCCTCGCCCTTCAGAACAACCGTATCGCCCACCGTGCATTGGGTTGCAAGTGTGACACGCCGCTTAACCCGATCAATCGCCGCCACGCGGACAGTTGCACAAACTTCATCCCCCGGACGCACCGGCGCCATGAAAGTCAGCGATTGTTTAAGATAGATCGCACCATGCCCCGGAAGCTGTTCGCCAATCACGGCCGAAATCAGACCAGCGGACAGGATGCCGTGGGCGATCCGGCCCTTGAACATCGTGGTACGGGCGTAATCGTCATCGACATGCACAGGGTTCCGGTCCGTCGAGACTTCGGCAAAAAGCTCGATGTCACGGTCGGTCACCGTCTTCACCAGCTGGCGCGACATGCCTTCCTGAAGATCTTCGATGAAGATCGTGGAGCCTTCGATTTCCTTCATCAGCGTCATCCGCGTGGCCTTTCCAAACTGGTTATGTTGCATCGCAGCATAGCGCATCCCCGCGCCAATATCAATCGCCATAGCAATAATATATTGCCAACTACTACCAAATGATAATATTCTTGTGCGAAAGATTGTTTCAATCCGAACTCCGCATAGCAAAACGCCCCCTGAAACACTACGTTCCAAGGGGCGCTCAAATCACTAAAATTCGATTCAACTGGTTAGCGAAGTCTTCCAATCGCATAAAGCGGTGCCTGCTGCTGGTCATCCAG